>NZ_JBEPNF010000008.1:0-152658 GCF_040546085.1 Arthrobacter sp. UYEF21
GGCATCCTCCGCGAGCTCCAACACCTCGTCGCCGCACGGACCGGATACTGCCCCTACTGCCACCCACGAGGCCCAACCTAACTAAGTACTACTAGGTAGCCCAAAAGATGGCGGCCTGGACCGAGAAAGGATTCCCGGGCGCCTACATCTTTCCCCTGGCGGGCGTCGTCCTCATCGCCGTCGCCGCCCGTAGCCAGGCTCATCATCCGGCTCGCCCTGATCCCGGCCGCTGCCCGCACCGCCGTGGCGCAGTCTGGGCGCTGGGCCTGTCCTCCTCCGCTGCGCAGTTGCAGGCCACGGCGGCGTCCCTCCCGCCCGCCTTGCTGGAGATCACCGGCGTGCTGGACTTCGGCACCACTATCTTCACCTGGCGATCCTGACGGAACTGACCACCGTGATCGCGCATTTCTCTGCACCCCAGGGCGGTGCGATCCGCACCGCAGAGGATCTCGGCGTCGAACTCGACGACGAACCCGTCGCAGCGGCACCGCAACGGGTCCCTGCTGGTGTTCCTGATCCTGGGCCTCGTGCTGCACGGAACTCCGCGGAACTTCCTGCAGGCGGTCAACAAGGCCGTCCCCCGACCGCCGGAATCCTGGTTCAGTTCCCGCTCTCCGCCATGGCAGCCATCCTGACCAGGGCCACCGGCAACGGCGGCATGACCCTGTCCTCACACCTGGCCGAGTTTTTCTCGGACATCGGCGGTGGCGGCGCGTTCGCCGTCGTCATCGCCTTGTATACGGCCCTGCTAGGCCTGCTTGTGCCCTCCGACGGCGGCAAATGGCTCGTCGAGGCGCCGTATGTCATGCAGTTAGCCACCGATGTCCAGATGAACCTTGGCCGGACCGTGCAGATCTACAACATCGCCGAGGCGCTGCCCAATCTGGGCAACCCGTTCTTTATGCTGCCGCTCCTGGCGGTGCTGAGGCTGCGCGCCCGTGACCTGATGGGATTCACGTTCCTGCAGTTTGTCTTGCACCTGCCGGTGGTGCGGCTGCTCGTGTGGCTGCTCGGGATGACGTTCAACTTCGTGCCACCTGTGCTCCCAGCCGGAACGGCCGTGCCGTAGCAGGACTTAACTGGATAGCGCCAAGTCGTTTTAAGGGTTCAAACGACTTGGCGCTACTCAGATGCGGACGGCTGGGCCGCCTGGGCCCGACAGGTCAGTCCGAGACGACCAGCGTGTCGGCCCCCTGCTGGCGGGCCGTGCCGCTTTCCAGCAAGGGCTCGACGGCGGCGCGCAGGGCCGTCATCGAATCGTCCAGTTCCAGCATGACCGGGTGCTGGTACGCGAGAAGCGCGAGGAGGTCGCGGACCGCGGCTGCGGCGTCGTCGGCGTCCAGTGCGGGTTCGTGGCCCACAAAGACGTCCGTCGCCTGATGCCCTTGGGCGGATGCGGTGGCCGCCGTCGGGTCCTGGGCCGGCTGGGCGTAGCTCACTGCAAACGCCCGGATGCGGCCCTTTTTGCTGGGCGCAACCCCGGCGCCAAAAGCGGATTCCGGCTCAGCACGCAACACAATGGCACCGTGCGCGCCGGTGAGGTCGTCCAGGAACAGCTTCTGCACCTGCCCCACCGACAACACGCCCGGCGAATCCCAGCCGTGGATGGACGTGTAGTACCGCCCCACCAGGTCGGTCAGCTCAACAGAGCCCGTGGCGAGGTCCATGACCACATCGGAACCGGCGTTCTCATCGTTCGCCGGCCGGCCGCCATCGTCCTTGCCAGGGAACACCGGCAGCTTCAGCGCGCCGGGGTCCACCACAACCAGCCGGGAGCGCTGGATGGGCGAGAGCCCGAACGACTCGGCAAACGCCGCGCCAGGGCTGCCGGGCTGCACCTTCGCGCGGAGCCTGGCAACGCCCGACGGCGCCCGCTCGGCTTCGCGGCGCAGCATGGTCAGGAGCGTGGCACCGATGCCGGAGCGCCGGTGGTCGCGCGCCACCTCAATGTACGCCCACAGCCGTTCGGGGTGCAGCGAGGCTTCGTAGACCACGCCGGCCGCTACCGGAATGCCGACGCCGTCGATCACGTCCTCGGCCACGATGGTTCGCCGCCACGGGGTCCCGTCGTTGCCGGCAGACGAGACGGTCAGGGCCCCGCGGAACTGCCGGGCCTGCTCGGTCTCCGTGCCGCCCCAGATTTCGAGCAGCGCCAGGTCATCGCCGTCGCGCCATTCGCGGTATTCGATGGCCATTCTCAGGCGCCGATCAGGCGGGCGGCCAGGTAGCCTTCCACCTTGTCCAGCGAGACGCGTTCCTGGCTCATCGTGTCCCGCTCACGGATGGTCACGGCCTGGTCCTCGAGGGTGTCGAAGTCCACGGTGATGCAGAACGGGGTGCCGATCTCATCCTGGCGGCGGTAGCGGCGGCCGATCGCGCCGGCGTCGTCGAAGTCGATGTTCCAGTTCTTGCGCAGCTTGGCGCCCAGGTCCTTGGCCTTCGGTGACAGGTCCTCGTTGCGGCTCAGCGGCAGGACGGCGGCCTTGACCGGGGCCAGGCGCGGATCAAGTTTCAGCACAGTGCGGACATCGACGCCGCCCTTGGCGTTGGGTGCCTCGTCCTCGGTGTAAGCATCCACGAGGAAGGCCATGAACGATCGAGTCAGGCCGGCGGCCGGCTCGATCACGTACGGGGTGTAGCGCTCATTGGTGGCCTGGTTGAAGTAGCTCAGGTCCTGGCCGGACGCCTTGGAATGCGTGGAGAGGTCAAAGTCGGTGCGGTTGGCGATGCCCTCCAGCTCGCCCCATTCCGAACCCTGGAAACCGAAGCGGTATTCGATGTCGGTGGTGCCCTTGGAGTAGTGGCTGAGCTTTTCCAGCGGGTGCTCGAAGAAACGCAGGTTGTCCTCGCGGATGCCCAGGCCGGTGTACCAGGACATGCGCTCCTTCATCCAGTACTGGTGCCACTCTTCGTCCGTGCCGGGCTCGACGAAGAACTCCATTTCCATCTGCTCGAACTCGCGGGTGCGGAAGATGAAGTTGCCCGGGGTGATCTCGTTCCGGAAGGACTTGCCGATCTGGCCGATGCCGAACGGCGGCTTTTTCCGGGACGTGGTGAGGACGTTGTTGAAGTTCACAAAAATGCCCTGGGCCGTTTCCGGACGCAGGTAGTGCATGCCTTCCTCGCTGGCCACCGGGCCGAGGAAGGTCTTGAGGAGGCCGGAAAATTCCTGCGGTGCGGTCCATTCGCCACGGGTGCCGCAGTTGGCGCAGGCGATGTCCTTCAGGCCGTTTTCGGCGGGGCGGCCCTTCTTTTCCTCATACTCTTCCTCAAGGTGGTCTGCACGGTAGCGCTTGTGGCAGGAGAGGCACTCCACCAGGGGGTCGGAGAAGACCTCAACGTGGCCGGAGGCTTCCCATACCTGGCGGGGCAGGATGACGGACGAGTCCAGGCCAACCACATCTTCGCGGCCGCGGACCATGGACTGCCACCACTGGCGCTTGATGTTTTCCTTCAGCTCGGCACCCAGGGGCCCGTAGTCCCAGGCAGAACGCGAACCACCGTAGATCTCACCGGCCTGGAACACGAAACCCCTCCGCTTGGAGAGGGAAATGACCTGGTCGAGTACGGACTTTGGTGCCATGGTGGAACTCCAATTTTCTACAGGGCCGCTGGGTGCGGTCCGCGGTTTATCTGGCCCCGATGCACGGGTGTGCAATCCCGCTGACTGCGGGCGGGGCGAATGAACGAAACAAGGGGCTGGGAACGGTGCTGGGAACAAGGTGCAGCGGACTGCGTGTCCTAGCCTACCGGCCACTGCGCCGGGAAAGCGCTACCGGCGGAAGGCACCCCGGGGCCAAGGCAGGGTGGCCAAGATAATAGCGCCCAGCGTCAGCAGGGTGCCCAGGACGGTGGTCAACTCCACGACAGTCCCCGGCGCCGGCACCAGGAGGTCCAAGCCCAGCGAACCCAGAAGTTGCCCCGCGATCATGCCCAGCCCTGTGACCAGCACTCCCAGGCTGCGGACCAGCAGCGCACCCAGGCCAATAAAGATGCAGCCCATGGGCCCGCCCAGGTAGTACCACCATTCGGCCGGCAACGGATTGCCCGGTCCGAGCAACGCCACTTTGATGCCCAAGGCAATCCACAGCAACACCGCACCGGCGACGAAGTTGACCAGTGTGGCCGCAATGGGCGAGCGGTAATGGACCGTGGCCGTCCCGTTCATGGCCTGCTGGAAACTCATGAGGAACCCTGCCAGGACGGGGAGGATCAGCGGCAGGACCAACTCCGGGCCGCCTGCGCCGTTCAGCGAGGTGCCGTCCAGGGAGGTGCCAGTGCCGCCCTGCAAGCCGGAGCCGGCCAGCCGCGGCGAAACAGCCCATGCCACCGCGGCCACGGTCAGCACGCAGCCCACCACCCGCATCGCGGTCACAGCCCGTTTGCCGGCAGGTCCGATGCCCAGCCGGTCCACTAGCAGGCCACTCAGCGTCTGGCCGGTCACCACTGCCACCGTAAACAGGGCCACGCCCAGGACGCCGACGGTGAAGGACTGTGCGAACACAAAAAAGGCACCGATCCCGCCGGCCAGGACATATACGGGCGGGAAGGCCCGGCTCCGAACCGCCGGCAGGATCCTCGCAAGCCCGGCGCGGCCACTGGGCATGACCAGGGAGATCACGATCATCAGCACCAGGCCGGTGCTGAACCCCACAACAGCCGCGGCGATGCCGTCGTTGAGCCTTGCCCCCAGGGCGCCGTTGATGCGCCCTTGGACGGGAATGGCCAGTCCCGCCCCGACTGCCAGCGGAAGGCCGGCGAGCAGTGGCAGCCGTGGGGTGTGGGTCATTGAATTCACCTTACGTCAGGCATTATTGCTGGTATGAGCAACCAGGACATTGAAGAGATCCCCATCCGTGACAGCATGATCCGCCTCGGCCAGCTCCTGAAGCTCGCCAGCCTGGTGGAGGACGGCGTGGAAGCCGCCGAGCTCATCAAGAACGGACTCGTCAAGGTCAACGGCGAGATCGACGAACGGCGCGGCCGCCAGCTGCACAACGGCGATACCGTGACGGTAAATGGCCAGACGGTCAGGGTCAGCGCTCCCGAAGCCTGACACCCGCACTCGCGACAACAACAACGGCGCGGCCAGCGCCACTTAGCCGCGGGCCGCCGTCGTCCGTTGCTTGTGGTGTCTGTTACTTGTTCAGCACCTCGTGGGTCAGGAACTCGGAGACGTGCCCGATCTCCTGCTGGTTGATGCCGTGCCACATCCCGGTATAGAGCACCTTGGTGAGCTTGACGTGCCCACGGACCCAGCCCATGGTGTATTCGATCTTGTCCGGAGTGATCACCGGATCCTGCTGGTCGCGGCCCCAGAACAGAGGGACGGATCCGTCCAGTTCGCTGTCCCGGAACGCGGGATCGCCGTCGGCATCAATCACAAAGCCGGAAAGCCCGACGACGGCGGCGTAGTCGGTGGGCCGCTGCCGGAGCAGCGTGGTGGCCATGGCCATGCCCATGGAAAAGCCCAGCAGGGTCACGGACGGGTGGTGGGCCTTGACGGAGTCGATCCAGCCCTGCACGTAGCCGGCCGCCTCCTTGACGGCGTCCAGGGTGTAATCGATCGAGGCCGTCAGCGGGAACCACATGAAGCCCGGACCAGTGGGCAGCGGCGCCCTGAGCGAGGCAACCACAATTTCCTCGGGCAGCAGATCCGCCAGGCTCAGCAGGTCCTGTTCGTTGGCGCCATAGCCGTGGAGCAGCACCAGCAGCGGCCGTCCGGAGCGCTGGTCCTCGGGCCGGGACCACATAACAACAGGGGCGGGAAATACTTGGGCGTCAGTCATGGTTTCCATTCTTACAGTTACCCGCCGGTAACTACCTACGGTGGCGTAGCTTACGGACGAAGGGGCAGGATAGGACGGTGAGTGACGCGAGAGCCCTGCAGAATCCGCACACGGTTACGGAATCCCACCCGTGGAGCCGCTATGTAGCCATGGGAGATTCCTTTACGGAGGGCATCGGGGACCCCGAACCTTCGAGCCCCGGCGGATACCGCGGCTGGGCTGACCGCGTAGCCGAGGAACTGGGCCGCGGCCAGGACGATTTTGCCTATGCCAACCTGGCCGTCCGCGGCCGGCTCCTGCAGCAGATCGTGGACCAGCAACTCGCCGCGTGCCTGGCTCTCAAGCCGGACCTCGTGACCCTTTCCGCCGGCGGAAACGACCTCATCAGGCCCGGCGGCGACCCCGACGCCCTCGCGGAAAAGCTCGATTCGGTGGTCCAGATCCTGGCGATGGGCGGCGCCACGGTGGTGCTGTTCAACGGCCCGGACACGGGTTCCTCTGTTTTGGGGCGGATCCGCAGCAAAGTGGCCATCTACAACGAGAACCTCCGCACCGTGGCGGCACGCCACGACGCCATCATTGCCGACATGTGGTCGCTCAAACAGCTGAATGATCCGCAGATGTGGGACGAGGACCGCCTGCATTTTTCACCGCTGGGGCACCACACCATCGCCGCCATGGTGCTGGACTCGCTCAATGTGAACCACACGCTGGAGCCGCTTCTGCCCAAGTCAATGCCACAGCGCACGTGGCGCGAAGCCCGGTCCGGGGATTTGGTGTGGGCCCGCACGCACTTTGTCCCGTGGGTGGTGCGGCGGCTGCGCAACCGCTCCTCCGGCGACGGCATTACCGCAAAACGCCCGACGCCGGGGCCGGTGTTCGGTCCGGGCGTCCCCTTGGGTTCCGGTGAGGGTCCGCTGGGCACCACCGACGTCCGCCGCTAGCCGCCGGCGCGGCGCCCGGCCCCACTCGGCGGATCGACCTGATCCAGTGCTACGACGAATACGTGATGGGCTATTCCGCCGCCGGGCATTATCTGGGCGGCATCGCTCCCGCGTTCCCGTGGACGGTGCGCCGATGCACGTGGTCCTGCTGAAAAGGCGGCTGGCCGGTTTCTGGCGGCACATCCTCTGTCCCGGTCGCTGCGAGCTGGACATCCGTGTGTTCGACGCGCCCGATCGGGCCCCTTCGCGGCACGACGCGGGGCAAAGCCGTGGAGCGTGCGGTGCAGTGCGCCGTGGACCGGGACGGGGCTTTCCTGGGAATCCGGGCCGTCTGGGTGGCTCCGGAGACTTAGGCTGGCCGGGGCTTAAGCTGGAAGGACACATATGAGAGGCGCTACACCGTGAACAGCTTGTTTTTCTGGATCATCATCCTGTCGTTCGTGATTCCGATTGCGATGCGGATGTACCGGAAATCTGTCAACAAACGGAATCAGGGGCAGGGGTTCTCCGGCGGCTACCCCGGTCAGTTTCCCGGACAGCAAAACCGGCAGCCCCGCGATGGCTACACGCAGCAGGATTACATGAGCGGCGGCTACCGCGAGATCATGAGCCCGCAGCCCCTGCCGCCGAGCCAGCCACTCCCGCCGATACAGCCTGTTCCGCCCGCCGACCAGCAGTTCCCCGGCCAGCAGTTCCCGCCGTACGGTCAGCCGCAACAGTATGGGGAGCCCCAGAACGGGCAGCAGCGCAGTGCAGAAACACCCAAGGCCCCCTCTGCCCCGGCGACTCCCCCGCCGCCGTCGGCCCCGCAGGGCTACCGCGCCCGGAAGCTAGCCGAGCTGGACCAGCAGTACAGCAATGGTGAACTGGCCATGGAGGAATACATGAAGCGCCGCTCCGACATCATGAACGGCTGATCCCCGCCCAGAACCTCGGCGGCAGGGAACCTCCGCCCTGAACCAGAACGGGCCCTAAACCTGGAACCCGTCCTAGACCAGGAACACGCTCCGCAGCTGGTTGCCGAGCTGGCCGATCTCGGTCAGGAAGCCGTCGTGGCCGATCGGAGCCTCGATGACATGGACGTCCACCTCGCCGGGGAGCGCGTCGGCCAGTTCGCGGGACTGCGACGGAAAGTACAACCGGTCGCTGTCCACGGCCGCCACGAAGAACCTGGCGGTGGCGCGGCCAAGAGCCTCGTCCAGGGAGCCCCGGCCGCGGCTGACATCGTGGCTCATCAATGCATCGGTGAGCGCGATGTAACTGTTGGCGTCAAAGCGGCTCACCAGCTTTTTCCCTTGGTGGTCCAGGTAGCTTTCCACCTGATAGCGCCCGCGCTCCCCCAACGCTGCGGCCCGAAGCGGTGATTCGGGAAGCTGCGCTGAGCGTCCGAAACGGCCGTCGAGTTCCTCTGCCGAACGGTAAGTGATGTGGGCGATGCGGCGGGCCAGCGCCAGGCCGTCCTGGGGCAACGGTCCGCCGTAGTAGTCGCCGTCGTTAAAGTTGATGTCCTGCCGGATGGCGAGGGTCTGCGCCTGGGCGAACGCGATCTGTTCGGCCGTACTCGCCGCCCCGACCGAGATCACAGCGCAGCGCTGCACCCGTTCCGGGAAGCTGACCGCCCACTCCAGCGCACGCGCGCCGCCCAACGAGCCGCCCAGCACGGCAAACCAGCTGTGAATGCCCAACTGGTCAGCCAGCCGCGCCTCAGCCTCCGTGGTGTCACGCAGCGTCACCAACGGAAAACGGGATCCCCATGGCTTTCCATCAGGGGCTTCCGACGACGGGCCGGTGGAGCCGTAGCAGCCGCCCACAATGTTGATGGAGACCACAAAGAAACGGTCAGTGTCCACCGGCGCACCGGGTCCGGCCAGCTGCTCCCACCAGCCGGGCTCGTCGCTGTCGCCGCGCGTCACGTGCGTGCTGCCGGTCAGAGCATGCTCAATCAGGACGGCATTGGAGCCGTCCGCGTTCAGCGTTCCCCACGTTTCGTATGCCAGAGTGACGTCCGGCAGGTTGCCGCCGGCTTCGAGCTGCAGGCCGCCAATGCTGGCGTAGCGGACCACGCCGTTTCCGGGAGCCGCAGTTCGGGAGATGGTGATCGTCATGGAAAGGACCTCTTCTACGCGCTTGCCCGCCGTCATTTGACCGGCTGGCCAGGTCCTCACCCGGGGCACCCCGCCACGGAAGAGGGTTGCCGGCCAGCAAGCCGGGGCTGTCGCTGACACTCATGACCTGCTTCGAGTGTACGAAACAGCCCCGGCCTCTGGCTAAGAGTGTGACTGGTTGTGACTTCGCGGGGCTTCCTGGCTCAGCTGACGGCCGCGCCCTTGGCCGCCCGGAACCCTGCTTCGAGGTCGGCGATGATGTCATCAATGTGTTCGATGCCCACCGATAGACGCACCAGCCCCGGTGTCACACCGGCGATGGCCTGCTGCTCGGGTGGGAGCTGGCTGTGCGTGGTGGACGCCGGGTGGATGACCAGCGAGCGGACGTCCCCGATGTTGGCCACGTGCGAGTGGAGATCCAGGGCGTCCACGAAGCGCTTGCCTGCTTCCGCCCCGCCGGCCAGGGTGAATCCAACCACGGCACCGGTGCCCTTGGGACCGTACTTGCGGCCCCGTTCGTACCAGGGGCTGGACGGCAGACCCGCATAGGCGACCGATTCGACGTCGTCCCTTGCCTCCAGCCAGCGCGCAACGTCGACTGCGTTGGCCACGTGCCGTTCCACCCGCAGGCTCAGCGTCTCCAGCCCCTGGGCAATCAGGAAGGCGTTGAACGGGGACACCGCCGAGCCGAGGTCACGAAGCAGCTGGACCCGCGCCTTCAGGATGTAGGACAGGTTGGCGCCGAGCGCCCCTCCGGCCCCGAGATCCCGGGCGTACACGAGCCCGTTGTACGTCGGATCCGGAGTGTTGAAGCCGGGGAACCGTTCCGGGTCCTTGCCGAAGTCGAAATTGCCGGAGTCCACGATCACGCCGGCGATGGCAGAGCCGTGCCCGCCCAGGTACTTGGTCGCCGAATGGAGCACAATGTCTGCGCCCCATTCGAGCGGGCGGATCAGGTAAGGCGTGGACAGGGTGTTGTCCACGATCAGCGGCACGCCGGCATCGTGGGCGGCCTGCGACACGCCCTCGATGTCCAGCACGTCCTGTCGCGGATTGGAGACCACCTCGGCAAAGAAGAGCTTGGTGTTGGGCTGCACGGCGTCCCGCCACTGCTCCAGGTTGTCCGGGTCCGCCACAAACGTCACGGAGATGCCGAACTTCTTCAGGGTGTGCGCCAGGAGATTGTAAGTACCGCCGTAGAGGCTGGGGCTGGCCACCACATGGTCCCCGGCCTCGGCAATGTTCAGGATGGCAAAGGTTTCCGCCGCCTGTCCGGAACTCAGCAGAAGGGCCGCCAGCCCGCCCTCCAGGCTGGCAATACGCTGCTCCACGGCATCCTGCGTGGGGTTGCCGATGCGTGTGTAGATCGGCGCGAGCTCCGCGAGGGCAAACCGGTTGGCGGCGCTTTCCGCGCTGGGGAAGACGAACGACGTCGTCTGGTAAATCGGGAGGGCACGGGCGCCTGTGGCGCTGTCCGGCTCCTGGCCAGCATGGATCTGGCGGGTTTCGAAAGACCATCCGTTCGACATTCAGGGCTCCTTTGACGAGATATGGCACTGCGCATGTGCGTTCAGTGTAGGAAGGCTTCCGGGCCGGTAACAGGATTGTGACGAAGGTGGTCAGGGGCGGTTTTCAGGGTTGTTGTGCGCGGGTGTCGATGGGCTGCCGAAACACAAAACCTGGTAAGGCAACCCTTAGCTGAGAGGCGCATCACAAAGTGCCAAGATGATGGCATGCGCATGGATCACGTCTCTTACGCCTGTGAACAAGATGGCCTCGTTGCCACCACCGAACGTATTTCGTCCGCCCTCGGCGTTGAAGCCGTGAAGGGTGGAGTGCACCCCCGTTTCGGAACCCGAAACATGATCATTCCCCTCGCCGACCACAAATACCTGGAAGTTGTAGAGGTTCTGAACCACCCGGCTTCGGACAAGGCTCCCTTCGGGCAGGCTGTCCGGGCACGGTCCGAAGCCGGCGGCGGCTGGATGGGATGGTGCGTCGAAGTGGACGACCTCGCCCCGTTCGAAGACCGCCTGGGCCGGGCCGCCGTCAACGGCAACCGCAAGTTCCCGGACGGTCGTGAGCTGGCCTGGAAGCAGATCGGCATCCTGGGCCTGATCGCGGACCCGCAGGTTCCCTACATGCTCAAGTGGGAGGGCGACCCCTCCCTCCACCCGTCCAACGCCTATGAGAGCAACGTCAAGATGAGCTGCCTGACTATCGCCGGGTCCGCCGAGCGAGTGACGGCTTGGCTGGGTGAACCGGTAGAGAAGCCGTTGGAGGACGTGGCAGTCGAGTGGGTTGCACCGAAGGGAACCCCAGGCATCCTGTCCGTGACGTTCGAAACTGCCACCGGAGCCGTCACCATCTGACGGTCCGTTTCCGACCAATATCCGATCCCCCGGGCAGCGCTGCCCGGATCACATCTTCGGCCGCCATCAGCGCGTGACAACGACGTCACCTGCCGACGGCGGCCGAATCGCTTTAACGGAACCCAGCCGCGTCACCCCAAGCCAACAGCCCGGCCGAACAAGCTAAAGCCCACAAAAGCCACAATGTCCAGCACCGCATGGGCGATGACCAGCGGCATCACCCGCTTCGTCCTGGTATAAAGCCAAGCGAACACCACCCCCATAACGACGTTGCCGAAGAACGGCCCGAATCCCTGGTACAGGTGATAGGTGCCGCGGAGCAGGGAACTGGTAAAAATTGCCAGCGGTATGCTCCAGCCGAACTTGCCGAAGCGGTCCAGGAGGTAGCCCACCACTATGACTTCCTCCACCACGGCATGCCGCAGGGCGGAGAGGATCAGCACGGGAATGGTCCACCAGTGGGCGTCGAGTGCGCTGGGAATGATGGCGGTAGTGATTCCCAGCGCCCGGCCCGCGGCATAGAGGCCCAGCGATGGAATCCCGATCAGTGCTGCGAGGCCAAGGCCCTGCAACAGGTCACGGCCCGGCCTGGCGAAATTGAATCCGAGCTTCTGGAAGGCCGAACTGCCGTGCGTGCTCACGCCCGCGCCCGCGCCCGACTGCCGTTGGTCCGTGAGGAAGTAGATAACCAGGAGCACGGGTACCAGGGCAAAGATAATATCCAGCAACTGGTACGTGAGGTCGAAGTATTCGCGGGAACTCCGCGACTGGTTCAGCGTGGAGGTTCCCTCCGCAAGCGGGGCCCGCGACATCTTGTCCAGCAGTTGAACCACTGAGTACACGGCGGACTGCCCCAGGGACAGTCCAAGCACAATCCAGACTTCGATACGCAGCCGACGGCGCGAGGGAACCAACATGGTTCCATCTTGCCGGGTTAACACCCACTTATGCTTGGGGCTTATGAGCGCGCCAGGAAAAATCATCATGGTCAGGCACGGCCAGTCCACGGCCAACGTCGATACGTCCATCTACAACAGGGTCCCGGACTATCGGATTCCACTGACTCCCCTCGGCCTGGAGCAGGCCACAGCGGCCGGCGAACGGATCCGCCGTGAGCTGGAAGGCAGGCAGGTCTGCGTGTATGTTTCGCCTTACCTGCGGGCATACCAGACCCTCGAGGCACTCAACCTGGGTAACCTGACCGAGCGGGTGATCGAGGAACCGCGCCTCCGCGAACAGGACTGGGCCAATTTCCAGATCAGCGGCGAGATCGAGGACCAAAAGGAGCTCCGCAACGCCTACGGGCATTTCTTCTACCGGTTCCGGGAGGGCGAATCCGGCTCAGACGTCTACGACCGGATCTCATCCTTCATGGAGACGCTCTACCGCCATTGGTCCAAACCGGATTACGCACCGAACACACTGTTGGTAACCCACGGACTGACCATGCGGCTATTCTGCATGCGCTGGTTCCACTGGTCGGTGGAGTACTTCGAATCGCTTAACAACCCGAACAACTCCGAGGTCCGGACCCTGGTGCGCACCGAACTCGATAAGTATGAACTGGATATGCCGTTCACCCAGTGGGTGGACCGCCGGGTGGACGCGACCGTCCTGGATGCGCCGCCGCTGATCTATTAGAGCTGATGATGGGCCGGGCCGCCTGTGGTTCAGGACACCGGCCAGCACATATTAGTGCGGCGCCACGATCACTTCCGTGCCGTTGGCTTCGAACGCTGCCTTGTCCTCGGCGGAGATACCGTGGTCCGTAATCAGCCGGTTGAAGGCGTAGCCGTCCATCGTGGCGAAAGCCCGGACTCCCACCTTGGAGGAATCCGCCAGCACGTAGGACACCCGGGCCCGGCTGGCCAGCAGGGCGTTCACTGACGCCTCGCCCTCACCGGTGTTGGTGGGGCCTACCTCCGGGTCGATACCGTTTACGCCGATGAACGCGATGTCCAGGACCACCTTCTGCATGATGATGTCCGTGTAGGGGCCCACCAGCTCGTAGGAGCGCGGGTTGAGGATGCCGCCGGTCACCATGACTTTAATGTTGGGCCGGACAGCCAGCTGCGAAGCGATATTGATGGCGTTGGTGACCACCGTCAGCGTGGACTGGTTGGCCGGGGCGTTGAGGTCTTCGCGGGTTGCCAGGATCTGCGCCAGTGCGGTGCTGGTGGTGCCGCCGCAGAGCCCGATCACGGCGCCCGGCGGAATCAGTGCCGAAGCGGCCTGGGCTATCTGTTCCTTGGCCTCGGCGTGGTCGTCGCGGTTGTATCGCCCGGGCAGGTCATATGCCAGCGCCCCGATGGTGGCGCCGCCCCTGGTCCGGGTCAGCAGCCGCCGGTTGGCCAGGCTGTCCAGGTCCCGCCGCGCCGTGGCCGGTGAGACGCCCAGCTGTGTGACGATCTCCTCCACCTCCACCTGGCCGGTCTTGGCGAGGATATCCAGGATGGCCGTCAGACGGTCAGTGCGGGTCATAGGGGCCTTTCAGAGTCAACCAATCACCAAAATGTGACGTTTATTGATCATAACAGAGGCAAACGATCACATTAAGTCACTGTGGTGGCTGTTGACCTGGGCGCTACGCAACTATCGTGCCCGTGCGCCGGCCCGCCACACAGCGTACGTGAGGGGCATGCCCGGACGGTAGGCGAGATGCGTGGCAGACGGGGCGTTCAGCATCTGCAGGTCCGCACGGTGCCCCACGGCGAGGGATCCCACCGCACGTTCGCCGTCGGCGTCGTTCCCTGCCTCCCGGTGCAGTGCGAGTGCGCCGCCGTATGTAGCGGCACGCACCGCCTCGTGGACACTGAGACGCATCTGCAGCACCGCGGTCGTCACACAGAAGGCCATGGAACTGGTGTAGGACGTGCCCGGGTTGGCGTTGGAGGCCAGCGCCACCTGCACGCCGGCATCCAGCAGCTCACGCCCAGGGGCCAGCGGCTGCCGGGTGGACAGGTCGCAGGCAGGCAGGCACGTGGCCACGGTCCCCCGTTCGCCAATCCCCGTTCCCTGATTCCAACCGGACCAGCTGTCCGCGAGCGCTGCGACATCCCCGGCCGACAAGTAATTCACGTGGTCCACGCTCGCCGCCCCCAGCTCCACCGCCAGCCGGACGCCGGGGCCGGCACCGAGCTGGTTGCCATGGACCCGGATCCCCAGTCCGGCAGCCCGGCAGGCTTCAAGGACCCGGCGGGATTGGTCAGCGTTGAAGGCACCTTCCTCGCAGAACACATCCGCCCATCGGACGTAGGGCCGGACGGCGGCCAGCATGGGGCCGCAGACGAGGCCTGTGTAGGCTTCAGCATCGGTGCCCGCGGGCACCAGGTGGGCGCCCAGGAATGTGACTTCGTCGGCCACGGTGGAAGCGATCCTTGCGCTGCGCGCCTCATGCTCAACATCCAGCCCGTACCCGGTCTTGGTTTCGAGGTAGGTGGTGCCTTGGGAGACGGCCTCAGACACGCGGGCCATGGCCAGCTTGGTGAGGTCGTAGTCGGACGTCCACCGGGTGGCGTCCACGGTCACGGCGATGCCGCCCGCAGAGTAGGGCTCCCCCGCCATCCGGGCTTCAAACTCCGCGGTGCGGTCCCCGGCGAAGACAAGGTGAGTGTGGGAATCCACCCAGCCGGGCAGCACGGCCCGGCCGCCGGCATCCACGGCATCATCGGCCGACGGGGCGTCCGCCGCGGCACCAAGCCAGGCGATCCGCTCACCCTCGATCACCACGGCGGCATTTTTCAGGACCCGGTGCTCCAGGTCCTGGGTCATCAGCTCGGCGATATTGGTGATCAGGGTACTCATGGAACCATTCTTCAGCGCCGGATGGACCAGCGCGTGGCGGCCAGCGCCTCCGCTGTCCGGGATTCCGGACGGGTGCGGGTATCCGGCGCGGCGGCGGGTTGTGCACTCCGCCCTGCGTCCTGCACTGCCTCCTGCCCTGCACGCTGCCTTGAATCCTGCCCGGTCCCCTGCCCTGCCAGGATCTGGGCGGCAGCGAGCTCGGCCATCGCTGCCGAGGTCTGAAAACCGTAACCGCCCTGTCCGGCGAGCCAGTAGAACCCGGGAGCCTCGGCGTCGAAGCCTGCCACCGGAATGCCGTCGGCCGCCTCGGTCCGGAGCCCCGTCCACGCGGTCCGGACACCGCTGATCCCGAGCGTGGTCAGCTGGTTGAGCTTGACGATGAGGCGCTCGATGTCGCCGGGCCGCGGCCGGGCGTCCTCAGGGCCGCTGGGCACCGCTTCCGACGGCGAGATCAGCACCCCGCCGCCTTCGCGGCGGAAGTAGAACGAGTTATCTGCTGCCGCGACCATGGGGCTGTCATCAGGGAGGGAACGTTCGACGTCGACAATGGCCGCAGTGCGCCGGTACGGCTGCAGCCCGAGCTTCTCCACCCCGCTGATGACGGCGAGTTCGTCGGCCCAGGCGCCGGCGGCGTTGACCAGGACGCCGGCTTGGAAGGCTTCCTGGCCAGCGCCGACCTCCCAGCCGGACCCCAGCCGCTGGCCGGAATACACCCGGGCGCCGGTGATGATGTCGGCGCCGGCGGCTTCCGCCCGCTGCCGGTGGTCAGCCAGCAGCAGCGGGGCGTCGCAGCCGAAGGATCCGGTGTCCAGACCGGCGGCGGTAAACGATTCCGGCACGAGGGCGGGACACAGTTCCAACGCCCTCGCATGTGTAACGGGCTTCATCTGGCCGCTGGCCTCGGCCCGGACGGATCCCTCGGTGCCGATGAGCATAAAACTGCGGGGCGACAGGACCGGCGTGGGCAGTTCTGCGTCCCGTGCCGCCATCAGAGCCAGCGTTCGAAGCGTCAATTCCTGGACAACTTCCGGCCCGTAACTGGGGATGAGCTGGCGGGCGGAGCGGGAGGACGTGTGGTACGCCAGCTCCTGCTCCGCTTCCACCAAAGCAACGCTGCAGCTGCCGGCGAGCGCCGACGCCAGCGACAGACCCGCTATGCCGCCGCCGACGATCAGGACGTCGTAATGTGCTGTCATGGCTCCATCCTTGCAGAGTTGCAGGGCCGCCGCGCCAGGCTTGACCCTGCACTGCAGGAGTCAGCGCACCACTGCGGCACGGCTGGCGACGAAGGCACCGACGCAGGCTTCGACGTCGTCCGCTGAATGCGAGGCCGAGAGCTGCACACGGATCCGGGCGGCGCCGCGCGGGACCACCGGGAAACTGAACGCGGTGACAAAAACACCATGCTGGAGCATCTGGTCCGCCACCTTGGCAGCCATCACGGCATCGCCGAACATGACGGGGACAATGGCGTGTTCGCCGGCCAGGAGGTCGAAGCCCTCCTGGGTCATCCGGCGGCGGAACAGCCCGGCGTTGTCGAACAGCCTGGTCCGCAGGTCCCCGGAATTCTCCACCAGGTCCAGCGCTTTGATAGTCGCGGCCACGATGGCGGGGGCGAGGGAGTTGGAGAACAGGTACGGCCGGGCCTTCTGCCGGAGCATGGCCACCACTTCGCTGCGGCCAGACACGTACCCGCCCGAGGCGCCGCCCAGCGCCTTGCCAAAGGTTCCGGTGTAAATGTCCACGCGGTGCGACACGCCGGCGTGCTCCGGAGTACCCGCTCCGGTGGCACCCATGAATCCGACAGCGTGGGAGTCATCCACCATCACCAGGGCGTCATACTTGTCCGCGAGGTCGCAAATGGCTACCAACGGCGCCAGGTAGCCGTCCATGGAGAACACGCCGTCGGTGACGATGATCTTGCGGCGGGCATCTTTCGCCTCAACAAGCTTGGCCTCGAGGTCCGCCATGTCCTGGTTGGCGTAGCGGAACCGCTGGGCCTTGCAGAGCCGGATGCCGTCGATGATGGAGGCGTGGTTCAGGGCGTCGGAGATGATGGCGTCTTCCGGCCCGAAAAGGGATTCGAACACGCCTCCGTTCGCATCAAAGCAGCTGGAGAACAGAATGGTGTCCTCCGTCCCGAGGAACCTGGAAACCCGGGCTTCCAGTTCCAGGTGCAGGTCCTGGGTGCCGCAGATGAAGCGAACGCTGGCCATGCCGAAGCCACGGGTGTCCATGGCGTCTTTGGCTGCGGCGATGATGTCCGGGTGGTCGGCGAGGCCAAGGTAATTGTTGGCGCAAAAGTTCAGGACGTCTGCGCCTGCCTCACCGATCTGGCCCGCCGTGACGTGGCTGGATTGTGGGGAGTTGATGCTGCGTTCGGTTTTGAACAGCCCGGCGGTGCGGATGTCGTCCAGCTCGGCCTGCAGCTGCTCCTTGGTGGAGGTGTACATGGTGCTCCTTAGAGTTCGGTCCAGTCGAGGACAACTTTTCCGCCGACGCCGGCGCGGGCAATATCGAAGCCCTTTTCCCACTCCAGGGCGGGGAGCCTGTCCGTCACCACGGCCGAGATGCCGGCATGCAGCACCGGGTTGGACGAGAGCATGGCGCTCATGGCGTACCAGGTCTCGTACATTTCCCGGCCGTAGATGCCTTTCAGGGTCAGCATGTGTGTGACCACCTTGCCCCAATCGATGGTGATGTCCTGGCTGGGCAGGCCGAGCATGGCAATGCGTCCGCCGTGGTTCATGTTGTCGATCATCTCAGGCAGCGCGGTGGGGTGGCCGGACATTTCCATGCCGATGTCAAAACCTTCACGCATGCCCAACTCACGCTGCGCGTCTTTGACGCGGGTGCTGGAGACATCGATTGCCAGGTCCACGCCCAGTTGGCGGGCAAGGTCCAGCCGTGGCTGGGACACGTCCGTGATGGCGATCTTGCGCGCCCCGGCGTGCCGGGCCACGGCGATGGCCATGAGGCCGATGGGACCTGCTCCGGTGATGAGCACATCCTCGCCCACCAGCGGGAAGCTGAGTGCGGTGTGCACGGCGTTGCCGAACGGATCGAAAATTGCGCCGAGCTCCGGGGTGACGGAAGGATCGTGGTGCACCCAGACATTGGTCTCGGGGATGACCACGAACTCGGCGAAGGCGCCGTCCCGCTGCACGCCGACGCTGACGGTGTGGATGCACATTTGGCGGCGTCCAGCGCGGCAGTTGCGGCAGATCCCGCAGACCACGTGGCCCTCGCCGGAGACGCGGTCCCCTACCTTGACGTCCCGCACATCCTCACCTGTTGCCACCACTTCGCCGTAGAATTCGTGGCCCGCGATCAGCGGTGCCTCGATCATTCCCTGGGCCCAGGCATCCCACGACTGGATATGCAGGTCCGTGCCGCAGATGCCGGTGGTCATTACCCGGATCTTGACGTCGTTGGGACCGGCTTCGGGCTCCGGCCGGTCAACGAGCTCGAACCCGGCGTGTGGTCCGGATTTATAAAGGGCCTTCATTGGCTTCCTGACTGTTGGTGGCCGCCCCGCTTCGCGCGGGACGGCGATCTACCTTCATTAGAGCCAGTCCAAAGCATTAGCACAAGCAGTATTTTCTCAATCGACGATAAAGCAAAACCTAATGCTTAGACTGGGTGGATGGAAATTCATCAGCTGGAAATCCTTCGGGAGCTAGGTGCCTTGGGCAGTGTGAAGGCAGTGGCCGAAACGCTGATGGTGACCCCGTCCGCCGTGTCCCAGCAGCTGTCCCTGCTGCAGCGCAACGTGGAGGTCCCGCTGACCCGGAAGGAGGGGCGGAACCTGGTGCTCACAGCGGCCGGCCAGGTGCTTGCCGACGCCGGGGCCGCCGTCGTCAGCGCCATGGCGGATGCCCGCACGGCGATCGGCGCGTATCACGGCTCACCGGTGGCGCCGGTGACGCTCAGCGGATTCCACAGCGCCGGCCAGGCGCTGTTTGCCCCGCTCGCACGGCTCCTGGACGCGCCCGGCCAGCCCAGGATCCAGCTCTCCGACGAGGACGTGGCGCAGCAGGACTTCCCGGCTCTGACTGCGCGCTACGACCTGGTGCTGGCGCACCGGATGGACCACAGTCCGCGGTGGCCGGAGGAACGGGTGGCGGTGATTCCGCTGGCGCATGAACCGCTGGACGTCGCTCTCCCGGCCTACCACCGTCTGGCCGGTCAAGGCACCGTCACAGCGGCCGACGTCGTGGGCGAACCTTGGGTGACCAGCCACACCGGTTACTCCCCCGCCGACGTGCTGTCCGCCGTCGCGGCCGTCTCCAGTAAGGAACTGAACATCGTGCACCGGATCAACGACTACTCCACGGTCGCCGCACTGGTGGCGGCCGGTGGCGTGGTGGGCCTGTTGCCGCGGCATACCGCGCGGCCGGTACTCAATCCGGCGATCGTGTTGCGGCCGCTCGAGGGCATTAGCACGCGGCGGCGGATCGACATCCTGGCCCGCCCGGAGAACCTGAAGCGCCGGTCGGTGATGATTGTGTGCGAGGCCCTGCAGTCAATCATGACCGGGCTGGTGGAGGACAGTTGACCGCACGGGCGGCCGCTCCAACTGGGTAGCAGCACATGTCGTTATGAGCGCTCAAAACGACATCTGCTGCTACCTACTTGGGGAGGGTAGCTAGCGCTGGCCGTGCCCCTTCGCGTGGCCTTTGCCCAGGCCCAGTCCCTTCCCGTGGCCTTTCCCGAGCCCCATCCCGTTCCGGAGGCCGGTTCCGGCGCCTTCAACGATCTGGCGGGCGGCGACGTCGTTGCCGCTCTTCACGCCGGAGACGCGGACCGACTCCCCCGTGGCGATTTCCCCGATGGCGGCCTCTACGGGCCCGAGCCGTTTGCCGTCGTTGCTCTTTGCCGGTGCGCCGTCCGCAGCAGGGGCAGGGAACTTCACGATCTTAGTGTCAGCGTTGACCGCGTAGCTCTGCGAAAAGCCGTCCTCGCTCTTCACGGTGACAGAGGTTCCAGTGACGGATTCCACCGTGCCCTGCTGGGTCAGGTGCGTTTCGAACGTCCCGTCCGCCTTCTTGACCACACTCTCGCTGTGCAGATGCTGTGGACGCTGGGCTTTGTCCGCCTTGTCTTTGTCCGCTTTGCCCGATTGGCCCGATTGGCCCGGGGCAGAATCCGACGGAGACGGCGAGGCAGACGGCGTGTCGGTGGCGGACCAGGCGATCGCGGTGCCCGCGCCGGTCAGCGCCAGCGCCACCACGCCGGCCAGTATTGCCTTGCGCAGCCTCAGCGGCTCCCGAACTGACATGACCAGACCTCCCACGGCACGCGCAGGGCACCGGCGCCCTGGACCCTCAGTGTAGAACCGGGGCGCCGTGCTGAACACGGGTACTTTGCAGCGGCAGTAAACGAGTACTTAAACGCCAAACTGGGTCGCAGTTAACGTCGTCAAAAGGGGTTTTCGCGACATTAACTGCGACCCAGTTGGGTTAGGCCGTGGGGTTTAGCCTTCGACGCCGAGGCGCTCCAGGATCAGCTCGCGGACGCGGGCCGCGTCGGCCTGCCCGCGGGTGGCTTTCATGACCCCGCCCACGATCGCGCCGATGGCCTGGACCTTGCCGCCGCGGATCTTGTCCGCGACGTCGGGCTGCGCGGCCAGGGCGGCGTCGATGGCTTCCAGCAGGGGGCCATCGTCGGAGACCACGGCGAGGCCGCGCTGTTCCACGATCTCCGCCGGGGTGCCTTCGCCGGCGAGCACGCCGTCCAGGACTTCGGCCGCCATCTTGTTGTTGATCTTGCCGGCTTCCACCATTTTGTTCAGTTCCACAATGGTTTCCGGCTTGACGCCCAGCTGGCCGGGGTCCACGTCGGCGTTCTTGGCGCGGCCCACGATCTCGCCCATCCACCACTTGCGGGCCACGGTGGCCGTGGCGCCAGCGGCAATGGTTTCCTCGATCTCGTCCATGACACCGGCGTTGACCACGTCGCGGAATTCGAGGTCCGAATAGCCCCAGTCGGCCTGCAGTCGCTTGCGGCGCTCGGCCGGCGGCTCGGGCAGGGTGGCACGCAGTTCCTCCACCCATTCGCGGGAAGCGACGATCGGCACCAGGTCCGGCTCCGGGAAGTAGCGGTAGTCGTCCGCGTCGGACTTTGCCCGGCCCGACGTTGTCGTACGGGTGTCCTCGTGCCAGTGGCGCGTTTCCTGGATGACCGGCTCGCCGGAGTCCAGGACGGCAGCGTGCCTGCGGATCTCATAGTTGACGGCGTGTTCGACGGCTCGCAGCGAGTTCACGTTCTTGGTCTCGGAACGGATGCCGAAGCGTTCGCGGCCGTGCGGTCGGAGCGAGACGTTGGCGTCGCAGCGCACGTTGCCGCGTTCCATCTTCGCGTCGGACACGCCAAGGTTCTTGACGATCTCCCGAACAGCGGCCACATACGCCTTGGCCAGCTCGGGAGCGCGGGAACCGGCCCCTTCGATGGGCTTGGTGACGATTTCCACCAGCGGCACGCCGGAACGGTTGTAGTCCACCAGCGAGAAGTCGGCACCCTGGATGCGGCCGGCAGACCCGCCCATATGTGTCAGCTTGCCGGCGTCCTCTTCCATGTGGGCACGCTCGATCTCGACCCGGAAGATGGTGCCGTCCGAGAGTTCGATGTCCAGGTAGCCGTCGTACGCGATCGGGTCTTCATACTGTGACGTCTGGAAGTTCTTGGGGGTGTCCGGGTAAAAGTACTGCTTCCGGGCAAACGTGCAGGACTCGGCGATCTTGCAGTTGAGCGCCAGGCCGATCTTGATCGAGGACTCGATGGCTGTCTTGTTCACCACCGGCAGCACGCCCGGCATGCCGAGGTCCACCTCGTTGACGTTGGTGTTCGGCTCATCGCCAAAAACGTTGGGCGCGGAGGAGAACATCTTGGTCCTGGTGTTGAGTTCCACGTGGACCTCGAACCCCAGGACGGGATCGTACTTCTCCATGGCCTCTTCGAAGCTCAGGGTTGCGTCGGTGCTCACTATTTTGCCTCCTGGGTTTCGATCATCGGTAATTGAGCCTGCCGAAATCCAACACGCTCAACCAGCGAAGGCGCCTGGGCCAGCAGCGGGCCACCCCATTTGGCTTCGAGGAGGGATTCCAGGACAGCGCCCACCCGGTAGAGGCGGGCGTCCTGGCGAGCCGGGGCCAGGAGCTGGATGCCGACGGGCAGGCCGTCCTCGTCCGCAAGGCCGCCCGGCAGGGTCAGGCCCGGGACGCCGGCCAGGTTGGCGGGGATGGTGGCGACGTCATTGAGGTACATGGCCAGCGGGTCGTTGAGCTTCTCGCCCAGTTTGAACGCCGTAGTGGGGGCCGTGGGCGAGATCAGCACATCGGCCTGTGCGAACGCGGCGTCGAAGTCGCGCTGGACCAGCGTGCGCACCTTTTGTGCCGAGCCGTAGTAGGCGTCGTAGTAGCCGGCGCTCAGGGCGTAGGTGCCAAGGATGATGCGGCGCTTGACTTCGTCGCCGAAGCCGGCGGCGCGGGTAGCTGCCATCACGCGTTCGATGGTCAGGGGCCCGTCCTCGGGCAGGACGCGCAGGCCGTAGCGGACGCCGTCGAACTTTGCCAGGTTGGAGGAGGCCTCCGACGGCATGATCAGGTAGTAGGCGCCGAGGGCGTACTGGAAGTTGGGGCAGGAGACCTCAACGATTTCCGCGCCCGCTTCCTTGAGCAGTTCCAGGGAGTCGTTGAAACGGTTTTCGACGCCGGCCTGGTAGCCCTCGCCGTGGAGTTCCTTGATGATGCCGATGCGCAGGCCCTCTACGTTGCCCACGCGGGCAGCGGCCACCAGGTCTTCCAGCGGGTCCGGCAGGGAGGTGGAATCGAACGGATCGTGCCCGCCGATGACCTGGTGCAGGAGCGCCGAGTCCAGCACGGTCCGGGAGACCGGGCCGATCTGGTCCAGGGAGGAGGCCATGGCGATGGCGCCGTAGCGGGAGACGCTGCCGTAGGTGGGCTTGACGCCCACGGTGCCGGTGACGGCGCCGGGCTGGCGGATGGACCCGCCGGTGTCCGTGCCGAGAGCAAGCGGCGCTTCGAACGCGGCGACGGCGGCTGCCGAGCCACCGCCGGAACCGCCCGGGATCCGGTCCAGGTCCCAGGGGTTGCGCGTGGGGCCGTATGCGGAGTGCTCCGTGGATGAACCCATGGCGAACTCGTCCAGGTTGGTTTTGCCCAGGATGGGCATTTTGGCGGCGCGGAGCCGTTTGACCACGGTGGCGTCATAGGGGCTGTGCCAGCCCTCGAGGATTTTAGACCCTGCCGTGGTGGGCTGGCCGATGGTGACGATGAGGTCCTTGACCGCAATGGGCACGCCGGCGAGTTCGTGGAGTTCCTCAGCTGCGGCGCCGCCGGCGGCGCGGATGGCGTCCACTTCGGCGGCGACGGCGAGGGCCTCTTCCGTGTTGACGTGCAGGAACGCGTGCACGCCGCGTTCGCCGCCGTCGACCGCTGCGATCCGGTTAAGGAACGCCTGGGTGACCTCGACGGAGGTGACCTCGCCGGCGCGAAGCTTCGCCGCCAGCTGGGCGGCGGAGAGGCGGATGAGTTCGTTGTTGTCAGTCATGGTTATGCCTCATCCAGGATTGCCGGGACCTTGAAACGGTTCTCATCAGAATCCGGAGCTCCCGAGAGTGCCTGCTCCGCGGTGAGCGTGTGGCCCACAACGTCCTCGCGGAACACGTTGGTCAGCGGGATCGGGTGGGAGGTTGCCGGGACGTCATCACCGGCGGCTTCACTCACGGACTTCACTGACTCAACGATGACGGCGAGTTCGCCGGCCATCCTGTCCAGCTCTTCAGCACTCATCTCGATGTGAGCGAGCTGCGCGAGGTGCGCAACGTCGTCACGGTTGATCGCAGCCATGGATCTCCCCTGCAAGTTCGGATTGTTTTCCGAACCAGTCTAGTGGGGAAACGTCAGTGCCCGTCTGACGACCCCCAGCGGGCGTCAGACGGGCACCTCGGTGCCGTGGTCCCGGTCACGTGGACCGGCCACAGGCAGCATAAGACTAACCGATACCGATGGCTCCGGTCAGCATTCCCACTGCCAACATGACGAGGGCGACCACAGCGGCGCGCCACAGGACCTTCTTATGATGGTGGCCAGGTCCACTTTGGCCAGGGGGGACCAGGAGCAGGATGGCGGGAACCAGCGGGCTCTGCATGTGGAACGGCTGTCCGGTGATCAAGGCGCGGGCCATCTCGGCGCTGCTGACGCCGTAGTGCGCAGCGGTCTCGCCCAGGACCGGCAGCACGCCGGAGTAGAAGGCGTCGTTGCTCATGGAGAACGGCATGGGGATGCTGAGTACACCGGTGATGACGGCCAGAAACGGGCCCATGTCCGACGGGATGATCTGGACCAGCCACGCCGACGTGGCCTCGACCATGCCGGTGCCCTTCGGGACGCCGGGGAGGACGGCCGCGGCCATGACCATTGCACGACGACGGCGGGACGCTGCTCATCGTCGTCGCCGACTCCGGCGACGGGCTGGCCCCGGGACGGACACCGAGGCCTTCTTCGCCGATGACTTTAACTACACCGCCGCAGCCAGGCGGTGCTGGTCTGGAGGGGGTGGCCTGGACGGGGGTGGCCTGGACGGGGGTGGCCTGGACGGGGAGGTAGCCACCCTGGTAGGGGTTTCCCGGGCCACGGCCCGGCGATACCTGTCCTCGCTGGCCGATGACGGCGCCGTCGACATCCAACTCCGATACGGGACCACCGGCCGCCCTGAAGACCGCTACGGGCGGCCAACTTCCTAACAAACCGTCGGCGGGCCAAGAGCGCCTTTAGGACACGCCAGACGGGGACAGGTATCTGGAAGCGTGCGTCTAAGCGAGGAACGTGCGAGCACGCGGAGGATGCGTGTCCCCGCGTAGCGTGCCTGCTAGCTGACGCTCTTCTGGGCGACGAGCTCGATCTCCACCAGCATTTTCGGGTCCAGGAACGGCAGGACGTGCACCAGCGACAAGGTGGGGCGGATGTCGCCGAAGACCTCGCCGTGGGCGCGGCCGGCTTCTTCCCACTTGCTGATATCCGTCAGGTACAGCTTGGACTGCACTACGTCGTCGAAGCTGAAACCGGCGTCGGCCAGGACAGTGCCAAGCTTCTGGAGGATGAACTGGGTCTGGGTATAGAAGTCCTCGCCCACGATGCCGTCTTCACCGCTGGCGGCAGTCGCCGAAATGTAGAGGGTATTGTCCACCTGGACGGCCCGGGAGTAGCCGAGGGACTGTTCCCAAACAGAGCCCGTGCCGAATGTTTTGCGCATAGTGGGCCTTTCAGTGCTGGAATGAGTCGGCACCACTTTATGGCTGCTGGACGTCGAGCCGGTAAACCATCAGCTTTATGTCGGTGCCCGGGATCAGCCAGTCGCGTTCCCTGACCCGCCGGAAGCCGGTCTTCCGGTACAGGCCATGGGCGCTCTCCCACGTCTTGCCGGTCGTCAGAGCCACTCCGTTTATCCCGTCCAGCGATCTTGCGTGCGCGATGATGGCTTCCACCATGGCCTGCCCTGCCCCGCTGCGCTGCACGGCAGGGTCCACCACCAGCATCCGGAATTCCACCTCATCATCGAGCGCTATGTCGGCGTACTGTTCGCCCGCGAGCGCCAGCGTCACAGAACCCACCACCTGCCCGTTGCGCTCGGCAACCCAGATTGTGGCCTTCGAAGCACGCGCAGCGACGTCCTGGATCTGCTGCATGTACGGGTGGTCCGCACTGTCGAAGTACCCCGCTGCGAGGTAGGAGTCCCGGGTAATCCTGGCGATGGCGTTAAAGTCTGCCTCAACGGCGGGTCTGATGGTTATTGACTGCTGCACCTGACAATGCTAGTTCCGCTGCAGGGTTACAGCGGAAACTTTCCCGAAAGCTCCAGGGTTGCAGCGCAGGTCCAGGCCGCCAGCCTGTCCGCATCGGTGGGGCCGCCGTCGAGGGGACTGTCCAGGCGGGGACGCCGCACCCAGCAGCCCGCTTCCTCCGCGATGAGCGCACCGGCAGAGAAGTCATGTTCGTTGAGGCCCCGTTCGCCGTAGGCGTCGTGGGTTCCATCAGCTACCAGGCAGAGGTCCAGCGCGGCCGAACCCAACCGCCTGACGTCGGCGAATCCTTCCATCAGGTCGCCGAGCAGCGCGGCCTGTTCGGTGCGGATCGCGGGATCGTAGCTGAAACCGGTGGCCAGGATCTGGCCGGCGCGGCCCGCTACGGGGCCCTCCAGCCGTGTCAGCCGGCCGCGCTCTTCCAGCCAGGCGCCTTGGCCGCGGGCAGCGTAATAGGTGCGGCCCAGCGCCGGTGCGTTGACGACGCCGGCCAGCCAGACGCCGTCGGAATCCGCCACTGCCACGGAAGTGGCGTAGTAAACGATGTTCCGGATGAAGTTCGTGGTGCCGTCCAGCGGGTCGATGGACCAGCGGTAGCCGCTGGGGGAAGCCGGCCGGGTGGTCCCGTGTTCCTCCCCCGTAATGGTGTCCTGCGGCCGGGCAGCGGTGATGGCTTGCCGGACTGCATCTTCCGCAGCGACGTCAAAGGCGGTGACCCAGTCACCGGCGTCACCCTTGTTGCTGACGTCCAGGGCATCGCCATTGCGCGATGCCAGCACTTCAGCGCCCGCGGCCGCCGCCTGTTTGGCCACCTTCAGCAGTTCCGAGGTGATGTCCGGGTGATTCATTCGGTTGCACTCTCCGCATCATCAGCACCCGGAGCCGTGGCCGGACCGTTCGCCAGAAGCTCCCGGAAACCGTCCTCGTCCAGCACGGGAATTCCCAGCTGCTCGGCCTTATCGAGCTTGGTGCCCGCGTTCTCGCCGGCCACCACATAGCTCGTGTTTTTGGAGACCGAGCCCGCGGCTTTGCCACCCCGGATGAGGATAGCTTCCTTCGCCTCGTCCCTGCTGAACGTGGGCAGCGAGCCGGTGACCACAATGATCAGCCCCTCCAAGGTCCGTGGCGTGGACTCATCACGTTCGTCTTCCATCCGGACCCCGGCAGCAGCCCAGCGGTCGATGATTTCCAGGTGCCAGTCCTCGGCGAACCATTCCTTGAGCGCGGCAGCGATGGTGGGCCCAACGCCATCCACGTGGGCCAGGTCTTCCTCCGAGGCCTTCCGGATGTTCTCCATGCTGCCGAAGGCCGTGGCCAGGGCCCGTGACGCCCGGGGACCCACGTGCCGGATTGATAACGCCACCAGCACCCGCCACAGTGGCTGGGTCTTGGCTTTGGTCAGTTCGTTGAACAGCTTGGTGGTGGTTGCCGTGGGCTTGGACGGCGTCTTGGCGGTGGCTCGAGTCCAGAAGTATGGGACCAGATCCCACGTCCCGGTGCCCTCGCCCTTGACGCGCTTCTCCCGCCAGACCTTCACGTCTGCCAGCTTGTTCCGCAGTTCCTCCAGTCCCGAGTCCGCAGCCAGTTCAAACAGTTCGGACTCACTTCCCAGGATGCCGTCGCCGGCGGGTTCCACCCTTCCACAGTTGGTGGCCGGATCCACACCCGGACCAGAGGTCAAAGCGATGGCGGCTTCCCCGCCGAGGGCTTCGATATCGAACCCCCCGCGGCCGGCCAGGTGGAAGACCCGCTCCCGCAGCTGCGCTGGGCAGGACCGGGCATTGGGGCAGCGGATGTCCACGTCCCCCTCCTTGCCGGGAGCAAGCGGGGTTCCGCACGAGGGGCATTCAGTGGGCATCACAAAGTCCCGCACCGGCGGTTGCTGCTGGGCGCGCAGGGCCAGCACCGGGCCAACAATCTCGGGGATGACGTCGCCGGCCTTGCGCAGCACAACAATGTCGCCGATCTTCACGCCCTTGGCCTTGACGACGTCCTGGTTGTGCAGCGTGGCCATCCCCACCGTGGACCCGGCGACTTTCACTGGTTCCATCACGCCGAACGGGGTCACCCGGCCGGTCCGCCCCACGTTGACAGCGATGTCCAGCAGTTTGGTGTGCACTTCTTCCGGCGGGTATTTGTACGCCACAGCCCACCGCGGCACACGAGTGGTGTAGCCGAGGGCGCGCTGGGTGGCGAGCTCGTCAACCTTGACCACAATGCCGTCGATCTCGTGCATGAGGCTGTGCCGTTTGTCGCCGTACCGCTTGATGAACGCCAGCACTTCCGGGAGGCTCCCGAGGACCTCGAAGTAGGGGCTGACGGGCAGACCCCATTTTTCCAGCACGGCATAGGTCTGGGACTGGCTGAGGGTTTCCAGTCCGACACGCGCACCGATGCCATGGACGAACATGCGAAGCGGACGTTTTGCCGTCTCTGCGGGGTCCTTCTGCCGGAGGGAACCGGCGGCGGCGTTCCTGGGATTGGCAAGCGGCGCCTTGCCGGCCTCGATCAGTGCCTCATTGAATTCCGCGAATGCCTTGGACGGGATGAAGACCTCGCCCCGGACCTCCATCTCCGGCGGGAAGCCGCTGCCGGTCAGTTCCTGCGGGATTTCCTTGATGGTCAGCACATTATGCGTGATGTCTTCGCCGGTGGTTCCGTCACCCCTGGTCGCGGCCCGGACCAGTTTGCCGTCGCGGTACAACAGGTTCACTGCCAGGCCGTCGATCTTGAGTTCGGTGAGCCATGCGGGCCGGGCAGTGTCCCCCAGTTTGGCAATGCCGGCCTCGGCTTTGGTGAGCCACGCCTGCAGCTCCTCCAGGGAAAAGACGTCCTCGAGGCTGTACATGCGTTGCAGATGTTCGACGGCGGCGAACGCGGCTGAGACTTCGCCGCCCACTTCCTGTGTGGGCGAGTCATTGGCAACGAGTTCCGGGTGCAGGGCCTCGATCTCTTCCAGGCGCTGGAACAGTTCGTCGAATTCCGCGTCCGAGACCAGGGGTTCGTCCTCCTGGTAATACGCGAACCGGTATTTCCTGACGAGGTCGGCCAGGTTCTCGTATTCTTCGCGGACGGACCCCGAAGGGACGGCGTCCGGTTCAGTCAAGGCGTCATTACTGGCGGCTGTTTCCCCCGCGGGGCCCGGTGCTGTGCTCACAGACCTATCTTGCCCTACGCCCCCGACATCGTGCCCACACACGGGGTCGTCGCCCCCGATCGCTCGCTGATCAACCAAGACCCGGATGCCAGAGGGCCCGGGCACTTGTGGTGTCCGGGCCCTCAGTCAAGCGGGTCAGTCAAGCGGTGCTGGCTAGCGTGAAGCCTGGTCCTGCTCGTTGGCGTTCTTGGTGGCCTTCTGGCCGGCATCCTTCAGCGCCTGGATGACCTGGTTCAGCGCACTGGTGTGGGTGCCTGACCATTCGCTGCGGAAGTTCTTCGCGTCCGGGCCTTCCCAGGTGGTGCTGTCCAGAAGGCGGGACAGGTTGGACCTCTGCTGCTCGATCTCCGAAGCACCGGCCTGCAGCTTCGTGCCAAGAGTCCTGAGCTGCTCTACATCTGCGCCCCAAATCGCCATCAGTTTCTCCTCATGCGTCGTTGGATCCGATCCAGATCGGCATCCCCAGCGGCCCCCGGCTGATCCGGAAGATCCATTACCTGAAACCTATCCCGGCCCCGGAAACCCGTCGATGGGCACCGCTGCCCATGCCGGACAGCATTTCGGTGGTTTCAGCGTGCCGAACCTGGCGCCCGACAAACTCGATCACCAAAGGGCTCACCGTCGAGTCAATGCGACGCGAGGCGGTTCCGGCCCCACCAGGCGAACGCCAGGCCGGAGATTCCCACCAGCAGCACCCCCGCCACGATGGCCAGCAGCCCAGGACTTCCGAACAGCCCTGAGTCATCGTTCCGCGAAACGGCGGCTGCCTGGGTGTGCTTTGCCGATCTCGTGACTGGTTTATCCCAGTTCGACTCAGTGGACGGGCTCGCGGTAGTCGCTGATGGTTCCGCGGTGGTGGTGGCGGCGTCCGGCGTCGGTGTCTCCTCAAGTGCAGGAACCGTGGGCTCCGGGGCGACGGCGGGAACGGGAGCGGGTGCCGGCGCTGCTGGAATGGCGGGAAATGTGGGGGCCGGGGCGGGCGCTGAAGGCGGCGGGGAAGGAGTGTCCGGCGGCGGGACACTCGGCTTCCGCTTGCCCGGTTCGTCCGGCTGTGCGCTCCCGGACGGACAGTTCAGGATGCACAATCCCGGGGTCACGCCGCCGTCGTCTGCCCGAGCCGGGACCGCCGCCGACAGGCCAACGGTGAGCGCCAGCACCGCTGTGGCCACCGCAGAGGTGACGTGGCGGAGCACGGAAGAGGATCGGATCATGTTTGCCTTTACGGAGGGCGCGCGGCACCTTTCCGCGGCGAACTAGTGGTTCCCGTAGTCTCCTACAACGCGCCGCGGGCCCGCAAATCCTCGGTTTTACGGGCCCGCGGCGATGGCTGGACTCAGTCCCTGTTTTCAGGCGGCAAAGCGATCTGCAGCTTGCGCGCCTTGCCGCGTCCCACGATGTAGCCGCGGCCCGGGATGAACTCCGGGCTGACACGGCCCAGCGAGGTGCTCAGCAGGCTGTCCCCTTCGATGTCCCCCGGGTTCAGCAGCAGCCCGCGGCGGCCTGATTTGAACGGCTGTGAGAGTGACCAGGCAGAGGACCAGGTTGATGTTTCGGATTCGCCGATAACCCACTGGTCAGCCTTGATGGACGCCGTCACGAGCTGCGACATGCCCGATTCCGCCGCCGTGTCCGTGAACTCGGTCAGGCCTTCAACGAAGATGGCCACCTTGCCGGGATTGCCGATGGAGTGCTCCACCAGGTCTTCCACCACTTCGGCAAGGTCGTCCGCCCCTACCACGGAGCGGTTCCACAGTGGCAGGGATGCCACTGCGGACCGGCGCGAGCCGATGTACACGAGTTCGGTATCCGGGTTGGTGCGGCGCAGCGCGTAGGCCAGGCTGACAAGCGCCACCGTGCGCCCTGCTCCCGGAGGCCCTGCCAGAAGCAGCGGGCCTTGGGCCGTGATCTCCGCAGGCAGGAGGGTTTCGTCGTCGACGCCGATGACAGGGAGGTCCGGGCTGCCGGCGGGCAGCAGGTCCAGGTCCACCTGCTCCGGGAGCCGCTGGATCTTTGGCGCCTGTTCCAGCCCCTGCCGCAGCATGGCCTGGCTGAGCCTGTGGACCTCGCGGGCCTGCAGGGCGAGGTTGGAGTTCCCGCCCAGGACGGCCAACTGTACTTCGAGGCCACCCAACAAGCCGCGCCCGGGGGGTGAGGAGGCACTGAGCACATCCTTGGGGACGTCCATGGACAGGTAGTCGTCTTCGGAGGACAGCCGCAGGACCAGCCGGCGCTGGATGGAGGCCAGCAATGACGCCGGCACGGAGTTGGGCCGGTCACCGGTGATGACCAGGTGGATGCCCAGGGGGCGCCCGTCCGTGGCCAGCTGCAGGAAGATGTCCCACAACGGAGACAGGCGGCTGTATTCGTACGTCTCGCGGAAAGCCGACATGCCATCGAGCAGGACAAAGATACGCTTCTCGTCGGGGCGGTCCGCCAGGGTCCGGTATTCGCCAATGGTGGAGGCCCGGACCTCGGCGAAGCGGGCAGACCGTTCATCGGCGATATCGCTGAGCAGGCGCAGCAGCCGGCCGACCCGTTCCACGTCGTCGCCGTCGATGACGTCGCCCACGTGCGGGAGCCCGTCCAGCATCTTGAGCCCGGCGGATCCGCAATCAATGCCGTAGATGTGCACGGGACCACCACGGGGCGTGACGGCGGCGGCAATCGCGATTCCGCGCAGGGCGGCGGACTTGCCGGAGCCGCCGGTGCCGTAGATGGCCATGTTGCCGTCTTTGTCCGGTTCGTAGAACACGGTGGGCTGGTCCTGGCGGGTGGGATCATCCGCTACGCCCAGGAGCAGCCGCTCGTCGGTCCGCGGGTTAGGCAGCTTGGAGAAGTCGTAGGTGGTGGCGAGCTCGTCAAGCCACGGCTTGCGCGGCGGCCGGATGGCCAGCGATTCGGCTGCACGGACAATGTTGGTGGTCATCCTGGCGATGTCGTTGGGACCGGCAGGAGCTTCCTTGACGGGTTTCTCCGGGGCGGGCGCCTCCCAGCTTTGCCCGGACCCGAACGCCATTTCCACAATGTCGATCTGCGGGCGCTGGGGCTTTTCGGTAGTCCAGCCGCCGGCGTAGCCGGTCTGGAACCCCTGGATGCGGCCAGGTCCGGTCTTCGCGGCGCCGCGTCCCGGAATGGTGGGATCGAAGTAGGCTGCGTCAGGCACCCCCAGGATGTCGGTGGCATCGTCGTCATCGGCCATTCGCAGGGCCACCCGGAGGTTCGTGTTGGCCCGCAGGCTGTCCTTGATGACCCCCGCCGGACGCTGCGTGGCCAGGATCAGGTGCAGGCCCAGGGAGCGGCCGCGGGCGGCCACGTCCACCACGCCGTCCACAAACTCCGGCACCTCGGTGGCCAGCGCCGCGAACTCATCAACGATGATGACCAGGTACGGCGGAGCCTCGGGATCGGCTTCGCGCTGGAGCGCCAGCAGGTCCTTCGCCTTCTTCCGGTTCAGCAGGTGCTCCCGGTAGTGCAGCTCCGCCCGGAGGGACGTCAGCGCGCGGCGGACCAGGTGCTGGGAGAGGTCGGTGACCAGACCCACGGTGTGGGGCAGGTTGAGGCAGTCGGCGAACGCGGCCCCGCCTTTATAGTCCACAAACAGGAAGCTCACCCGGTCCGGGCTGTAGGCCGCGGCCATGCCCATGACCCAGGACTGGAGGAACTCGGATTTGCCGGCACCGGTGGTACCGCCCACCAGCGCGTGCGGGCCCTCGTTCTTCAGGTCCAGATAGAGGGGCTCAATGCCCTTCGAACCCACCAGCGCGCGGAGGGTTCCGTTGTCCTTCCGGTTGGGCACGGCTGAGGCATGGACGGAATTGTTCTCTTCCCAGCGCTCCGCGACGGCCTGCGGGTTGTCCAGGAAGTCCTTGCCGATCAGGGTGGCGTAGGAGACCGCTCGCGGCAGGTCCGAATCGTCAGTGACCGGCTTGCCAACGTCCACCACGGGCGCCAGCATCCTTGCCAGCTGGGCAGCAAGTTCGGCGTCAAGGCTTTCGCAGCTGACAGGATAGGTGTGCCGGCCCAGCCGAACCTGACCGGTGGTGGTGCCGTTTTCACCGTCCACCACCATAAAGTCGCGGCAGGCGGCCGGGAGGGCCTGGATGTCGGTGGCAACCCACATCACGTGGACGCCGGAATCCGGGCCGCGTTCGGTGAGGCGGGTCAGCCTGCCGCGGTCAACCGGGGCGTCGTCCTCGACGATGGCCAGCACCGCCGGCAGCACCGGGGCGGGAAGCTCGTGTTTGGCGGGGTCGATGGTCCCCCTCGGCTCCGGGGCGGAACGCTTGGCCATCGCCTCGCGGGCGTCGACAAGGTCCTCAAGCCGGGCAAGGAGTGTGGAGCCGCCGGCGGAACCGGCGGCCAGGTGGTCGCCGGGAAGGGGGCTGTGGCCGGAACCGACGTGGGGCAGCCATTGCAGCCAGTCCCAGCGCTGCCGGGACTGCGCCGAGGTGATGGCCGTGACTACGGCTTCCGCGGGCGAATGGAGCCCAACGAACTGCAGCACCATGCCGCGGGCCACATCGTCGACGAGACCGCGTGCCCCGGCCACGCCGAAGGCCCCGGCCGTGCGCAGCTGGGAGACCACGGGCACGCCTTCGATGTCCCGGAACTGTTTCAGGCAGTCCTGGATCTCGCGCATGTATTCGGCTGCGGTGTCGTTGTTGTTGGGTTCCTCGAACATGATGCGGGACGGGCTGGTGCCGAGCCCGAACCGCAAGCCGAGGAAGCCGAGGTGCTCGGGGCGGTGGGTCCACAGCAGCGGGCCCAGCTTGTAGATGGAGTCCACGGTGTCGCTGACCGAGGGCGCTTCCTGCAGTCGGACTGCACGTTCCACATGCTGCAGTTCGGTGATGTCCTGCCGGAAAGCGGCCATGGACTCCCGGAACTGCTTGAGCTGCTCCTTCTGCTGCCGCCTGGTCTGCATTTTGTGGTCCACGTAGTGGCCCACAATGAACAGCGGCATCATCATCATGAAGATCACGGAGAGCATGTTCCGGGTGACCGCGAACATGATGCCGCCCATCAGGAGCGGTGCCATCAGCATGATGTACGGGAACGCTTGGTGGTCCGGCCGTTTGGGACCCGCCGGGGGCACCCGCTTGGGCGCGTCAAAGCGGGGAACCACCCGTGGGGAGCGGTTGAAATCAACAAGGGGCGACGTCGGCGCTGCCGCCTGCTTGTGTCCCAGCGGCACCACCGTGACGGTGGTCTCCCCCAGGGTGACGGTGTCCGAGGAGTTCAGGGTGGCCCGGGTGACGGGAAGGCCATCCATGAGGAGGCCGTTGGCGGAGTTGGTGTCCACGATCTCCACGCTCTCGCCCACCGTGATGCGGGCGTGGCGTTTGGAGGTCAGGGGGTCCGAAAGCCGGATGTCCACGTCCCGGTCCCGGCCGATGTAGCTGGTGCCGGAGGGCAGCGAAAACTCCTGCCCGACGTCGGGCCCTGACAGGATCCGCAGGGTGGCGGCGGCGGGGCCGCGGTTGGCGCCGGGGGCGTTGAAGTGGTCGCTGACCTCAGCCAGCGAAACCACGGATCCCGGGCGCAGTCCCGACTCCAGCAGGTTGTCCGTCCGGGTCAGGACGTTGCCGCGCATCCCACCGCCCACAAATGCCTCGTCGATGCGCAATGAGAGGTTCCCCGGCGCCATGGAGCCCTTCCTGTCGGGGTCGGCCACCCACAATTGCGTGGCGATGTCCGCCACGGTGGCCAGGCCGTCGACCGTGACGGCCAGGTCCTTGGTTTCCGCCGGATCCCGGCGGAGTGTCAGCCTGATCCTCATCCTTCGTCCACGCCCCTCATCTTTTTCAAAAGGTACAAGTCCTCGGCGGTCACCAGATGGGTGGTGACCGCGTGTTCGACGAGGCGGGCGCGCCGGTTGGTGGCCAGTTTTCCGCCGCCGCCGCGCAGTCCCATGACACCGACGCGGTCAAGCTTGTCGCAGACGTTGTCCAGCTTCCGGTTGAACCTCGTGAGTGCCCAGCCCAGGGTCTTGGCTGCGGCCGCCGACGACGGGATGGCACTGAACCCGGTCCCTTCGCGCCGCAGCATCGGCTCGGCGAGCGCCACGATGAGGGCCTTCTGGGAGTCGGTGAAAACGACAGGGCCGATCGTGGTGTCGCCGTTGCTGTCGTCTTCCCGTGATTGCTGCCGGAAGGACGGTGTCTTGAGGTGGACAGCGAACTCGTACGTGGTGGGACCGGCAGTGAAGATGATGTTCGTGTGGCTGAACACCAACGGAATGCGTGCCCCCGGCGACAGCCAGGCCTGCATGCCGCCCGAGCCGTCGGCCACCGTGGCGGAAAGCATCCTGCCGACGTTGCTCAGCCACCAGATCCCGTCGTACCGGGCCACCTGCAGGAACTGACGGTGAAGGTAGGGGTTGTCGTCCACCTCAAGATCGCCTTCGCGGCCGATGTTGAAGATTTCCTCATCGGACGGTTCGTACCATTCACCACAGAAATCTATTGCTAGATCCCCCATTTTCCGTGCCTCCTCGCCGGGCGCTGCCCGCGTTCACTGTCGTTTCCGGTATGCCGTGCCGTCACTGGCGGAGGCAGGCGATCGAGTCTTCTTTCAGGGGCGAGAAGGCGCCGTCGCTGCGCACGAGCATTACTTGAATGCAGGTGGGTTCCGCGGGGTTCAGGGCCATTTGGGCCGTTGGCGCCGTTGTGGACTGGTACTCGCCGCTTCCGCCCACGGCATAGACCCGCCATTTATAGAAGTCGCCGGACTTTGGCTGCGGGTTGGTCCAGGTGAACGTTGCCTTGCCGGAAGAGTTAACCGCCCCGGCCAGGGCCGCGACGTCGGGGACACTCCCGTTGTCCAGGGCGTCCGCCGGGGGCTTGGAGACCTGTCCGGTTTCGGCGGCCTTCGGCTCCGGTGCCGACGACGCCAGCACGATGCCCACAATGATGGCCAGCACCAGCAGCGTCCCGCCGGCGAAGGCGAGCCACAGGTTCCTTTTTCCGTGGTCCTGGACAGCCTCGGGGGCACTTTCCTCTACCGCGGCAGGCCTGCTGACCGTCGAGTCGATCCCGGGTTCTGCCCGGCCCGGGAGGCGGCCGGCCTGCTGTGCTGCCTGGGGGCCTGCAGTCTGGGCTGGCTGGAGCCGTGGGCGCTGGACAGTGGCGTCGGGTGCGGAGCCGTAGTCGGCGGGCGGCGCACTGCCGCGGAGCATCGTGGCATCGGCCCACTCCCCCGCGGGGCCGCTGGCCTGCCAGCCTCCGGCCGGGCCGCCGCTCTGTTGTCCGTCCGTCGGGCCGGAGAACAGATTTCCCGGAACCTGGGGCCGGGGCGCGGAATCCGCACCTGCGGCCGGGGGGAATGCACCAGCGGGAAACCCCGACGGCGGGGTTCCGGTTCCGGTGCCCCGGGGCCGAGTGCGTGCCGGGAAGGTGGGGGCGCTGCCGGTCCGCTCCGGATCGATGGCTGCAATGCTCCGGACCCGGGTCTCCTCGAAGCCGTCATCCGGGTGGCTGTCATCGTGGTGCGGCTCTTCGAGCACTTCAAAGGGCGTGACCGACAGGTTCAGTTCGGCCTGGATCCGCTGCAGGGCCAGGGCGAAGGCATGGGCCGAAGAGTACCTGGACGCGGCGGGTTTGGCCATGGCCGTGGAAAGCGCACGTTCCAGTGATGCCGGAACGTCGTCCCGGCCCAGGCGCGGCAGCGGAGCGCTGGTGATGCGTGAGATCAGTTCACGCTGGGAATTGTCCGTACCGGGCATCACGAACGGGGACCGTCCCGCAAGGAGTGTGTACAGTGTGGCGCCCAGCGCCCAGACGTCCACCATGACGCCGTCGACCGGGCCCCCGGTGAACTGTTCCGGCGGCGACCACGGGATGGACATGCCCGCGTCATCATCGGTGTCGCCACCCAGGGTGCCGGAGATCCCGAAGTCCGTCAGGGCCGGCCGGTTGTAGTCGGTCACCAGGATGTTGGCGGGCTTGATGTCACGGTGGGCGATGCCGGCGCGGTGGGCAGTTTCGACGGCGGAGGCCACCTGGATGCCCACGGCGAGGACCTCGTCGACGCTGAAGCGCTGGCGGCGGTAGCGGACGTCCAGGCTGGGCCGGGAGCAGTACTCCATGGCCAAGTAGGAGTGCCCGGCCTCGGTCACCTCAGCCTCGAAGATCGTCACAATATACGGGTGCGACGAAAGCTGGGCCATCAGGTTTGCCTCGGACTCGAAGCGCCGCCGGGCGCCCTCGGTCTTCAGGTCCGAGAGGAGGACCTTAACGGCCACCTTCCGCCGGGGGCGGTCCTGCTCATAGAGGTAAACGTCGGAGAACCCGCCCGAGCCGAGCATGCTGATGTAGGTAAACCCCGGAATGTGGGGCGGCGGCGCAACCGGCCGTTTGGAACTCAAAGAATCTCCTCAAAACGCAGCGAGATGTCGTCACCCAGTTCCGCGATATCGCCGTCGAGCAGGATGGCCGTCTCGTTCTGGGCCAGGCGCCGGGGCTGCTGTCCCCCGCGGACCAGGACGGTGCCGTTCGTGGCCTTCAGGTCGCACAGCATCACGTGCCAGCCCTCGAGCCGGACTTCGACGTGCGAGCGGGAAATGTCTGCGCTGGGGCTGGACACCTGGACGAGCCGTGGCATCACACCGCCCTGCACCCGGGACACGGATGGCTGGCGACCGATCACCAGCGACTGGTCAAGGTCCACCAGTTCCCCCGTGGACACGCGCATCCTGCCCAGCCGTGGCCGGGCCACCTGGACAGCGTCGGAGGGAAGCGGCAAGCTGCAGGCAGCACATTGGGCGTGGGTGGGCGGGTTGGCATGGCCGCGGTTGCAGACCCGGGCCAGCACCAGTGGTCCCGCGTCCGGCTCCGGCTCCTGTTCCGGGGCGGGGTGCGCTGCCATTCCGGCGAGATCGCTCTTCATGACGGTGTGGCCGTCATGGTCACCGTCGGGGCCGTCAGGCTCGGCGGCTGAATCCAGCGCAGGAGCTACCGGCGCAGGAACTGGTACCGGTGGCAGGAACGACGGCGGAACCTGGGTGGCCGGCGCGCTCCCCGACCCCTTCCGCCACGGGACAGAGTCGATCAGGCCGGTGGGCGGCACGGCTGCCTGCACCGGCGCGTGCGGTACAGGGGTCAGCTCGTCCGGCGCGTGCAGCGCGGCGTCCGGCAACCCCGGAGCTTCCCCTCGGGCGCTGGCTTCTGCTCGGGCGTCGGCTTCTGGTCCGGCGTCAGTTGCAGGGGCAGCGGCATGAGGCGATGCGCCGGCGTCGGCTTCCTCCGGCTCGTCGCGAACGGCGGCGTCCTCGATGCGACGGACCACAGTCTTCTCCCAGAGGTGGTCGTAGCCGCCCGTTAGTTCGTGCGCGGGCACCTGGTCGGCAGGGGACGCGGGGTCAATGTCAGCTGAAGGCTTGGACGGTGCCTCCTGCACAGGCTCGGCCTCCCGCTGCGGTCCAGGTGTTTCCGCGGCATAGCTGGATTCATCCTCCAGGAGCCCTATGACGGTCTCGGCCGAGACCTCGGGGGGGCTCTCCGGTTCCCGGTCACGTACCGGATCCAACACCACGTCAGCGTCCGTTCCCGGCTCAGTGTGGGGTGCCAGTTCGCCTTCAAGTTCAGCCTCCGGTTCAACATCCGGCTCAACGGCCTCTTCCCGTACGACGGCGCTAACCGCAGCCGCCGCCCCTGCCGGTTCGCTGGTCCGTGCCCCGCCCGGTTCAATCGCCGGCGCCCCAGCCGGTTGAGCGGTCAGCGTGACGGTCAGCGACTGCACCAGAACCACGCCCTCGGTGAGCGGCAGCACGGGCCCTAGTTGGGTGTCGCCTGCGACAGCCAGGCGGTACCACTCGGGCAGGTCGAGGCGCCGCTCCGTCCAGGTGGTGACGTCCCGCCCGTTCAGTTCCACCGGGCCGGCGGCCAACTGCACGGTCAGGTCCAGGTCACCGCGGAGGAAGACCCGGAGCGCGTCACGGTAGTCCACGATGCCAAATGACGGGATCTGCGCCAGGGAAACCCCGAAGCTGCTGGTGACGGCATGCAGCACCTCGTGCACTTCCGGAGCATCCTCGAGCAGGTCCCAGATCGACTGGACGAGGGCCGGCGGCGTCCCGGGTCCCAAGAAGACGGCCGTACGGGAGCGGAGGAGGCCCAGCCAGGGACCCGCGGTGTAGTTCGCGGTGGCCATCTCAGTTCTCCCCACGTTCGTCTTCCCCGGCAGCCGGCCGGCTGGCGTCCACAATCTGGGCCCTGGGCAGCGTGGCCTCTTCCGCGTCAGCGGAAGGGCGGGGGGCGGTGGTGGCCATGCCGGCGTCGTTCATCAAGTTCTTTGCATCCACCACAATGACGGTGACGTTATCCCGTCCGCCGTTGCGCAGTGCTGCCTGGATCAGCGCATCCACGGCGTCCTGGGGGTGGCCCACCGTGCTGAGGATGCGGTGGATGTGCTCGTCCGTCAGCTCGGCGTTGAGGCCGTCGGAGCAGACAAGGATCCGGTCGCCTTCTTCAACCGGCAGCAGCCAGTAGTCCGCCTCAGTCTCATCGCCGGTGCCCAACGCACGGGTGACTACGTGGCGGCGCGGGTGGACTGTGGCCTGCTCCGGTGTGATCTCACCGGCATCCACGAGTTCCTGGACCTCCGAGTGGTCCACGCTGACCTGGGCAAAATGCCCCTGGCTCAGACGGTACGTCCGGGAATCACCGATATTCATGACCAGCCAGTACGGCATGCCCATCTGCTCCACCACCACAGCGCCCGTCAAGGTGGTCCCGGCCCGGGCACCGGCCACTGCCCTGATGGAATTGTCGGCACGGAGCAGGTACTGCTGGAGTACGGCCGCCGTGACGCTGCGCTCTCCGCTGGCCACCTGCGGCATCGCGGCCAGCGCACGCACGCACATGCCGCTGGCGATCTCGCCGGCCTCGTGTCCGCCCATGCCGTCAGCCACTGCGAAGACAGGGTCCGAGGCGATGAAGGAGTCCTCGTTGAGCTCCCGGCGCAGTCCGCGGTCCGTGCCGTAGCCGTAACTCAGGCTGATGGCGGATCCGTTTTCTGCGTTCGGGGAATCACTGGCGGGGTGAGAGTTCATGCCTGTCCTAGGTGGAAGGAGCGGTCACCAAAGTGGACAGTGGATCCCGGGCTGACAAAGGCGGGCACGCCCGGCTGCAGTGGCGTGCGCCGGCCATCCGGCGTGGTGACGGCGCTGCCGTTGGTGGAGTTTCGGTCCGTCACCCAGATGCCCGCACCGTCGGTCAGCAGGTGAAGGTGGGTCTTGGAAATCGAGCGGCCCGGGTCGGTGATGGCCAGGAGCTGGGCCTGCTGCTCGCCTGTTTGGCCCACGGGGTTCCGGCCCACCAGGACGATGCGGTCGACCTGGAAGTCCCGGCCGTCGTCGAGCTTTATCCGCAGTACCGCGACCGGCGCCGCGTAGGCCGCACCGCCCCGCATCTGGGTGCGGTCGAGGTCATCGTCGGGATGTGCTGTACCTGGGTCGGGAAGGGTTGCCACCGGAGTCTCCGGCACCTGGAACGAAGTGGTAGCAGGAGGAGAAAACGACGGCGGTGCATACGGCTGCTGCGCGGCATACGGCTGAGCGGCGTAAGGCTGTGCCGCGGCCTGCTGTGCCGGGGCCGTGGGTGCCGGGGGTGCCGCGTACGGCAGGGCTGCGCCGGCTACGGGTGAAGCGACCGGCTGGACGGGCGGCAGGTCCAGGGGCGCGAAACTGTACGGGCCCTGGATCCCGCCGGAGGTGATGGGGTTGCGGCCGGCGTTGACGTCGAACACGAGGGCTTTGGCTGCGGAATCGTGCCAGCCGCGCTTGCCGTTGCGGTCCCACGTGTTTGAGACCACCACCAGGACAGCCCACACCGCACCGACCAGAAGCAGTGGGCCAAGAATAAACAGGGCGGTGTCGAACCACTTGACAATAACGACGAGCACTGCGGCCATGAGCGCGAGGATGATGCCGGCACCCGTGATGAGGCCGCGCAGGAAGACGCCTCCGGCGCCTGGTGCGTAGCCATCCTTGTCAGTGCTGCGGATCCCCATGACCCGATTACCGATGGTCGCACCGGAGCGGCCCTCCATGCCCAGCAGGACCACCAGGTAGACCAGCGTCAGCCCCATGCCGATGCTGCCGAAGAGGACCAGGGAGGCGGTGTTGTAGATGATGAATCCGCCGCTGAGGGTACGGGTGATTCCCGCGAAGCCGATGGTGAAGGACACCACCAGGACTGCGACGGGTGCAAGCCAGTCCAGCACTGCGGCGCCGAGTCTTTTGCCGGCCGTGGCCGGAACCAGCTCAAGATTGGCTGCCATTCCCGTTCCTCCCCCTGGAGCCGTTTGTACTACCGGGATAGTACCGGGAATCCGTGCTGCGTGCGCCGCAGCACTTTCCATCATGGCCCGCTGTGCGTGGTCCACGTTGCGTCCGCTGCGGGCAGATCTGTTGGGGAGCGGCGCGCCGCAGGCCGTACAGAACGTGGCGCCGCCGCGAATCAGTTGCTGGCACCGTTGGCAGCGCTCGGCCTCGTTCATCATGATTCAGTGTGGTTCTTCCTGCCGGGGTTCCTCAGAACGGTGGACTCATCAGCCTCGGGGGCGGCCGTGGTCGCGCCTGTTCCAGTGCCCGGCGTCGCGGGACCTGCGCCGCCGGGGAGGTCTGGGCCGGTCTCCACCCTACCGGTGGCCGGCGGCCGTCCCGCCGAACCCTTGCCGGACCGGAGCGACGGCGGCAGCAGGCCCAGCCTGGCGCTGCGCAGTTTGAGCGCAGTGCGGCCATCTGCCAGCAGCGACCGGGGCGAGAACCGGGCCCGCTGGCGGCGCCAGAAACCTACGGTCCCGGTCATCTCCTTCAGCGAGCCGTCCACGATGGTCCAGTATTCGCGGACATCTTCTTCGCTGGGCTGGCCGGCCCCGAAGATGGACGCGTCCGCCCGATGCGCCAGCATGGTGGTGGTGGGCCCTGTGACAGGGAATGCCTCGGCAACTACCGCGGCACTTTCGCGCCGGGTTGACCGCGTATCGATTCCGGCGCCCATGTCCGTGGCAAGGCTCAGGACCTCGTTCCAGCCACCGCCAACCCGCTGCGCAGGGTGCCCCTCGGTGAAACGCGCTTTCCTGCGTCGTGATTTGAGCAGCGCGATGAGCAGCAGCGGCAACGCGAGGATGGCCAGCGGAATCAGGGCAACGCCCAGGGCACCGAGCAGGGCCCCCCAGAACAGCCACGGGTTGTTCTTCTTTTCGTCCGCGTCAAGCGCATCCGGCGAAGAATCCGTGGGCAGGTCCACGGGTTCCTGCGGCGGGGGCGGCGGCTGCAGAACCTGGGGCTTGGGCTTGGACTTGTTTTCCGGGTCCGGCGGGATGGGGATGTTGTCCTTGGGCGGTGTGGGATCGAAGCTGACCCAGCCCACCCGGTCGAAGGCCACCTCAACCCAGGCGTGGACGTCCTTGCCGGTGATTTTGACTTCCCCGGCGCCGTTTTCCGGGCTGGTCGGATCAGGGTAGAAGCCCATGACCACGCGCGACGGGATACCCAGGTGGCGGAGCATCAGGGACATGGACACGGCATACTGTTCGTCGTCGCCAAGCATCTGCTTGGCGGTCAGCAGGGTCCGGATCCGCGACGAGCTGTGGCCGGACACGCTGGGCAACTGGCCCTCAGTGACCAGCCCGTTGCTGAAGGCGCCGGTCTTCTGGAAATGCGCCTCGATCTGCCGCACCCGGTCAATCGGGGTGGGCGCATCAGCCGAGAGGTCATTGGCCTGGGAGCCCACCACCGGCGGTACCTCGACGGCATCCGGGAGGCTGATATTCGCGAAGTCATACTGGGTGAGCTGGCCGTGCTCAAGCTTGACCGGATCGGATACCTGGACGCTGTAGGAATCACCCTCGGACAGGCCCTGGGTGGTGACGGCGGTGTCCGTTCCTGCATTGAAATAGAGGCCTGACGCGGCCGTTGCAGCACTCCGGTCAAAGCTCAGGCCGGTGGTCTTCCGGCCGCCCGGGACGAAGTATCCCCGGTAGTCCTCAATGGTGATGTCGATGGCGTAATCGTTCGTGGGCACCACCCTGGAGGTATCCGCCAGGGTGTTAATGGACTCGGTGTCGCCCACCTTGCTGAAGCTGCCGGAGCCGTTGGGGTCCATGTTGTAGTTGGTGCCGTTGAAGGCATCCAGGGCGCCCAGCCGGACCCTGCCGTCGCGCGGCAGTCCCTTGACCACGAAGAGGGTGTCATCCTTCTGGTCTTTGACGAAGGTCCGGAAGCTTGCCAAGGGTGTGATGTAGTCCTTGGGATCGAAGGGCGGGACCACCACGTTGCGGAGGACCTTGCGGTCGCCGCCGGCGGTCACTAACGGCGCAGCCACTGCTGTGACGGCAACGCTGGCCGCAATGACGGCCGCCGCCGTACCCAGCCTGCGGAGTCTGGCACGCTGGGCTGTGGCCGTATCCGTCTGGGGACGGTTGACCGACACTTTCCGGGTATCGCTGCGGCGCAGCGCGTCCCGGCGGAAGGTTGCCCAGGCAATCGCGACGACGGTCAGGCCAATGCCGCGGTCAACGGTGTGGAAGGCAGCGTTGGTACTGAAGGCAATGCCGGTGATAAACAGGACCAGCACCGGAAGCAGCGGCCAGTAAGGGCTCTTCAGGCGCCAGATGAGCAGCCCGGCAACGAGTGCGGTGAGCAGTGAACTCAGCAACGGGACAATCAGTACCCCGCCGGAGGAGCCAACAGGGACACCCACGGTGAGCATGTCTTTCCAGGCGAACACCACACCCAGGAGCAGGGTACGCAGTGAGTCGAGGCTGGGAACGAAGCCGGCAATCGCGGCATCCGGCACGGCGAGGACCGTACCGAACACCAGGTAGGCGCCCAGGGCGAGGGCCGTGGTGATCAGCAGGCCAAGGCGCAGGTGGGCGTTGGCGGCCGCGATGCCAAGGCCCAGGATAATGCCGCCGAACCCGGAGACCAGGTAGAAGGGGTCCCCGCCGAAACTGAGGCCGAAACCGAGGAGGCCCAGCCCGAGCAGCACGGTGAGTGCACCGGCGTCGAGCACAAAATGCCAGGCGGGCTGGCCGCCGGCGAAGGCTGACTCATCCTGCCGCCGCGGGGACGCCCGGTGCCGGAAGTCGGATGCGGAGCTCACGCGGCCGCCTTTCTGAGGACGATCGCGAGATCGGCGAGGTCGCCCAGCGTCAGTACTGTCAGGTCTGCGATGTTGGCGCCGCCGGGGGCGGCCCCGATCTGGAGGCGGACGGCCAGGCTCCGCACCCCAGGGGGCACGGATGCCGCTGCCGACCGGAGCTGGGTGGGCGTCATATTGCTGCCCACCACAAAAAAGACCACGGACGCGTTGGGGACCGTATCTGCCAGGGTCCTGGCGAGGTCGACGGCGGTGCGCCGCATGGGTGCCCCTGCGATCCGCGTCATGTCATCGAGCAGGTTCCGCCCGGTTTCGCAGCGGAGCGGCCCCTTCTGCGTGAGGACATCGAGCTCGCGCTGCTCGCGAATGGCCTGCCGCCCGATCGAAGCGGCCGCGGAGATAGCCATTTCGAATTCCTGCTCCGAGGCGTATTCGTCCGTATTGATGGACAGCGAGATGGCCAGGTGGGCGCGGCGGGTCTCCTCGAACTGGCGGACCATCAGCTTGTTGGTCCGTGCCGTGGTCTTCCAGTGGATGTGCCGCCGGTCATCGCCCGGGACATAGTCGCGAAGGGCGTGGAAGGAGACATCCGCGCTCGACAGGTCGGTCGTGGGCATGCCTTCAAGGTCGCGGATAAAGCCGGCCGCGGAACCGGCCAGGGCTACCGTGCGTGGGTGGACGAAGAGGTCTTCCGGCCCGGTCCACATCACCTGGCGGCGGAGCAGGTGCAGCGGGTCGGCACGGACGGAGCGCACAGGTCCCACCACAATGACGGCGCGGCGGGCCGTGGGGATGGTGAACAGGTCCTCATGCACCTGCTGGGGTTTCATCCTGGGCAGGTGGAAGACGGCGGTGGCATTACCCACCGGCAGCTCCAAGGCTGCAGGGAGCAGCGGGCGCGTGGAGGTGTTGGAGACTGCGATACTTCCCACCGCGCTGTCCCCTACTGCCACGCGGGTCCGGGCAAGGTCCAGGCTTACGCCGTACGAGGACCGGCCCAGGATGAACCCGATGGCGATCAGGAAAAGGACAAACGCGGCGATGGCCGCGGCTTTAGCCTCCTGCCAGCCGAAGGCCTGGCCAGCGGTCCACAGCAGGATCGAGGCGGCCAGGACAGACCAGCCCAGGACGCTGACCACCGTGAGGACGGGCCAGGCGTACCGCAGCCACAGGCCGCGGACGTTATCCCACGCCGGGGTGAGGGCGAGGGCGGCCGTGCCGGTGGCTTCGGACCAGACAGAGGACGGATGCAGCCTGGTTGGCCTGCCGTTCCGGCGGAAGGGTTGCCGGAGGCGTTCAGCAAGCCGGGTCAGCGGAGTGCTGCTGGACATAGAAGTACCTTTGTTCGCGCTGGAGGAGAGTGGTCCGGGGCTGCCGGGAGCGTCAGACGGTTGCGCGCTGCTGCGGTGCCGCGACGTCGGACAGCACTCTGGCCAGGATGGCCTCGGCCGTGGCTCCGGCGAACTCCGCTTCCGGATCCATGACAAAGCGGTGGGTCCAGACCACGGAGGCCAGGTCCTTGACGTCGTCGGGGAGGACAAAGTTCCGGCCCTGGCCTGCAGCCCAGACCTTGGCAGCCCGCACCATGGCGATGGCGCCACGCACGGAGACGCCCAAACGGCTCTCGGGCGCGTTGCGGGTCTCCTCACAGAGCCGGGAGATGTATTCCAGGACAGCCGTGTCAACGTGCACGGTGGCCGCGAGGTCAGCCATGTCCGCCACTGCCTGGGTGGTGATAACGGCGGTGATGTCGGCGGAACGGTCCTTGAGGTTGGAGCCGCCCAGCAGCTTGACGGTGGAAGCGTGGTCCGGGTAGCCGATGGAGGTCTTGATCAGGAAGCGGTCCAGCTGTGCCTCCGGGAGGCGGTAGGTACCGGCCTGCTCGATCGGGTTTTGCGTGGCCATGACCATAAACGGCCGGCCGGCCTCATACGTTACGCCGTCCACCGTGACCCGGGATTCTTCCATGACTTCCAGCAGTGCCGACTGTGTCTTGGGCGACGCCCGGTTTATTTCATCGGCCAGGACGATGTTGTTGAAGATCGGGCCCTTATGGAACTCGAACTTCTGCGTCTTCTGGTCGTAGATGGTCACGCCGGTGACGTCCGACGGGAGGAGGTCGGGGGTGAACTGGATGCGGTTGTTGGAGCCCTGGACGGTGGCGGCCATGGCACGGGCCAGCATGGTCTTGCCCGTGCCGGGCGCATCCTCGAACAGTACGTGTCCCTCAGCCAGCATGGCGGTGAAGGTCAGCCGGATGACGTGTTCCTTACCAAGCACCGCCTGCCCCACGTTGGAAACGAGCTTGTCGAAAGTGCCTGCAAACCATTCGGCCTGCTCGGTTGTCATGGTCATGAAGTTCAGTCCTTTTCTGGTGGTGCGGGGCGCTGGTCCGGTGATGATGGAGCATGTGGCTGCGTACGGGTCAGCATCTGCCGACGTCAGCGCCGCTGATGTCGATGGTTTCGAGCTTGACGTACCAGCCCTGGTGGGGGCCGCCGTCCATCCGGTACCACTTGTAGTACGACGCCGGGTTGGACGATTCACTGGAACCGTAGATGTTCATCCAGCAGGCGCTGCTAATCCAGCCGTCGGAGTAGGAAACCCAGTTAGCGTCGTTGCCGCCACAATCGGGGCTGCCGTTCCTATAGCCGAATCGATCCGGCACCCCAGGCTTCCCCGGGCAACTGTTGTTGGTTACTTGCTTGACACGGACCTTCGTTGGCGCCGGTGGCGGGGTGGGGTCGGTCCCGGACGTGGACGTGACAGGTCCGCCAATAGCACCGTCCACCACAGTCACGGCGCGGACACGCAGGGTATGGCCCTTGCTCCAGCCTCCAGCGCCGGCTGCAAAGCTGTTGGCCTGGCCCACGTTCTGCCAGCCGCCAGAGTCCATGCTCACTTCGTAGCGGTTGAGTGGGCGGCCGTTCGTGTTGGGGTTGTTCCAGGTCCAATGCACCTGGCCATCGCCCTTGGCCGAGGTTAGGCCGTCAACATTGGGCGCGCTGGGCGGTCCGTATGGGTTGCCCGTGCCGATGGCCTTGGCATCACCCGACATGTTGTTCTTCGTGGACTTAGCGATGATGGTGATGGTGATGTCAGTGCCGTTGGGAAGACCGCCGATATTTCCACCCGATGCGCTGATGCCGCCGGTCTGGCCGGTCGATGCCTGGTATGAATAGGCGATCTCATTCGCCGTGGATCCGTTGCGCTGAGCTTCGGTCAGCGGTGTGAAGGTCACCTTGAGCTGGCCACTGGTGCCGGTCTCTGTCACTGTTCCGCTGCTGACTTGGCCGGGCTTGCCCGCGGCCCGGATGGCCGCCGACTGGGCGCTGGTGCCGCTGGTGCCGGCCTTATTGGTGGCGGAGACCGTAAAGGTGTAGTTGGTCTCCGAGTTGTCCACCGTGACGTTTTGGGAGGTACCTGCCACCTGCTGGGTGGCAATTGCGGCGCCGCCTCGGAGCGTGGTTAGCGTGTACGCGGAGACGGCGTCACCATTGTTGTTCGGCGCAGCCCAGGAAACCTTCAGCTGGCTCTGGCTGCCCACCGGTTGTGTCTGGGCGGCGTTGGGCGCGGCTGGGGTGGCCGGCACGCCGGCAGGCACTTCAGCCGCCGAGTAGGCGCTCCACTCCGACGGTTCCCTGGCATCATTCCGGGCAAGGACGCGGACCTTGTAGGACACGCCGTTGTGCAAACCCTTCCAGACGTAGCTGACGGCGGTCAGGTTCTGGACCTGGGCGTTCTGTCCCGGTGGGGCCGGCGAGATTTCAAGGTCGTACGACTTGATCGGCGAGCCCTTACTGGCGGGGGCCAGCCAGTTCACGGCGAGCTGCTTGTCACCGAACTTGAGGGCCGGTGCCACCGGGGTGTCCGGCTTGACGTCTGGCCGGACGTCCGCGGAAGCGGGCGAACGGCCCGACTCACCAAATTCATTAGTGGCCGTCACTTCGAAGTGGTACTTCGTGTTGTTGACCAGCCCGTTCAGAGTGCAGGTGTTGGCAGGGCAGTCCTGCCTGAAGCCGGACTCGCCGTACACCGTGTACTTGGTGATGGGTGAACCACGGTCCGCGGGGGCCGACCAATTCAACAGCGCAGTCCGGTCACCCACGCTCTGAGTCTGCGGCGTGGTTGGTGCCAGCGGCTTGTCTTTGACGGTCAGCCGGATCCGGGCTGTCGCGTTGCGGGAATCATCGCCAGTCTTGTCCGCCACTGTATAAACCACAACCAAGGTTCCCGTGAAACCGGCCGACGGCGTCACCGTCACAAAATCACCGGACGCCGTCGCGTTTCCCTGGCCGGTTTCTGTAGATGTCGCAATGATTTTCAGCGCCGTTTCGGGGAACGGGTTGGCGTCGTTGGCGAGGACCTTGACTGTCACCGGCTTACCGGCGGCGGCGTTGGGCTCAAGGTCGTCATTGGCAACCGGTTTGGGCCGGTTGGAGGCGATGACGGACAGCTGGTAGGTGGCGGTCGCTTCCAGTCCGCGCGAATCCGTCGCCTTGACCTGAACGGCCCCCGAGGTGCCGGTGGCGGTTGATCCGTCCACCGAAGTTTTGAGGATCTGGCCGTCCATGCGGGCATTGAAGCTGGCAGGGCTGCCGCCCACCAGGTCGTACTTCATGTTGTCCACGTCGTTACGGTCAGGGTCCGAGGTCAGCCGGCTCAGGTCCAGGTCGGCGGACTCCCCCTTCGGTACTTCAATTTTCGCGCCCAGGAGTTCGGGCGGGTTGTTGCGGTTGGGGTCCGGCAGCACCTTCGTGCGGATGCTGAGGGTGGACTTCAAGCCTGCAGGATCGTCAACGGCGGTGCCGTCGGTCACTTCAAAACTCAGCGAGCCGGGCCCCACATAGTCCACGCCGGCGAAGTACTCCAGTGAGGTTCCGTCGCCCGAAACGGGATTGCTGCCGTCCGAGCCGATGAGCTTGATGCGGTCTGTCTGGGTCAGGCGGGGTGACCGTCCCTCACGGACCTTCACCCAGTCTTTGAGGTCAACGTTCACGGACTGCCCCGAGATGACCTCGATAACCTCGTCCTTGGCGAGGGTGGGGACCTGCTGCCCCAGGCCCGGCACCCAAATGATCGCGGTGGATTTCTGGCCGTCCACGTCTTCGACGAAGTACGGGATCAGCTGCGGCTGTTCAGTGAGCTCCACGATCATGTTGCCGTCGGCCCCGGGGCGTGCCGTGACGGCCTCGGTGCTGATTTTGAGGTTCTCACCCACGCCGTCGGGATCTTCATCGTTTTTGAGGACAGGCACGTCCACGGCAGTCTTTCCCCTGGCCTGGGCGGACGTTACCCGGTCATCGCGCGCAATGGGCGCCTTCAGGGGAACCTCGTTATCGACCACCACGCGGATGGTGGCCTGGGCGGATGCCCCCCGGTCATCGGCGATGGCGTAGCGGACATTAACCGTGCCGGCCGCGTTGGGGGCCAGCAGGATGATGCGTCCGCTGGTCTTGCTGACGGTGGTCTGGAGGGCTGCGTCAGCTTCGATGCCGTCCGTGAGGATGCGGATGAGGTCGCCGTCGGGGTCAGTGTCGTTGCCGGTGGCGTCGACGGCGATCTGCCGTCCCGGACGGACCTTCACCTCGTCATCGACCGGGGTGGGGTTCTGGTTTGTCTCTCCCCGCGGGGCGATGCCCACCGTCACGGTGCCGGTGTTGACGGCGCCCTGGCGGTCCACCACCTTGTAGCGGAACGTGTCGGTTCCCGCGCCGTCGCCGGCCGCGGTGAAGTCAATGAAGTTGCTGCCCACGGTGGCGGTTCCCAGGGCAGGGGTGCTGTCGATGCCGGTCAGCTGCACGGAGTCGCCGTCGGGGTCGATCCCGTCCAGGGGTACCGGTATCCGCACTGTTCCGGCGGCCACCACGCGGGCGGTGAGGTTCCGGGGCTGCGGCCGGGAATTCTCGGCGCCTTCCAGCGGAAGGATGTGGATGGTGAGAGCAGCGGCGCTCTTCTGCCCCTGCGGGTCCACTGCGTTATAGATGGCCCGGACCGTTTTGGGCTGGGCGCCAGCGATGAACCGGACGGTGTTTTCGGAGACGAAACTCTTGCCGTCCAGTGCGTCCACGGTCTGCGGCAGGACGGGGTCAACGGTCAGTTGCTGGCCCTGCGGGTGGGTGTCGTTTTCCAGCACCGGAATGGTGACGACGTCGTTGACCCGGACGTTTACTTCGTCGGGTTTGGGTTGGGGTGCTTCGACGACGGCGGGAGCCGGGACCGGGACCACGGCGACGCTGCCGGTGGCTGGCTTCCTGCCGTTGGACATGGTGTATTCGAAGCGGAAGGGCTCCTTGGTGCCCAGGACATCGGTGATGCGCAGGACGCTGTGGTCGATCACGCTCACGGACGCTGTGGTGCCCTCCGGAAGCTTCACGGATTGCAGGACCAGCACACCGCCGGACGGGTCCGAGTCATTCGCCAGGGGGTCCAGGAGGACGCTGCCGCCGGTCGGCATCAGGGCGACATCGTGCACGGCGACAGGATCGCCGGCGTCGTTACCGGATTCCACGTCAACCCGGATCAGGCCCTGGCTGCTTTGTGGGCCGTTGCTGGCGATGTAGGTCAGGTAGACCGGGCCGGGCGTGGTGCTGCGGAAGGTGAAGGTGCCGCCGTCGGTGACGGGACCCAGCTCGGCGGGACCGGTGGCCTCGACCTGCGCCAGGCGGAGCGCACCGCCGTTGGGGTCGACGTCGTTCTTCAGGGGTGAGATCACCAGGTCCTGGCCCACCACTGCCGTGACGTGGTCGGCGTTGACCACCGGCGCCAGAGCACCTGGCGGCTGGACGTTAATCACGACTTTTCCGGTGACCGTGGCGCGGCCATCCCAGATGGTGACTTGGACGTTCTTTTTTCCGGCGGTGGCGCCGGAATCCTGGAAGGTCAGGACGCCGTCGCGGCGGACTTTGACCTGGTCCTGGTCGTTGTCGGCCTTGGCGTCCATCAGGACGAGGTCGTCGCCGTCGGGATCGGTCCAGTCGGTGAGGATGTTCTGGCTAACGGTTTTGCCCTGCTCCACGAGCATGGTGGTGGCCTCACCGCCGCGTTTGAAGACGGGGGGCCGGTTTTCGTCGGGACCCACCACGTTGAGGGTGACCTGCCCGCCGGCGGAAAGCCCCCGGCCGTCGGCCGCGTTGTAGTTGAACCTTTCGGTGCCGGGCCTGGCGTCCGCGGGCACGGAGATCTGGAATGCCGTGCCGCCGTAAATGCTCTGCAGGGTTCCGGCTTTGGGTCCGGAATCGCCGACGGCGGCGGTCAGGACGTCGCCGTCGGGATCTGAGTCGTTATCCAGGACGCTGAGGATGGTGGTGCGTCCTGGACGGACGCCTATAACGTCGGGTTTTGTTTCCGGCGGCCGGTTGGGCTTGCTGCGGTCCGGCAGGACGTTGATGGTGTTGTTGTCCGCCGACTCCTGGTCCTGCTCATCGGATTCGTTTTTGGGCGGCACAACGTCGTCCCAGTTGTTCACGAGCTGCATGTTCTGGTTCACCAGCCACACATTCCCCGAGTTCACATCATTCAGGACCACCAGGTCACGGTTCACCCGGAAAACATACGACGGCGACGCACTCGCCTTGGGCACATCCACGTTCCTGTCGTCAGCATCATTTCCGCAGTCACGGACATACTTGTTCGCCCCGGCCCACGCCGCATGCACACAGCCACCCAACTGGACCGGTGCTGCCGGCACTCCCTCACCATCAAAGGTGACCGTCTTCGCCGTCGAACCATCCAACGGCTGCTCCAACAACGCCTTCCGCGTCGAAACGGCCACAAACTCACTGGCCGGCCCGCCCTGCTGCAGCTTCGCATCCCGCGCACTCGCCAACACCAGGCGCTTACCGCCCGGGAGGAACAGGTTCCCCGCCGCAGCATCCAACACCACAGGCTTATCGCCCACCACCGTGATCTGCAGATCACCCGCGCCTTTGAGCTCACTCCACGTGTTCGAATCCGAGGTCAGCACTTCGCCATTGGCGTCCACGGCGGTCACCGTCACCAGACCGGATTTCGGGTCCGCCGAGTACACCCGGTCATCAGCACCCACCGCCGACACCAGCCCCTCCGACCCCACCATCACCGGCTCGGAAGCCTCCTGGTCAAAACCATTCACCGTGGACGGCGAGAGCGCCCACACCTTCCCGGCCGCCGGATCCGTCACCGAGATCACCCCGGCACCAAAACTCACATCCGCAGACCCCGGCAACTGCTTATCCCCGCCCAGGCGCATGTTCGCAGGCGAAACCTGGTTCAACGTCGAACCCGTCTCATCATCCACAAACACATCCCCCGCACTCTGGAGAACATCGAAAGTAGTACTCGCCGGCGTCACGGCACCATCCAACACACGCGACGGATAATTCAACCGGCCCACAGCATTATTGGACTTACTGACAACCCACACACCGCCGTCGTTCAACTCCACCTCGGTGGTCTTAAACCCCGGATAGATGATCGCACCCGTCACCAACACGGCACCCACAACGGCAAAAACCGTCCCGGTGACCATCCTGTTGTGCCACTTCACGAGACCAAGCTTCCCCAGCAGACTTGTCACAGCTTTACTATTCCCCTGAAATCACAACTGCCGTGCGGCAGCTAAATTGCCCTTTTTGCTTCCGTGGGCCGGTTCCGCCGCTCCCCCACAAAGGCACCGGAATATTGCTGACAGTGCCTGACGAACCGCCATGGGAGCACTTCCCTCATGCGGGGGCCCGATCGGCCGCCACAGACGACTATAGCGTGATTCGCCAACAACTGGATAAACCCGCAGGTGAGCCAATCGGGGCCCAGCGGGCTCAGCACACGGTGCCCTGCGTATCGCCCTGGCCGGAGCCAAATCCTAGTCGACTACCAGGCCCTTGCCTTCGCCTCGGGCCAGCAGCACCGGATGGATTTCACCGAACCCGCGCACGTTTTCGGCGGGCTGCGGGACCAGGACGAAGTGTTCGTCCTGATCCAGCGCGGACGCCGTCATGGAATCGATCAGGACCGTACCCGGATCAGCCAGGGTGGTCAGTCGGGCAGCGAGGTTGACCGTGGGTCCGTAAATATCGCCGAGCCGGGACAGTATCCGCCCCCAGACCATCGCCACCCGCGCTTCGGGAAGGATCTCATCCTCGGTGAAGGCCTCTGCCAGGGCGAGCGATATTTCTGCGCCTGCAGCCGGCGTTTCCGCGATGTACAGGACTTCGTCACCCACTGTCTTAACCAGCCGGCCACCACCCACGGAGATGATCTCGGCGCATTTGTTCTCAAAGCGCTGGACCAGCCGGGCGAGGGTCTTTTCATTCATCCGGCGGGACAGGCTCGTGTAGGAGACCAGGTCGGCGAAGCCCACGGCACGTGCCAGGGGCAGCGGAGCGTCGTCTTCGTCGCCTTCGCGGCCTTCCTCGCTGGCCTGCAGGCCAGCCTCGGCGCGGACGGCAAGCCGCTGCACGCCGGCGTTCAGCTGCCGCCGCCACGAGTAGACGAGCATGTGCTCCAGCGCGTCCAGCAGTGCCGGCAGTTCCTGGACCAGTCGCTTGCGGGCCAGGGCGTCGGTGACACCCTGCTCGTGAACCATGTCCTCCACGAGGGCTTCGATCTGCCAGACCACCATCCTGTCGGTCATCTGCCCGATGGAACGGGTCACGGAGATGGCGGCCTCCTCGGTCAGAACCCCGGAGCGGACCAGGTCCACCACTGTGGAGAGCGCTGCCTGGTCACGTTCCGTGAAGGCGACGTCGTCGTCCCCGAAGTTCGGGAAGCCGAGGGCGCGCCACAGCTTCCGCGCCGACAGGAGCGACAGACCGGCCCCGGCGGCCACTTCGCGGCGCCTCAGCTTGCGCTCGCCACCGAGCAGCTTGGTCTCGAGTAATTTGGCCGCCAGCCGCTCGACGGACGACGTGCCTGTTGGGGGGTGGGCAGTCTCAGCTGCGGGGGCTGGCAGGGCCGGCTCGCCCTGTTCTTCCTCATCGTTCATCATGTCCACCTTCTCTCAATTCCCACGGCAATACGTCCCCGGCACTGTCCCACGATTCATCGGTCTCCGGATCCCTGCCCTCGGGCAGTTCGGCCATCGCATCCAGCACAAAGTCCCGGAACCGTGCGGCTTCCGGGACGTCCTGGACGGTCACCACACTTTGGTATCCGGTTTCCAAGGATATATTCCCGGAGCGCAATATGCGCTGCACCACCGACTGGTGGACCGTCACGTTGCGGACCGAGGCGAGGTTTACCTGCTCATCACGCCGCCGCAGAATTCCGTAGCGGGCCACAATCCGCTGGCTGGTGAGTATGTACCGGGTCCCCTGCCAGCGCACCAGCCGGGGCAGGCAATATGCCAACCATATCCATGCAGCGGCGAGCACGCATGCCAGGACGATCCACGGTGTCCAGTCCGCCGAGACCGCCGGCACCACGCGGCTGGCCTCACCCCGCAGAGTCCAGGCGCTGGCGAAGGCCGCGGCGGCGGGCGCGGCGATGAAGAGTGCGGCCGGGCCGGCCAGTTTCCTCGGCTGCGGACGGGTGGTGGTGATGACCTGTTCGCCCGGCACGAGGCCTTTACGCATAACCGCCTTCGGTGCCCTGGCCGGGCGGGGTCCACGGGCGCAGATGAACTACATCGCCGGCGGTCACCACATGTTCGCGGGCGTCTTTGTCCACCACGAGCAGGGATCCGTACTCGTCCAGCCTGGTGGCATGGCCGATTATCTCGTGGTCGCCGGGCAATTGCGCGCGCACCTGCCTGCCCAGCGTGACCATCACGGACTCCACCCGCTTGTGGAGCGAAGGGCCACCGGCCATCCCGGCGGTGGGGTCGCCGTCGGCATTGCAGAAACTGCGGTAGAGCACGGCGAAGTGCGCCAGATAGCTCTTAAGCAGCTGGGTCCGGTCAACAGTCAGCGGCTGCTCAAGTGCCACGGACGTGGCTGTGGGCACCGGGAGTTCGGCTTCGGTCAGCGTCACGTTTAGGCCGGTCCCCAGGACTACCGCCGGCACGGAACCGTCGCCCATGGGCCCCATCTGGGCCAAAATCCCGGCGATCTTGCGGCCACGGACCAGGACATCATTGGGCCATTTAAGCTCGGCCGGGATGCCGGCCGTCTCCCGCAGTGTCTGCCTTAGCGCCAGCGCGCCCAGCAGCGACAGCCACGAATAGGTGTGGGTGGGCAGGGGCCTGCCCGCCGCGTTGGCTGGCCGCAAAACCATGGAAACGGAGACGGAACTCAGCGGCGGCGCTTCCCAGGTCCGGTCCAGCCTGCCGCGCGCCGCGGTCTGGTACTCAGCCGTCAGCACGGACAGGTCAGGCCACTCTTTTGGCTCAACGGTGAGTCCGCGCAGGAGGTCCGCGTTGGTGGACCCGGTGGAGTCCATCACAACCACCTTCGCGATGCCGGTAGCGGCCAGGAAATCCTGGTCCGCCAGGGCTCCGCGGTTCAAAGGACTTCCTGGTGCGTGTGTGTCAGCCATGGTTGAATCCTATCGACTCACGCCGCGCCGGCGGCTGTTCCGGCGGCCACATGCCTGGAATGCGCCTCAGAGAAAAATGTCCGGAACGAGCTGCTCCTCGGCGGCCCCGAGACTGTAGGGCCGGAAGTCGGTGACGCCTGCCGCTGTGAGCACCTGTTCGTCTGTGTAAAAGTTGCCGCTGGCCCCCGCCTGGCCCGCACGCGGGGTGCCGGGCTGATTGCTGCCGGTCAGGATGGCATGGGCAGCATCGGCCATGATCTCCGGCCCGCGGGCAGCCTGCACGATGGCCCGGCCGCCGGGCATATTCCGGATGGCGGCGGTATCGATCAGTGTGCACGGCCAGAGGGAGTTGACGCTGATCCCGTCCTCCTTGAGCTCCTCGGCCAGCCCGAGGGTGGTCAGGCTCATGCCGTACTTGGCCATGGTGTAGGCAAGATGCCTGCCCGCCCACACCGGGTCGAGGTTCAGGGGCGGCGACAGGGTGAGGATGTGGCCGTTGGCCGACTTGCGCAGCGCCGGCAGTGCCAGCTTGGACAGCAGGAACGTCCCGCGGACGTTGATGTCCTGCATCAGGTCATAGCGCTTCATGTCCACCCCGTCCGTTGTGGACAGATCGATCGCGGAGGCGTTGTTGAGGACCACATCGATCCCGCCGAAGCGCTCGACGGCGGCGGCCACGGCCCCTGCGACATCCCCGTCGCGGCGGACATCGCCCACGATGGCCAACGCCTCGCCGCCGGCGGCCTCGATCTGTTCGGCGGCGCTGTGGACGGTGCCTGCCAGCGTGGCGTGCGGCTGACCCGTCTTGGCCAGCAGGACAATGTGGGCGCCGTCGCGGGCAGCACGGGTGGCAATGGCCAGCCCGATGCCGCGGCTGCCGCCGGACATCAGAATGGTGCGTCCCCGCAGCGAACCGGTGGCCTGGTAGGGCGTTGCGGCGGCGGACCGTGCATCGTTGCTGGAAGTCATGGGCTCCACTGTAGCCGAGATATGTTACTCACCAGTAACATACGTCCTGGCCGCTGGATGTGGCGGAAAATTGTAGGTTTTCTACAGCCGTCCTGCATTGATGCGTCATTAGACTAGCCAGCAGGGTTCGTCTTTTGTGTGGAGAAGCTACTTAAATGCCGCACGTGACCTGCCAGGCACCACCGCACGCAGCACCACATTGTTACAGCACCAATCTGCTATAGAGCCGGAGACACTTGATGAGCCACGATCTGACCACGACAGCGGGAAAAATCGCCGACTTCCGCGACCGCCAGGCCCGTGCAGAGCTGCCATCCGGTCCCGAAGCCGTCGAAAAGCAGCATGCCCGCGGCAAGAACACCGCCCGCGAGCGCGTTGACCTCCTGCTGGATGAAGGCTCTTTCGTGGAGCTGGATGCGCTGGCAGTCCACCGCTCCACAGCCTTTGGCATGGAAAACAAAAAGCCGCTCGGTGACGGCCTGGTCTCCGGCTACGGCACGGTTGACGGCCGCCCGGTGGCGGTCTACAGCCAGGACTTCTCCGTCTACGGCGGGTCGCTGAGCCAGGTCAACGGCGAGAAGATCGTCAAGGTCCAGGAGTTCGCCCTGCGCAACGGCTGCCCGGTGGTGGGCATCCTCGACGGCGGCGGCGCCCGCATCCAGGAAGGCGTTGCCTCGCTGGCCATGTTTGCGGACATCTTCCGCAACAACGTCCATGCTTCCGGCGTGGTCCCGCAGATTTCGCTCATTATGGGACCGTCCGCCGGCGGCGCCGCGTACTCCCCCGCGCTTACCGACTACGTGGTGATGGTGGACAAGACCTCGCACATGTTCATCACCGGCCCGGACGTCATCAAGACCGTCACCGGCGAGGATGTGGACATGGAAACGCTGGGCGGGGCCCGGCAGCACAATGCCAACACGGGCACGTCCACCTACCTGGCCTCCGACGAAGCCGATGCGATCGGCTTCGTCCGCGAACTGCTGGACTTCCTGCCGTCCAACAACCTCGCCGAGGCGCCGGTGCTGGAGCACCAGCAGGAGCTGGAGGCGGACGACGACGACCTCGCCCTGGATACGCTCGTGCCGGACTCCGCCAACCAGCCCTACGATATGCGCACGGTAATCGAGCAGATCGTGGACGACGCGCACTTCCTGGAGATGCAGTCCTTGTATGCACCCAACGTGATCATCGGCTACGGCCGGGTGGAGGGGCACACGGTTGGAATCGTGGCCAACCAGCCGATGCAGTTTGCCGGCACCCTGGACATCGCCGCCTCGGAAAAGGCCGCCCGCTTCGTCCGGAACTGCGACGCGTTCAATGTCCCCATCATCACGCTGGTGGACGTGCCGGGCTTCCTGCCCGGCAAGGACCAGGAGTTCCAGGGCATCATCCGCCGTGGCGCCAAACTGCTGTACGCGTACGCCGAGGCCACCGTCCCCAAACTGACCGTCATCACCCGCAAGGCCTACGGCGGAGCATACATCGTGATGGGATCAAAGAAACTCGGCGCGGACCTGAATCTGGCCTGGCCCACAGCCCAGATCGGCGTGATGGGCGCCCAGGGTGCAGTCAACATCCTGTACCGCCGCGACCTGGCCGCCGTTGCCGAGGCCGGCGGCGACGTTGAGGCCCGCCGTGCCGAAGTCGTCCAACAGTACGAAGAGGAGCTGCTGAACCCTTACCAGGCTGCCCAGCTGGGTTACGTGGACGCGGTCATCGCACCGTCCGAAACAAGGCTCCAGATCATCAGGGGCCTGCGCGCCCTCCGTGACAAGCGGGCCAGCCTGCCCGCCAAAAAACACGGGAACATCCCGCTGTGAGCGCGAAAAATCCGGTGCTTGAGCCTGTCGAAACCCCTGAGGCATCTTCGGCCCCGCTGATTTCTGTGGCCAAAGGCGAACCGTCTGCCGAGGAGCTCGCGGCGCTGACCGCCGTCGTGCTTTCCCTGGGCGGCACAGACCCAGCGGCGACCGCGAAGCTCCCGCTGCGTCACTGGGTGCGACGGCAGCAATTGCGGCTCGCGCCGACGCCGGGTCCCGGCGCGTGGAAGCGAAGCCGGGGCTAGGCTCGTGGGGTGACTACCGAAACCCCGCCTGCCGTCCGTCCGCCCACCGCCATCGATGCCGTGGCGAATCACTATACCGACACGCTTATCCGGCTGAATCCGAGTTTCGCCACCGAACTGGGGCTGCCCGGCCACGAGACCGAGTACCAGGACTACTCCCGTGCCGGCATCGCCGAATTCGCGGCGGAGGCCCGGAGGGCGCTGGCCGCCCTGGACGGTCTGGAACCGCAGGACGATGTGGACGGTGTCACCCTGGACTCCATGCGTGAGCGGCTGGGTCTGCAGCTGGAAATCCACGAATCCGGCTGGGACGAAGCGGGCCTGAACAACATCGCCTCGCCCGCGCAGGACATCCGGGCCATTTTTGACCTGATGCCCACGGATAGCGCCGAGCACTGGGAGCACATCGCGGCCCGCGCACTCAACGTTCCCGGCGCCATCGCGGGCTACATCGAATCCCTTCGCCGGGCCCGTGACTCGGGGAAAGTGTCAGCCGCACGCCAGGTTTCGATCGTTATCGAGCAGACCACCAAGTACGCTGCCGACGACGGCTTCTTCGCTAAGCTCGCCGCCGGTGCGCGCACCGGCGAAGGCCCGCTGGACACTGCAGGGCAGGTAAAGCTCGACGCCGGTGCTGCCGCGGCGCGGGGTGCCTACCGCGGCCTTGCAGAGTTCCTCCGCGCGGAACTGCTGCCTGCCGCCCCGGAAAAGGATGCGGTGGGCCGGGAACGCTACGCGCTGGCCTCGCGCTCGTTCCTGGGCGCCGCCGTCGACCTCGAAGAGACCTACGAGTGGGGCCTCCAGGAACTCGGCAGACTCATTTCCGAGCAGAAAAAGGTCGCCGCCACCATCAAGCCCGGAGCCAGCATCGCGGAGGCGAAGGACCTCCTCAACAATGACCCCGCCCGCCAGCTCAAGGGGACGGACGCGCTCAAGGCGTGGATGCAGGGACTCTCCGACAAGGCTGTTGCCGACCTCGCCGGTGTGCACTTCGACATCCCTGACGTGATGAAGAAGCTCGAATGCCTCATCGCCCCCACTGATGAGGGCGGCATTTACTACACAGGCCCCTCCGATGATTTCAGCCGTCCCGGCCGGATGTGGTGGTCAGTGCCTGCCGGCGAGGAGACCTTTACCACCTGGGCCGAAACCACCACCGTCTTCCACGAAGGCGTCCCCGGGCACCACCTGCAGGTAGCCACCGCCACCTACCGCCGGGAACTGCTCAACAAGTGGCGGCGCAACGTCTGCTGGACCTCCGGACATGGCGAGGGCTGGGCGCTGTACGCCGAGAAGCTGATGCAGGAACTCGGCTACCTGGCCGATCCGGGCGACCACATGGGCATGCTGGACATGCAGCGGATGCGCGCGGCCCGGGTGGTGTTCGACATCGGCGTCCACCTGGAACTTGAGATCCCCGAACGCTGGGGCACCGGGACCTGGACACCGGACAGGGGCTACGCCTTCCTCAAGGAAAACCTGCCCATCAGCGAGGGCCAGCTCAACTTCGAATTCACCCGCTACCTCGGTTGGCCAGGCCAGGCCCCCTCCTACAAGGTGGGCCAGCGTCTCTGGGAACAGATCCGCGCCGACCTCGAGAGCCGGCCCGGCTTCGACCTGAAGGCCTTCCACACCAAGGCACTCAACATCGGCTCCGTGGGCCTCGATACGCTCAGGCGCGCTCTGCTGGAACCTCCCACCCCCTGAGTTTTTGTCCAGATAATGCGCCCTGAAGCCGGTCGAGGACGCATTATCTGGACAAAAACTCTTGAGTAAGGTGAGAGTCTTGCCACATGGCCGCCGGGAATAACTTCATATTTCCCTTATATGACACCGGATTTCCGAGGATTTCAGGATGCGAACGACCATACGGCGACGTAACATTTCTCAACATCCGTTCGCCGTGATATTTGGGGTGGGCCTAGCGTGTTCTGGTGAGCACTCAAACCCGCACCCCCGACCCCGCAGGAAAGACCGGCTTCCAGCTGCCCAAGTGGGCTGGCTCGTTCGGCTTCCAGATCATCGCCGCCCTCATCGTAGGCCTGGGCCTCGGCTTACTGGCCAAATACACGGGCAGCACGAAGGCGGCCCCCAACGGTCTCGGCGCCACGTTGCAGACCGTCGGCTCCAGCTATATCTCCCTGCTGCAGACCGCTGTGGTCCCGTTGATCTTCACGGCAGTGGTCAGTTCCATCTCCAACCTGCGCCAGGTTTCCAATGCCGCCAAGCTGGCCTGGAACACCCTGCTGTGGTTTGCCATCACGTCCCTGATCGCAGTCCTGATCGGCATCGGGCTCGGCGTGCTCCTGCAGCCCGGCGCGAACACCGGAATCACCCAGGAGGCCAAGTACGCGGGCAAGACCGGCGACTGGTGGTCCTTCCTGAGCGGGCTCTTCCCCAAGAACTTCCTCGGCCTGGGTGCCAGCTCCACCGTGGCTGAATCCGGCGCCGTCACCACCGCAGTCAGCTTCAATGTGCTCCAGATCCTGGTGATCGCCATCGCCGTCGGCGTGGCCGCACTCAAGGTGGGCAAGGCCGCTGAGCCGTTCCTGAACCTCAACGCCTCCGCGCTGGCCGTCATCCAGAAGGTCCTGTGGTGGATCATCCGGATTGCCCCTGTCGGCACCGTGGGCCTGATCGGCAACGCCGTGGCCGTCTACGGCTGGGACACCATCGGTGCGCTCGGCAAGTTCACATTCGCCATCTACGTCGGCCTGGCCCTGGTGATGTTTGTTGTCTACCCGGTCCTGGTCCGCAGCCACGGGCTCTCCGTCACGCAGTACTTCTCCGGCGTCTGGCCGGCAGTACAGCTGGCCTTTGTTTCCCGCTCGTCGATCGGAACCCTGCCGCTGACCCAGCGAGTCACCGAACGGAACCTGGGCGTTCCGCGTGCGTATGCCTCCTTCGCAGTGCCCCTGGGCGCCACCACCAAGATGGATGGCTGCGCCGCAATCTACCCGGCTATCTCGGCCATCTTTGTGGCCCAGTTCTTCGGCATCCAGCTGGACTTCAGCCACTACCTGCTGATCGCGCTCGTCTCGGTCCTCGGTTCCGCCGCGACGGCCGGCACCACCGGCGCCGTGGTGATGCTCACCCTGACGCTCTCCACGCTGGGACTGCCGCTGGCCGGCGTCGGCCTCCTGCTGGCCGTCGATCCCATCCTGGACATGGGCCGCACCGCGCTCAACGTGGCGGGCCAGGCTCTCGTCCCCGCTATCGTGTCCAAGCGCCAGGGCATCCTTGACGAGACGCTCTACAACGCGCCCCGCAACGGCAACCCGTTCGCGGACGACGACGCCGACTCCCCCACCGCGGATCCGTCCGCCGCAGCCCGGGGTACTGACTCTCCTGGCGCCGGACGCGAACTGGCCGACGCGAAAGCCTGACGCCGCCGCCCGCACCACCGACGCGGCCCGCACCGCACCGCCCACCGCCCTGAGTTTTTGTCCAGATAATGCCGCCCGGAGTCACTTAAATGGGCATTATCTGGACAAAAACTCTTTAGGGGGCGGTGTTGTGGCTTAACGCCCGCCGCCGCCAATCACCCCGTTCTGGACGGCCTTGGTGACAGCGTCCGCCTCAGCCTGGGTCAGCTTGCCGTCGGTGACCGCTGTGTCCAGGCGGGTTTTCAGCGCCGCGGCATGTTCTGCCTGTTCAGCGGTGCGCAGCTCGTCCAGTGCCGCCGTCACCTTGGCTTCGTCCACTCCGAGAGCAGCCGCAAGGGACTTGGCGAGCTCAGCTTGCGTGTTTGCAGGGTCCCGCCGCGCTCCTTCAGCCGGCTTGGTGGTGGGTTTGTTGGCCTCACGGAAGGACTTCAGCGCGTCCGTCACCTTGGCCTCGTCGACGCCGAGCTTGGTGGCAAGTTCCGCGGCGTCCACGCCGCGGAAGCCGCCGTGCCCATGGCCGCCGCGCCCGCCCTTGCCGTGGGCAGGCGCAGTGCTGGTGCTGCCGTCGGCGGAGGCGCTCGAGCTGGCGCTCGGCGTAGGCGTTGTGGTTGCCGAAGCCACGCCGGCTATCCCGATCCCTGCACCGAGGGCCAGCGCGGCGGCCGTCAGGCCGACGGCAATTCTTTTCTTCCGTACCATTTCTGTCTCCTGGATCTGCCGTCAGGTGACGGCTGGTCGTATGTCCCTGATTGGGACTCTTCCAGTCTCTGTAGGCAGCATCAGGGTGAGCTGTCGGGAACCTTTCATCTTCCTGTGAATTAATTTGCGCGTCGTGCAAACTTGCACGTAGTGTAACTTCATGCCCGAACTTCTCACGCGCCGTGAACTCAACAAGGCCGCCACCCATCAGGCCATCACCGATGCTGCCCTGGCGCTGCTGCGCGGCAAAGGACAGGGGAACTTCACGGTGGAGGATATTGCCGAGCTGGCAGGGATCTCGCGGCGTACCTTCTTCAACTACTTCAGCAGCATCGAAGCGGCGCTGGCCTCGGTAACGCACGGCTTCCTGGACAGCGCCCTGCAGCAATTTCGGCAGCGTCCCGCCGATGAGCCGATCCTTGAATCCGCCCGCACCGCCCTCATGCAGCTGGCTGACCCCATGACCGTGGCCCCACTGGCTGAGCTGTTCACGCTGACACAGGACAATGCTCTCCTGTCCCGCTCCGAGCTGGAGGCCTGGGACCACTGCACCGAACAAATCATCAGCGCGGCCAGGGAACGCTTCGCGGGCGCCCCGGGTGCCGCCGTCGACGAGCTCTACCTGCGGGCCCTCGCGGGTTCGGTCATCGCCTGCGGCAAGGCCGCCATGGACGTGTGGTTCGCCCAATGCGGCGCTGACCTCTCCCCCGCCTCGCTCGCCATCCTGCGCCAACTGCTGATTGATGCCATGGGCCACCTTGGCTCCGGCTTCGGAAGCCCCACCGCTGCCGGCACCGCCCCCACTGCTGCACCCACTACCCTCCTCAAAGAACGGCTCTGACATGGCCCTGCTGCTCTACCGCCTCGGCAAGTTCTCCTACCGGCACCGCTGGCTGGTCATATCTCTCTGGCTCGCCGTATTGGTGGCCGTCGGCGGCTCCGCTGCCGCCTTCCACGGCACGCTGTCCAACAATTTCCAGATTCCCGGCACCGAGACCCAGCGCATCGCGGACAAGCTGAAGGCAGAACTGCCCGCCGCCTCTGGCGGTTCCGCGACCATCGTGTTCGAAGCCCCCGCCAGCGGCTTCACCGACGGGGGCCGCGCGGCCGTTACGGCGGTCCTCACCAGACTCGGCGAACTGCCGGAAGTCAAAGCCACCACGGATCCGTTCGCCACCCAGGCCCAGCTGGACCAGGCCGGACAGGCAATCACGGACGGTGAGCAGCAGCTCTCCGCCGGCCAGTCCCGCCTTGACGCATCGCGGGCAGAGCTCGACGCCGGTGCAGCGCAGCTGAATGCCGCAGAGCAGCAGCTCACGGCCGCCGGAGCGCCCGCCACCATCATCGAGGCCCAGCTGGGACAGCAGAAGGCAGCCGTGGCCCAGGGCCAAGTACAGCTTGCTGCCGGCACACAGGAACTCGAAGCCGCGAAGGCCAAGCTGGACCTGGGCAAACGGCAGGCTGAAGCCTCCCGCGGGATCAGGTTCGTTTCTGAGGACGGCCAGGCTGCGGTGGCCCAGGTGCGGTTCAACACTTCCATCAACGCCCTGACACCCGCAGTGCGCCAGCAGGTCCAGGACATTGCGCACGAAACATCGGCCGCCGGCGTCACGGCGCTGGCCAGCAAGGAAATCACCGAGGACATCTCTGAGCTCTTCGGTACCGCCGAAATCATCGGCATCGCCGTGGCCGCCCTGGTGCTGATCCTGATGCTCGGCACCCTGATCGCTGCCGGTCTGCCCCTCCTGATGGCCGTGATCGGCGTCGGAGTTGGCGTGGGCATCACCTTCGCCCTGTCCGGAGCGTTCGACATGAGCTCCATCTCCCCCATGCTCGCCCTGATGCTTGGCCTGGCCGTGGGCATCGACTATTCCCTCTTCCTCGTCAACCGGCACCGGACCCAGCTGCTCGCGGGCATGGATCCGGAGGAGTCCGTGGCGCGTGCCACCGGAACCTCCGGCAACGCGGTGTTCTTTGCCGGCCTGACCGTCATCATTGCCCTGGCGGCCCTCGTGGTGCCCGGCCTGCCGTTCCTGAGCGTGATGGGCCTGGCCGCGGCCGGCACCGTGGCGGTGGCCGTGCTGGTGGCGCTCTCGCTGACGCCGGCCATGCTGTCCCTGATCGGGCGGCGCATCATTTCCCGGCGGGCCTGGGCCAAGGCCGAAGCCCACAACGCGGAGGCTGGCCACGAGGCTGCCGACCGGGTCAAAGACGAAGCCAAGAGCACCCGGGGCTGGGGTGGCCTGGTAACGCGGCACCCCATCGTGGCGCTCGCGGCCGGTGTGCTCCTCCTGGGCACGCTCGCCCTGCCTGCCGCGCAGCTCCAGCTGGCACTGCCCGACGGCGGCTCCGAACCGGTCGAATCCGAGGCGTACCAGGCCTACGACGTCACCGCCCGCAGCTTCGGCGAAGGTGTCACCGGCCCCATCGTGGTGGTGGGCGAGTTCCCGGCCGGCCTGGACGAAACACAGGCCCAGGAACTGCAGTACGACGTCGCGGACCTGATCCGCGGCGTGGACAACGTGGTGGCTGCTGTGCCCGTGGCATTGAGCGTGGACCGCACCACCGCGGTGTTCCAGGTCATCCCCGAAGAGGGCCCCGCCAAGGCAGGCACTGTCCGGGTGGTCAGCGAGCTCCGCGAACGCGGCGCACAGATCAAGTCCGATACCGGAGTCACCATCGGCCTGACAGGGCAGACCGCGGGCAACATCGACGTCTCCACGAAACTCGGTGACGCCCTGCCGCCCTACCTGGCGATCGTCGTCGGACTTTCCCTCGTGCTGTTACTGCTGGTGTTCCGATCCATTGTGGTTCCGCTGCTGGCAACCGGCGGTTTCCTGCTGTCCCTGGCCGCCGCGTTCGGCCTGGTGGTGGCCGTCTACCAGTGGGGCTGGCTGGGCGGTGTGTTCGACGTCGCCAATCCCGGCGCGGTGCTGAGCTTCCTGCCGATCATCCTGATCGGTGTGCTGTTCGGCCTGGCCATGGACTACCAGGTGTTCATCGCATCCGGCATGCGCGAGTCCTATATGCATGGCGCCCAGGCGAAAAAGGCTGTACGGATCGGCTTCAGCCATGCCGGCGCCGTGGTGACCGCCGCCGCGATCATCATGGTCAGTGTGTTCGCCGGCTTCATCTTCAGCCACCTGACCATGGTCCGGCCGCTAGGCTTCGCCATGGCGTTCGGTGTGCTGCTGGATGCGTTTGTGGTCCGCATGACGATCGTCCCGGCCGTGATGTACCTGCTGGGCGAAAAGACCTGGTGGCTGCCGAAGTGGCTGGACCGCATCCTTCCCGATGTCGACGTGGAGGGGGCCAAGCTGGAACGCCGGGAATCCGGGACGCGGAAGCTCTCCGAGCCGGTCCACTAGGCTGACTCCGTGACCCGATTGATCTTGGCCTCCCAGTCCCCCGCCCGCACCAAACTCCTGGCCGACGCCGGAATCCGGCACTCGGTGCTGGTCTCCGACGTTGATGAAGACGCAGTCCAGGCCCGCTACGGGGTCACGGATCCGCACGACACAGCACTTCTGCTGGCACGCGCCAAGGCCGAGGCCGTGGCCGCGCTGCCGGAGGCGGACGGTGCGCTGGTCATCGGCTGCGACTCGGTGTTTGAGTTCGACGGCGAGGCACACGGCAAGCCGTACACCGCCGACGTCGCCCGCGAACGGATGCTCCGGATGAGCGGCAACAGCGGGGTGCTGCATACCGGGCATTGGCTGGTGGACTGCCGCGACACGGCGGCCGACGGCGGCGCCGACGACGCCGGGTCCACGGGTCCGGGCTCCGGCGCCACGCTCGGGGCGGTCACCTCCGCCGAGGTATGTTTCACGGACATGGAACCGGAGGAAATCGACGCCTACATCGCCACCGGTGAGCCGCTGAACTGCGCCGGCTCATTTACCATCGACGGCTTAGGCGGGGCGTTCATCCGGAAGGTGGACGGGGACCCGCACGCCGTCGTCGGGCTCTCCATTTCGACGCTACGGGCCCTCCTGGCGCAGGCCAACGTGCGCATCACGGAGCTTTGGCCGGCCGGGTAGTCCGGATCAATTTGCGGTGCGATTGTAGGTTCCCTACAAAGCTCCGCCCGTTTACCCACGGAATCCGCAAGTAATATCGGCGGAACCCTCAAAATCGCGCTAGGCTCCCTGAAGGAAAGAAGGAGACGCCTTGTCAGCAATTTTGCAGCAGTCCGCAAGTCCCGTGCAGTCGAACCTCACCAAGGTGCTGATCGCCAACCGCGGTGAAATCGCAGTGCGGATCATCCGCGCGGCACGTGATGAGGGCATTGCCTCCGTGGCTGTCTACGCCGACCCTGACCGCGACGCGCTGCATGTCCGGCTTGCTGATGAGGCCTACTCCCTGGGTGGCAACACCGCCGCCGAGTCCTATCTGGTGATGGACAAAATTATTGACGCTGCCCGCCAGTCCGGCGCCGACGCCATCCACCCCGGCTATGGCTTCCTGGCCGAGAACGCCGACTTCGCCGCCAAGGTGATCGACGCCGGCATCACCTGGATCGGCCCCTCCCCTGAGGCAATCTCCGCCCTGGGCGACAAGGTGCAGGCCCGCCACATCGCCGAGAAGGTGGGCGCACCCCAGGTTCCTGGCACCGCCGATCCCGTGCAGTCGGCCGAGGAAATCCTTGAGTTCGTGGACAAATTCGGCTTGCCGGTGGCCATCAAGGCTGCTTTCGGCGGTGGCGGCCGTGGCATCAAGGTGGCCCGCACCCGCGAGGAAATTCCCGAACTGTTTGAATCGGCCGTCCGCGAAGCCACTGCAGCGTTTGGCCGCGGCGAGTGCTTCATCGAACGCTTCCTGGACGCCCCGCGGCACGTGGAAACCCAATGCCTGGCGGACGCCCACGGCAACGTTGTTGTCATCTCCACCCGCGACTGCTCCCTGCAGCGCCGCAACCAGAAGCTTGTAGAGGAAGCCCCGGCCCCGTTCCTCACCGAAGAGCAGAACCGCCGGTTGTACGAATCCTCCAAGGCCATCATGAAGGAGGCCGGCTACGTAGGCGCCGGAACCTGCGAATTCCTGGTCGGCCAGGACGGCGCCATCTCCTTCCTCGAGGTCAACACCCGCCTTCAGGTGGAGCACTGCGTCTCTGAGGAAGTCACCGGAATCGACCTGGTCCGCGAACAGTTCCGGGTGGCCCGCGGCGAGGAGCTGGGCTACGGCGATCCCGAGGTCCGCGGCCACTCGTTCGAATTCCGCATCACGGGCGAGGATCCAGGCCGCAACTTCATGCCTGCTCCGGGCACCATCACCACTTTGAAGAACCCCACCGGCCCGGGAGTCCGGATCGACTCGGGCGTGGAACAGGGGGACGTCATCAGCGGCAACTTCGACTCGATGCTCTCCAAGCTGATCGTCACCGGCGCCACCCGCGCCCAGGCCCTGCAGCGTTCACGCAGGGCCTTGGAGGAAATGGTGGTGGAAGGCATCCCCACCGTGATCCCCTTCGACCTCGCCGTCGTTTCGGACCCTGCTTTCGCCCCCGTGGAAGGGCCGTTCAGCATCCACACCCGCTGGATCGAAACCGCCTTCATCAACGACATCCCTGCCTGGACGCCGAACGGCACCGAGGCTGAGGCGGCCGACGCCGAGGAACGCCAGCGCGTGGTGGTTGAAGTCGGCGGCAAACGCCTCGAAGTGGTCCTGCCGGCTTCCCTGGGATCAGTCGGCACTGGTTCCGGCAGCGGCGCGAAGGCCGGCAAGTCCAAGAAACGCCTCCGATCCGGTGGCACTGCGGCGGCCGCCACCGGCAATGCCCTCACGTCCCCCATGCAGGGCACCATCGTCAAAGTGGCCGTGGCCAACGGCGACGTTGTGGCGGAAGGCGACCTCATCGTGGTGCTGGAAGCCATGAAGATGGAACAGCCCCTGACCGCGCACCGTTCCGGCACCATTGCCGGACTCGGCGCAGTGGCCGGTGAGACGGTTTCGGCCGGCGCCGTCATCGCCACGATCGAAGACTAGACCCCGCCGGAGGCACCCCATGCTCGCACCCAGTTTCGAAGAAGAAGTGGCCAGCTACCACCTGGCCGTTCCGGAGATCACCCGCGGTAATCCCGGGCCGGTCAAGGACCTGTATTCCAGGCTTGACGACGTCACCCTGGCCAATCCTTTCGGCGGCATCGCCCGCGGCTGGGCGCAGGTGGAAGCACGCCTGGACCAGGCATCGCGGCAGTTCCAGGACGGCGAGATGCTGGGGTTCGAAACCATCACGTCCTACACCGCACGCGACACCGCCTACCTGGTGGAGACGGAACACTTCAAGGCCCGTCTGGAAGGCGCCCCGCTCACGGAGGAGTTCGCACTGCGGGTGACCAGCATCTTCCGCCGTGAAGAGGGCTATTGGAAGCTGGTCCACCGGCACGCCGACCCCGCTGCCCGCCCGCAGTCCCGGCGGTCCCTGGCCCAGCCGGCCGTTGAACCCGCCGGGCACTGAGTCCGGCCGATACTAAGTTCGGCGGACATTGAGTTCGGCAGCCATTGAGCCGCGGCACCACTTGGCATTGGCCTGTGCTCTTGGCGTGAGGGTGGGGCCCTGGGGCACACTTAGCGTGTGAAGCCTTTCCTGCTCCTGGCCTCCCGGGCCGAAGACGACGCCGCGGAGGACGAGTACGCCGCCTACCTGCGGTACGCCGGCCTGGCCCCGGCACAGCTCCGCCGCATCCGGCTGGAGGCCGCTCCCCTGCCGGACCTTGACCTGGCGGCGTACGCCGGGGTGATTGTGGGCGGCAGCCCGTTCACGTCCAGCGACCCCTCGGATCACAAAAGCGCCACCCAGCACCGCGTGGAACGGGAGCTAGCCGGGCTGCTGGACCTGATCGTGGACCAGGACTTTCCATTCCTCGGCGCCTGCTACGGGGTGGGAACGCTGGGAACACACCAGGGTGCCGTGATCGACAGGACGTTCGGCGAACCCCTGGGCGGTGTGGAGATCGAACTGACGGAGGCGGGCATCGCAGACCCTGTCCTGCGCGGAATGCCACGCCGGTTCAACGCCTTCACGGGCCACAAGGAAGCCTGCACCACACTGCCTTCGCATGCCGTGCTGCTCGCGTCCTCCCAGGCGTGCCCCGTCCAGATGTTCCGGATCAAACAGAACCTGTACGCCACGCAGTTCCATCCCGAACTGGATGTCGAGGGCCTGGTCACCCGGATAGATATCTACCGCCATGCCGGGTACTTCCCGCCGGAGTCCGCGGAGGAGCTGATGGCGAAAGCCCGCCGCTCCACTGTCACCGAACCCATGAGCATCCTGAAGAATTTCGTGGCCCGCTACCGCAGCTGAGCTCCCGGACTGTCGGGAGCCCGCCGTCGTGCGTTCCGGCCCGGCTGCTTGGTCCCGGACGCAGAAATGCCCGGCGCGCTCCCCGGACTACCAGGGAACACGCCGGGCGTTTCCGGCAGTAAGCGGGCTGGAACGTCAGGCTACGTTGTTCTCGTAGTCCGTGTCCTTGGTTTCCTTACTCAGGAACAGGGCGAACAGCGTCAGGACGGACATGACGGTCAGGTAGACACCAACCAGCACCGGGCTGCCCTTCGCCATTTCCCACAGCCAGACGGCGATGAACGGTGCCACGGCTGCGCCCAGAATGCTGGAGAAGTTGTAGCTAATGGCCGAACCGGTGTACCGGACGTTGGTGGGAAAGAGTTCCGGCAGGACGGCGCCCATGGGCCCGAACGTCAGTCCCATGAGCGAAAAGCCCAGGATCAGCAGGGCCATGGTCCCTACAAAGCCGCCGCTGAAGAGCGGAACCCACAGCAGGCCGAACACAAAGATGCCGGCGGTCACCGCCAGCAGCATCCTGCGGCGGCCGAACTTCTCGGCGAACGGCCCGGAGACCAATGTGAAAATACCGAAGAACACGACGCCGGCAATCAGCATCCAGAGGAAATCGTTGCGGCTGAAGCCCAAACCTGGAACGAATGCAGCAGCTGCTGCTTCAGACATCGGCTTGCCGGCCTTCTCAGCGGCTGCCCTAGCTGTATCCAGGCTGGCGGCGCGGGTGCCGTAGGTCAGCGTGAACGTGGTCATCAGGTAGAAGAGCACATAGGTGGCGAGCATAATGAACGTGCCCAGGATCAATTGGCGCCAGCTGGTCTTGAAGACCCGCGCCAGGGGCAGCTTGGCCACCTCTTTGGACTCGAGGACCTTGGTGAAGGCAGGCGTCTCGATCAACTTGAGACGGACGTAGAGCCCGATGATGACCATCACGGCGCTGATCAGGAACGGCACACGCCAGCCCCAGGCCAGGAAGGCTTCCGGCGACAGTGTGTAGCTGGCCACGAGGAAGATCACGTTGGCGATGATGAAGCCGATGGGCGCACCGAGCTGTGGGAACGTGCCGTAGATGGCGCGCTTGTTGGCGGGGGCGTTTTCGGTGGCCAGGAGGGCCGCACCGCTCCATTCGCCGCCGAGGGCCAGGCCCTGGGCAAAGCGCATGACCACCAGGAGGGCAGGGGCCCAGAATTGCCAGCCGGGGACGAGCGCAGTGGGCAGGCAGCCGATGAGGAACGTGGCAATACCCATGGTCAGCAGCGAAGCCACCAGGGTGCCCTTGCGGCCGAACTTGTCACCGAAGTGGCCAAAGACGATCGATCCCAAGGGTCGGGCCACGAACGCGACGCCGAATACTGCGAAGGAGCTGAGCAGCTGCGTGGTCTCGTTCTGGTTGGGGAAGAACAGTGCCGGGAAGACCAGCACAGCGGCGGTCGCATAGACGTAGAAGTCGTAGAACTCCACAGTGGTACCGATCAGGCTGGCAACAATCACGCGGCCGCGCGTGTTCACTGCCTTGGGTGATCCTTGCTCCGCGGAGGTTTGTGTGGAAGACATATGGACACACTTTCATGAGAACCGGCCGGGCATGATGAGGCCAGGCGCGCAGTAGTTAGAGTCCAATATTAGTTCCCGCCGTCCAGTCAATGGACAAGGATTCCAGCATCTGGACACGCGGGGTTTGTCTCACTTCGTGGCCCTTCACCCCGCCTCACGCCGCTTTCCAGGGGCAGACAGGGAAAAGTCACAGGGCGTTAACACACGGCGACCGTCCGCGAAACGCGCCGTCCTTAGCGTGGAGGAACAACATTCCCCCAAAGGAGGCACGCAGTGACCGCTGACCGCACTGCAGATATCCGCACCACCCGAACCGCAGCCGCCCCCGCCCTTGAATTCCGCCCGGGCCGCTGGATCGCCAACTGGAACGCCGAGAACAAAGAGCAGTGGGAGTCCGCCGGCCGCGCGATCGCCCGCCGCAACCTGAACTGGTCCATCTTCGCTGAGTTCCTCGGTTTCGTGGTCTGGCAGCTCTGGTCCATCGTGGTGGTCCAGCTCCCCGCGGCAGGCTTTACGTTCTCCACCTCGGAGATCTTCTGGCTCATCTCGATGCCCAGCCTGGTAGGCGCCACGCTCCGCATCCCCTACACCTTTATGGTTCCCCGCTTCGGCGGCCGGAACTGGACCATCGTGTCCGCGCTCCTCCTCCTGATTCCCGCGACCGGGCTGGGACTCTGTGTCTCCAACCCCGAAACCCCCTTCGGCGTCATGCTGTTCGTGGCAGCCCTGGCCGGTTTCGGCGGCGGCAACTTCGCCAGCTCGATGGCCAACATCACCTTCTTCTACCCGGCCCGGGAGAAGGGCTGGGCCCTGGGCCTGAACGCCGCCGGCGGCAACATGGGTGCAGCCGTCGCACAGCTGGCCGTGCCGATTGTCATCACGCTGCTCGCTGCGGGTACCGTCAACCTTCCGATGGCCGGCTGGATGTGGATCCCCTTCATCCTGATCGCCGCTTTCGGTGCCTGGAAGTACATGGACAACCTCACCAGCGCCAAGGGTGACGTGGCCGGCTCGGTCGCAGCGCTGAAGGAACCGCACCTGTGGATCATGGCGCTGCTGTACATCGGTACCTTCGGGTCGTTCATCGGCTTCGCCGGCGTTTTCCCGAAGCTCATCAAGGACTACTTCCCGGAGTTCTCCTCGATCGGAGTCGGCACCATGGCGCTGTCCCTTGCGTTCCTTGGCCCGCTGGTCGGTTCCCTGGCCCGTCCTTACGGCGGCCGGATGGCTGACCGGATGGGCGGCGCGCGGATGACCGTGGCGGCGTTCGCCTCGATGGCAGTCATCACGCTGACCATGATCTGGACCCTGCCGCTGAAGAACTTCTGGCTCTTCCTGGTCCTCTTCCTGATGCTCTTCACCGCCAGCGGCTTCGGAAACGGTGCCACGTACCGCATGATCCCGGTCATCTTCGCCACCTCCAGCCGCGCCGCCCGCACCGGGGCAAACTCAGTGGCCACCCAGCGGCTCGCTTCCTCAGCCCTTGGCCTTATCTCGGCCATCGGGGCCTACGGCGGGTTTGTGATCCCGCAGGTACTGAACGCATCCAACACGGCCACCGGCTCCTACACCCCGGCGTTCTACGGCTTCGTGGGAGCGTACGTCCTGATGCTGGCGGTCTGCTGGTTCTGCTACATCCGCAACGCCAACCGAAACGCGATGGGACACGTCTAACATGACCGACAGCGCCGACACGCACTGCCCTTACTGCGCCCTGCAGTGCGCCATGACGCTCACGTCTCCAACGGGCCTGGCCCCGGCCTCCAAGCCGGGGCCAGGCCCCGTGCCGGCAGAACCGCCCGCCGCCCTGGCTACCATTGAAGCCCCCGTCCTGGAAGTCAGCGGGCGGGATTTTCCCACCAACCGCGGCGGGCTTTGCCGTAAGGGCTGGACCGCAGCCACCCTCCTGAACCACCCGGGACGCGTCACAGAACCGCTCCTGAAGGGCCACGATGGCATCCACCGCCCCATCGGCTGGGACCAGGCCCTGGCCCTGGTCACCACCGCCGTCAGGGACACACGGGCCCGCTACGGGGCGGACGCCATCGGGGTTTTCGGCGGCGGCGGGCTGACCAATGAGAAGGCCTACATGCTGGGCAAGTTCGCGCGGCTGGCCCTCGGCACGTCGTGCATCGACTACAACGGCCGCTTCTGCATGTCCTCCGCAGCGGCCGCCGGGATGCGGGCGTTCGGCGTCGACCGGGGCCTGCCGTTCCCGCTGGCGGACCTGGACGGTGCCAGCACCATCATGATGCTCGGCTCCAACGTCGCCGAAACCATGCCGCCGTTTGTGCAGCACCTCAAAGGTGCCCGCGACGCCGGCGGGCTGATTGTGGTGGATCCCCGCCGTTCAGCCACGGCGGCCTTTACGTCCGACGGCGGCGGCCTCCACCTCCAGCCCCTGCCGGGCACCGACCTTACCCTCTTGCTGGGCCTGCAGCACGTAGTGATCCACGAGGGCCTGGCGGACGCCGCCTTCGTGGCGGAACGCACTTCCGGCTACGATGCCGTGGTCCGCAGCGTCAACTCCTTCTGGCCCGAACGCGTCCAGTCCATCACCGGTGTGCCGGCAGAGCTCATCCGGGAGACCGCCCGCAGGCTTGCCGACGGCGCGCGCAAGGGCGGCAGCTACATCCTCACCGGCCGCGGCGTGGAACAGCACGTGGACGGCACCGCCACCGCCACCGCCGCGATCAACCTGAGCCTGCTTCTGGGCCTGCCAGGCTCAGCCCGCAGCGGCTACGGCACCCTGACCGGGCAGGGCAACGGCCAGGGTGGGCGCGAACACGGCCAGAAAGCCGATCAGCTCCCCGGCTACCGCAAGATCACCGACCCCGCAGCCCGCGCCCACATGGCCGGCGTCTGGGGCGTCCCGGAGGAATCCATTCCCGGCCCCGGCCTTCCCGCGGTCCAACTGTTGCAATCGTTGGGACAGCCCGACGGCGTCCGGTGCCTTTTCGTCCACGCCTCCAATATCGCGGTGGCCTCCCCCGATGCCAATGCCGTGATAGCAGGCCTCCGCAGCCTGGACTTCCTGGTAGTCTGCGACTTCTTCATGTCCGAGACCGCGGCCGAGGCGGACCTCGTCCTGCCTGTCCTGCAATGGGCCGAGGAGGAAGGCACGCTCACCAACCTTGAGGGACGTGTCCTGCGCCGCCGCCGTGCCATCCAGCCGCCCGCCGGTGCCCGCAGCGAACTGTGGATCATGGCCCGGCTGGCCGAAGCCCTCGATGCCCCCTCCACGTACAGCGAGGACCCGGAAACAGTCTTCGAAGAGCTCCGCCTTGCCTCGGCCGGCGGGCTGGCCGACTACTCGGGCATCGACTACGCCATGCTGGACCGCGGCGAGGCCGCCTACTGGCCATACCCCGTGGGCAGTACCGGCACGCCACGGCTCTTCCTCGACACTTTTGCCCACGCCGACGGCAAAGCGGTCATGACCCCGGTGACGCCGCGCCGCCGTCGTACGCCAGCCGTCACCCCGGCTGGGGATGCCACAGCCCCGGCCGCGAAGACCATGACCCTCATCACCGGCCGCCTCCTGGAGCACTACCAGTCCGGCGCCCAGACGCGGCGGGTGTCCGAGCTGCTGGCCACCCAGCCCGAGGCGAAACTGCAGATCCACCCGGCTGCCGCGGGCGCGATGGGTATCGTCGACGGTGCTTTTGTCTCGGTGGCCAACGAACGCGGGGCGGTGGTCTGCCGGGCCGAGCTCAGCACCGCCATCCGCCCGGAAACGGTGTTCCTGCCCTTCCACTTCCCGGAAATCGAAAGCGCCAACCGCCTGACGGAAGCCGCGACAGACCCCATCTCCGGGATGCCCGAATTCAAGTTCAACACGGTGCTGGTCCGGGCGGCCGCACCCACCGGACTTGAGCACTGTGTTCTTCAAACGACGGAGGCCTCATGAGCGAGCAGGTTGTCATTGTCGGATTCGGCCCGGTGGCAGCCCGCCTGGTTGATGAACTGCTCCCCGCGGTCCGCGACGGACACGTCAGCCTGACGGTAGTGGGCGAGGAAGCCGAGGCGGCGTACAACCGCGTCCTGGTCGCTGACCTGGGCGTGGGCCGCACCACGGCGGACGCCCTGGCGCTTTCTGACGCGGCCGCCCTGATCGCCGAAGGTGTGGACGTCCGGCTTGGTGTGCGGGTCCGGCGCGTCGACCGGGCCCGCCAGCGTGTTCTCCTCAACGACGGCACATCGGTGCCCTACGAACGCCTGGTGTTCGCCACGGGTTCCCGTCCGGTGATCCCCAACCTCACCGGCATCAACCCGGATCCCGCTTTCCCCGTCCTTCCCGCGGGAGTCACGGCGCTCCGGGACCTGCGCGACGCTTCGGTTTTGGGCGCAGCGGTCGACGGCGGCAAGCGCGTGGTGGTGCTCGGCGGCGGTGTCCTGGGCCTGGAGACTGCCCTCGCCGCGGCGGAGGAGGGCGCCACTGTCACGGTGGTCCACAACGGCCCGCACCCGCTCGGCCGCAACATCGACCGCGGCGGCGGAGCGGTTCTCGCGGCCGCCCTGCGTCGGTGCGGTGTCCGGATGGCGGGCAACGCGCGGTCCACCGGTGTAGAGCAAAAGGCGCCCGACGGCGGCTTCTCGGCCTTGCTGCTCGATGACGGTTCCGCGATCGACGGCGACCTCCTGGTCCTGTCGTGCGGCGTGCGTCCGCGGACCGAGCTCGCCGAGGGCTCCGGCCTGTCCACCGGCACCGGGATCCTGGTGGACCACCGGCTCCGTGCGCACCACGAGCCGCACATCTTCGCCATCGGTGACTGCGCCGAGGTGCGCTGCCCTGACCCCACGTGCAATGACTGCCGCACCGCGAAGGGCCCGTCCGGGCTGGTGGGACCGGGCTGGCGGCAAGCCGAATGGCTGGCCGACTACCTAACCCTGCTGGCCACCGCCACGCCGGATGAAGCCGACGCGCTGGAGGAACTGCCCCAGGAACAGGCCGGCGTGATTGTCCTTAAGGCCCGCGGCATGAACATGGCTGTGGCCGGAGACAACGCGGCCGATCCGTGGGACGAGGAAGCCCTGACGGCCGGCGCCGTCAACGGCCGCCCGCGCCTGCAGATCGCCCAGTGGGCGGACCCCGAGCACGGCCGCTACGTCAAGATGACCACCCGCGGCGGAGTGCTGGAAGGCCTGGTGGCAGTTGGCATGCCGCGGACGGCCGCCGAACTGGTGGGACTCTTCGAACGGGGTGCTGAGCTGCCGGCAGACAGGTCCTTGTTGCTGCGGCTGGACGGTCCTGACCAGCTGGCCTCCTCCGGCCCGGCCGATCCTGCAGGTATGGTGTGCCGCTGCGCGGGAGTCAGCGGAGCCAAAATCCAGGGCGCGGTGGAGGGCGGTTGCGCCACCGTGGCCGACGTCTCCCGGGCAACCCGGGCCGGTACGGGCTGCGGCGGCTGCCACGACGACATCAAAGGGCTTATCGAAAAACACTTCCAGGCGGCCCCCGCCGCGTGAGCTGGGCTGAAGGCCGGTAGGCCTGACATGTGCGCGTAACGCGAATCGGGTGTGGTTGCCGGCGAAAGTAGCATCGGGGCCATGAATGCCGACGAAGAAGACGACATCACCGAAGAACTGCTGGCCGACGCGGCGAAGCTGACCGGGCTGGGCCTGGAACTTCTGGGCCTCGATCCCCATCCGGATGACATGACACCGGAGCAGCGGCTCCAGTTCGATCCCGATGACCTCGACGAAATGGCCGTTGTGCCGGCTGAAGAGCGCCACAAAGCAGTGAGCCAGACCCGCCTGTTGGCTGGCCTGCTGTGGAACTCGTCGGGCGTTCTCCTCGACCAGCTTTTCCGCGACCTCGGAACTTTGAGCGGGCTGGAGAATATTGGCCCGTCGGACATTGCGGGGTCCTCAGTGCTCTCCTCGCTGCCGCCCCGGTTCGCATCCAGCTACGATGCGAAGTTCACCCAAAAGTTCATTGTGGTGGCCTCCGACGTCGCGGCATCCTTGGGCCGTGGCTGGACCGCCCCCGGATGCCTGGCCGCCGAGCTGGCCGTCCGGTGCCTGCTCGACCAGGCGGAAATCACCGAGGACATCTACGAACTGGACCTGCCGGAGGACTGGCGGGCACAGGTTGAGGAAGTCCTGCTGGAGGACGCAGACAGCCAGGCGCTGTACTCGGATGATCCCGGCCCCGCGGAAAGCGCCGGCGCCCTGGGCTTTGACCAGTGGTTCGCGCCCTTGTCACCCGGCGATGTAGTCCCGGCCTTCGCCCGTTCCTGACGGGCACTATGGCTGTGCCGCGCCCGATGGTGCGGGCAGCCCAGCCAGGAAGTCTTCGGTAAACGTTTCACGCCGTCCCACTCGGTATAGGCGTCCGGGCCGCCGGGAAGGGTGTCTTCGGAATGCTCGAGGCCCACGGTTTCTGCCTCGTGCCCGTGGCTCCGGACCAGTTCGGCAATGTACTCCGCGATTTGGGCGGTCTGCCCTCCAACGCTCCCATAGCAAATGTAGATGTTGGCCGTGATTCACTGTGGCGGTCCTGTTCGTACAGGAATTAGGGCCAAACGTCCCCACCAGGTACTACATGTGGACGTGCAGGCGGCGTGCGGCCTCGGAGATGGATCCGCTGAGCGACGGGTACACCGTGAAAGTGTTGGCGACGTCGTCCACGTGGAGTTTGTGCTTCACGGCAATGGAGATGGCGAAGATCAGCTCGGACGCGTTCGGGCCCACCACAACGCCGCCGATTACCGTGCCGGAGCCCTTGCGCGCGAAGATCTTGACGAAGCCGTCCTTGTTGTTGCGCATCTTGGCGCGGGCATTGCTCTTGAGAGACAGTTTGATGACATCGCCCTGAAATTTACCCGACTCGATATCGGCCTCGGTGACACCCACGTTGGCGATTTCCGGTGACGTAAAGATGTTCGATGCCACCTGGTGCAGCTTAATGGGGGCCACGGCGTCACCTAGGAAGTGGGCAATGGCGATCCTGCCCTGCATCGCAGCGACCGAGGCCAACGCCAGCACGCCGGTGCAGTCACCGGCGGCGTAGATGTTCGGGGCCGTAGTGCGGGAGACGCCGTCGACCTTGATGTGCCCGCTCCCGGTGAGCGCGACGCCCACCTCCTCCAGACCGATGCCGGCGGTGTTGGGGATGGAACCGACGCAGACCAGGCAGTGGCTGCCCGTGACCTTCGAACCGTCACCGAGGGTCACCACCACGCCGTCGTCCGTGCGTTCAACCGTCTCCGCACGGGCCCGGGACAGGACGCGCACGCCGCGGCGCTCGAAGACTTCTTCCAGCACCTCCGCGGCGTCGGTGTCGGAACCGGGCAGCACCCGGTCGCGGCTGGAAATCAGGGTGACCTTGGAGCCCAGGCCGTTATAGGCGGAAGCGAACTCGGCACCGGTCACACCCGAGCCCACCACAATGAGTTCCTCGGGCAGTTCATCGAGGTTGTAGATCTGGGCCCAGTTCAGGATGCGTTCGCCGTCGGGCCGCGCCGTGGGCAGTTCGCGTGGATGCGCGCCGACTGCCAGCAGGATGGTGTCCGCCTCAACGGTTTCGGTGCCGTCCGCGGTCAGGACTTCAATGGTGTGGTTGTCCACCAGCTTGCCCGAACCCAGCAGGATGCGGATGTTCTCGTGCTGTTCCAGTCCGGATGTGATGTCTCGGGACTGTTGACGGGCCAGGCCAAGGACGCGGTCGTTGATGTGCTTAAGGTCCGCCCTCATCACGGGCGCAAAGTCACCGCCGTCGACGTCGAACTTCACTCCCAACTCCCCCGCCGCACTGACGCGGGTCATCAGGTCCGCCGTCGCGATCAGTGTTTTGGAAGGCACGACATCGGTGAGCACCGCCGAGCCGCCCAGGCCCGCGCGTTCGATGAGGGTGACGTGCGCTCCCAAGGAGGCTGCAACCATGGCGGCTTCGTATCCGCCAGGTCCACCTCCCAGGATTGCGATCCGGGGTGAGCTGAAGTCTGGGTGAGTAGTCACAATCAACCATTCTCTCCCCAATTGCGCCGGGACATCAATAAAGTGCCTGATTCATGGGGCGTATCACCGGCACCCGTGACGCTGTGCACAGCGGTGGCGGCACGATAGTTTTTACCAGTGAGTAATACAGACTTCCTGACACTGGACCCTTTCGATGCCGCGCGCGAGGCCGCTGCATACATTGCCGAGAAAACCGGTGTGGCCAGCCACGACGTCGCTCTGGTCCTGGGATCCGGCTGGGCCGAAGCCGCCCATCTCATCGGCGAGACCACCGCCACCCTCGCCGCGGACGATGTCCCCGGCTTCCATGCCCCGGCCGTGGCGGGACACGTAGGCACCATCCGGTCGGTGCTGACCAAGGAAGGCAAGCGCGCCCTCGTCCTGGGCGCCCGGACCCACTACTACGAAGGCAAGGGCGTCCGTGCTGTCGTCCACGGCATCCGTGCGGCGGCCGCCGCCGGCTGCAAAACCCTTGTCCTGACCAACGGGTGCGGCGGCATCAACGAAAGCTGGACTCCGGGCACACCGGTGCTCATCAAAGATCACATCAACCTCACCGGCACATCCCCGCTGGAAGGCGCCACGTTCGTGGACCTGACAGATCTCTACAGTTCACGCATCCGGGCCTTGGCCCGTCAGGTGGATACTTCGCTGGACGAGGGCGTCTACGTCCAGTTCTCCGGCCCGCATTACGAGACTCCTGCCGAGGTGCAGTTCGCCAAGCGGATCGGTGCGGATCTGGTGGGCATGTCCACGGCTTTGGAGGCGATCGCCGGCCGCCACGCGGGCATGGAGGTGTTCGGCATTTCGCTGGTGACCAACCTCGCGGCCGGCATCAGTGCCATGCCGCTCAGCCACCAGGAAGTCCTCGAATCCGGGCAGGAAGCGGGACCGCGCATCTCCAAACTGCTGGCGGGGATCATCGCCAAGCTTTAGGACAACGCGGGGTCACTTAACGCCCGTCCGAGGCCTTCCGAGGGGCGTTAGGTGAGCCCGCGTTGCTTTTTTGGGGTGGTGAGGCTGTGAGCCCGCCAGTTGATTGACCGTGTCCGCCCGGGCCTCGGGGAACCGGCGTTCCGCCCGGTGCGTCCTTGAGAATGCCTTCGCAGCGGAAGGCATTCTCGTTTCCCTCGATGGCCAGGACCACATCCAGGACGGAAATCCGGTCCGGACGCCTGGCCGGCGAGAAGCCGCCCCGGCGGACCGGAGACCGAGGCCAGGATTCGGGCCCGCACTACGTGTCCAGAAACCTGCTGTCAAGGATTTCCAGTGTTTCCGCTTTCACCTCGAGTGTTCGGGACCGTTCCGCGGGCAATAACGATAGCGTTGACCCCATGACGTCCTCCGATGCCGCCTCCTTGTTCAGCCACGCCCGTGAATGGGCGGCCAAAGATCCGGATTCCGCCACTGCCGCCGCGCTCACGGAGCTGCTGCAGCTCGCGGAGGACGGCTCCCCGGCGGCCCTGCAGGAACTGACAGACAGCTTCAACGGCACCCTGCAATTCGGCACCGCGGGACTTCGCGCCGCCCTCGGCCCCGGCCCGAAGCGGATGAACCGGGTGGTGGTGCGCCGGGCCGCCGCCGGACTCGCCGCCTTCCTGGTTGACGCCGTCGGTGCGGCATCGCCCGGAACCCGGCCCCGCGCCGTCGTCGGCTATGACGGCCGCTACAACTCGGACATCTTCGCCGAGGAAACGGCGGCCATCTTCACCGCCGCCGGGATTGATACCTTCCTGATGCCTGCCGCATTGCCCACTCCCCTGCTGGCTTTCGCAGTGCGGGCCCTGGAGTGCGACGGCGGTGTGATGGTCACCGCCAGCCACAACCCGCCGCAGGACAACGGGTACAAGGTGTACCTTGGCCGCCACTCCGTGGAGGAAAGCGGGCGCGGCGCACAGATCGTTGCGCCGTACGACGCCCGGATCGCCGAGCAGATCGATGCTGTGGGACCCGTGGAGTCCATCGCCCTGGCAACGGAGGGCTGGACGGTCCTGGGCGCCTCGGTTGCGGCCGACTACCAACGCGCGACGGCGGCACTCGCCGATCCGGTCCGCTTCCCGTCCCGCGACCTGCGGATTGTCCTGACGCCCATGCACGGCGTCGGCGGGGAAACCGCCGTGGCGGTCCTGAACGCCGCCGGCTTCGCCGATGTGACGCTCGTGGCCGAACAGGCCGAACCGGATCCGGACTTTCCCACGGTGAGCTTTCCCAACCCGGAAGAACCAGGCGCTTTGGACCTCGCACTGGAGACCGCCGCCCGTCTGGAAGCCGATATTGTGCTGGCCAACGATCCCGATGCCGACCGTGCTGCGGTGGCCGCGAAGGATCCGGCCAGTGGTGCCTGGCGAATGCTGCGCGGGGACGAGGTTGGGGCGCTGCTGGGGGCACACATCGTGGCCCGGCTCGCGGCCGGAAGTGCCGTAACACCCGACGGCGACGGCGGGGCAGCCAGCGACAGGCCGGCCGGCGACAGGGCAGGTACCGAAACTGCCGGCGTCTTCGCCAATTCCATCGTGTCCTCCCGGCTGCTGTCCCGGATTGCCGCAGCAGCCGGCTACGCGCATGAGGAGACACTGACGGGCTTTAAGTGGATTTCCCGGGTGCCAGGGTTGGTCTACGGCTACGAGGAAGCCCTGGGCTACTGCGTGGCGCCTGACATTGTGCGGGACAAGGACGGGATTTCGGCCGCTGTCCTCATCGCGGAGATGGCTGCCGCGGCCAAGGCCGACGGCAAAACAATCTTCGACACGCTGGATGAACTTTATCTCCGGCATGGGCTGCACGCCAGCGACCAGCTGAGCATCCGGGTGGCGGACCTCGGCCTGCTTGACGCCATGATGAACCGGCTGCGTGTCAGCCCGCCTGAAGCCTTTGGTTCGTCCACGGTTGAGACGTTTTCGGACCTGGCCGAAGGGAGCGACAAATTGCCGCCCACCGACGGCCTGCTGTACCTGACCCGGGACCAGACCCGCGTGATCATCCGGCCCAGCGGCACCGAGCCGAAGCTCAAGTGCTACCTCGAAGTGCTCCACCCGGTGGAATCAGCGGCCGGACTGCCCGAAGCCCGGCAGTCGGCCCGGGTCACCCTGGATGCCGTGATCAGCGATGTCCGCGAGGCCCTCGGGCTCTGAGGTTAACGGGCCGCCCGTCAGCCAAGAACGGCCCTGCCCCGCACAACGGTTGCGGGCCCGCACCGCTTATGCGGGGCAGGGCAGCGCAAGGACGGTCAGCCTAGACTTCGACTTCGATGAAGCCATCGGCGATGCGGGTGCTGAACGTTTCCAGGCGCACGGCCGCAGTTCCGAAGCATTCGCCGGTTTCCAGGTCATAGACCTCTTTGTGCAGCGGCGAGGCGATAGTGGGCCTGGTGCCGCGGGAGCCCAGGATGCCGCGGGCCATCACGTGGGCTCCGGTGGCCGGGTCCTCATGGGCTACTGCAAAGACCTCACCGGGGCCGGTCCGGAACAGCGCAACCTGGCGGCCCGCGATGAGCGCTGCTTCGCCCCAGGCGAGCTCGAGTTCTGCCACGGCGCAAACCCGGTGCCAGGTGGCAGCGCTTTCAATGGTGTCGGCGGTGGGTGCCCCAATTTCCAGTGTTGCCGTCATGTCCGGCTCCTCTCCCTGCGCCTGTTCGGCTTTTGCCTGGCCACCTCTGTGGCCGTACCAACAACCTAGGCAGCAGGTGTTTCGACGGCGTGCAGTGAATGTGTCCGGCGGGTAAAAGAGAAATCACCCGGCCGGAAACGCGTTCGTGATGCAGAAGTTAAGCCGGCGAAACAATTGGGAAACTGAAGCGAAACTGCGTCTCCGTAGTCTGAACGGACACCTCGTCAGGGAAGGTCGCAGAACACCGTCTGCGGCCCATGCGAAAGGCCCACAGTGACCGAACAGACTTCAAGCACAGAGAACCAGCGCCGCATCGTCGTCGCCGGTGGCGGCCCCGCCGCCCACCGCTTCGCCGATGCCATGCATTCCCGTGGCCTCGAAGGCTGGCATGTCACGGTCCTCACTGAGGAAGCCCACCTGCCGTATGACCGGGTGGCGCTCTCCAAGGCCCTCACCGACAGTGATGTTGACCTGACGCTGGGCGCAAAATCGATGTGGGACCACGCCTCCCTGGAGCTGAAGACCGGCGAGCGCGTAGTGAAGATCAATGCCGAAGCCAAGACGGTGGAAACCGCTGCCGGCAGCGCGTTCGAATATGACGACCTGGTGGTGGCCACCGGCTCGAACGCCGCCCGCCTGCCTATCCCCGGCAACGAGCTCACTCACCTATACCGCACGCTTGAAGACGTATGGGCCATTAGCAAGGCCATCACCCAACTCACGGAAAAGCTCGGCCGCAAGGTTAACGCCGTCACCATCGGTGGCGGCCTCCTGGGGCTCGAATCGGCCGCCGGCACGGAACAGCTCGGTGCCACGCCAATCGTCATCGACGGTTCGCAGTGGCTGATGGCCACGCAGCTCGACGAAGGAGCGGGCCAGGCAATGGGCCGGCTCATCAAGGCCAAGGGCTTTGAAGTCCACGGCGGCGTCTTCCCGTCCGAAGTCCTGTCCGACGACGAGGGCCAGGTCACGGGTGTCCTCATGGCCGACGGCCGCATTATCGATGCCGACATGGTGATCGTGGCCATCGGCGTCCGGCCCCGCGATGAACTCTTCCGCGCCCCCGAGGGCGACGAGCAGCTGTTCAGCCTGGGCCAGCGTGGCGGTGTGGTTATCAACAACTTCTGTGCCACCGAAGTACCGGGCATCTGGGCCATCGGTGAAGTGGCCAATTTTGAGGGCATGTGCCTCGGTCTGGTTGCCCCCGCGAACACCATGGCCGAGATCGTCGCCGACAGGCTGCACGGCGGCGCGGCCACTTTCCCCGGCTTCGACACCGCCACTAAACTCAAGCTCTCCGGTGTGGACGTCGCCAGCTTCGGTGACGGATTCGCCAAGACCGAGCACTCGCTCGAGATCGTCTACGCCGACCCGGCCCGCGGCGTGTACCAGAAGATCGTCACCTCCGACGACGCCAAGACCCTCCTGGGCGGCATCTTCGTCGGCGATGCCACCCCCTACTCCAGCCTCCGCCCGCTCCTGGGCCGCGAACTCAGCGCCGAGCCGGGCGCCTACCTGACGGCGGCCGCCGGCGGCGACGCCCCGGAAACCGAACTGCCGGACGCTGCCATCCTGTGCTCCTGCAACAACGTGGCCGCGGGAACCATCCGCGACACCATCAACGGCTGCGGCGCCTGCGACGGCAACGCCCCCGTACAGGAACTGGGTGAGCTGAAGGGATGCACGCGCGCCGGAACCAGTTGTGGCTCCTGTGTCCCGATGCTCAAGAAGCTGCTGGAAACCGAGCTGACCAAGTCCGGCGTCGAATTTTCCAAGGCCCTGTGCGAGCACATCGAGCTGTCCCGCCAGGAACTCTTCGACGCCATCCGTGTCCTGGAGCTGACCTCCTTCGAAGAGATCATGGCCAAGTACGGCACCGGGGCCGGCTGCGACATCTGCAAGCCGACCATCGCCAACATCCTGGCCAGCCAGAACAGCGCCTACGTCCTGGACGCAGGCCGCGGCACCCTGCAGGACACCAACGACCGCGCCCTCGCCAACATGCAGAAGGACGGCACCTACTCGGTGGTCCCCCGCATCGCCGGCGGCGAGATCACCCCGAAGAAGCTCGGCGTCATCGCCGCCGTGGCCGAGAAGTACAACCTCTACACGAAGATCACCGGCGGCCAGCGCATTGACATGTTCGGTGCCCGGCTGGAGGAGCTACCGGAAATCTGGAAGGAACTGGTGGACGCCGGTTTCGAATCCGGCCAGGCGTACGGCAAGAGCCTGCGTACGGTGAAGTCCTGCGTGGGGTCCACCTGGTGCCGCTTCGGCGTCCAGGACTCGGTGGCCATGGCCATCCAGCTGGAGCTCCGCTACCGTGGCTTGCGCAGCCCGCACAAGCTCAAGATGGGCGTCTCCGGCTGTGCCCGTGAATGCGCCGAAGCCCGCGGCAAGGACGTGGGCGTGATCGCCACCGCCGACGGGTGGAGCCTCTACGTTGGCGGCAACGGCGGTGCCACCCCGGCCCACGCGCAGCTGCTCGCCACGGACCTGGACGACGAGACGCTGATCAAGTACATCGACCGCTACTTCATGTACTACATCCGCACCGCCGACCGCCTGCAGCGCACGGCGCGCTGGCAGGAGGAGCTCGCCGGCGGCATCAAGCATGTCGAGGACGTGGTGGTCAAGGACACCCTGGGCATCGCCGAGGAACTCGAAGCGGCCATGTCCAAGCACGTTGACGCCTACGTGGACGAGTGGGCGGACACCCTGAAGGATCCCGAGCGCCTGCGCCGGTTCCGGTCCTTCGTCAACGCTCCCGACCAGAAGGACGACTCCATCACCTTCGTCTCCGACGACCGCGGCCAGATGCGCCCGGCGACGGCAGAAGAGAAAGAACGCGCCGGCCAGCAGCCGGTCCTGATCGGCGCCTCCATCCCCGTACGGCCCTCCACCCCGGAACTGACTGACGAGAACGAGGTGTAGCCATGCAGCTCAGCATTGATCTGACCGGCCGCGAAATCCTGGTCACCGGTTCCGACCATGCCGCCCGGCAGGCGGTCCGCCGCTACGAAGCCGCGGGCGCCGTCGTCTACCGACTCAGCACCCCGCAGGGTGCCGCGCATGACGGCCCGCTCCCCGAGCGTCCCTTGCTGGTGGCAGCGGTCGACGACGGCCAGCCGGGCTGGGAAGCCCTGCTGGGCCGGTGCCGGGCAACAGGCATCCCGGTAGCGGCCGAACCGGCCGCCGGCCCAATAGGCCATGTCACCCTGGTGGGCGGCGGCCCCGGCACAACCGAGCTGCTGACCGTTGGGGCCGTGAACGCCCTCCGGGACGCGGACGTGGTGTTCTACGACCGGCTGGCTCCCTGCCAGGACCTGCCAACCCTGACCTCGGCCGAATTGGTGGACGTGGGCAAGAAACCCGGGCATCACAAAGTCAGCCAGGCCGACATTGAGAAGCTCATGGTGGAAAGCGCCCAGGCGGGCAACAACGTGGTCCGGCTCAAAGGCGGCGATCCCTACGTCTTCGGCCGCGGCGGCGAGGAAGTGGCCTCCTGTGTCGAGGCGGGTGTGCCCGTCCGCGTCATCTCAGGTGTCACCAGCGCCATCTCGGTCCCGGCAGCCGCCGGCATCCCCGTCACGCACCGCGAAGTCAGCCACATGTTCACCGTGGTCTCCGGCCACGCCCCGCTGACCGGGAAGGAACACACCCACCTGTCCGGCCTGGGCGGCACGATTGTGGTCCTGATGGGCATCGGGACGCTGCACCAGCTCGCAGCCGGGCTGCGCAAAGCCGGCATGCGCCCCGACATGCCAATGGCCGTCGTCGAACGCGGTTACCGGCCCGGCCAGCGCACCACCATCGCGGACCTGGGCACTATTACCGCCGCCGCTGCCGGGTGCAGCAATCCCGCCGTGGTGGTCATTGGTGAGGTGGTCCGGGTAGCCGAAGCCAACCGCGGGCACGCGGAAGCCGCCGCCGACCTCGACAGGCTCGCGGCCTCGCTGCTGGGTTCGTGAAAGGATTGGCCCCCATGAACGCACTGGCACCGGCTGAACCCGCCCAGCTTGACGAGACGCACGCTCCTGATCAGGACACTGCAGGCCAGGACGCCGCAATGAACCCGCTGGAGGGCTTCCGTATCGGCGTCACGTCGCACCGTCGGTCCCGGGACCTTATTGAGGCGCTGGAACGCCGCGGCGCAGAGGTGCTGCACGCCCCGGCGCTAAAGATCGCGCCGGTGCAGGAAGACATCCGCCTCATTGAGGACACCAAAGCCATCATCGCGGCCCGACCCGACCTCTGCATTGCCACCACGGCGTACGGCATGCGCCGCTGGTGCGAAGCTGCCGATTCCTTCGGGATTGGCGAGGAACTGCTGGAAACGCTCGGCGCGTGCCGGATGTTCGTCCGCGGCCCCAAAGCCCGCGGTGCCGTCCGCGCGGCCGGTCTCGCCGACGTCGGAATCAGCAGCGACGAAACCACTTCAACACTGGTCGACATGCTGCTTGCCGAGGGCGTCCGCGGCAAGACAGTGGCCGTGCAGCTCCACGGCTACACGGACGTCCGGCAATTGGAACGCCTGCGCATGTCCGGTGCCGCCGTCCTCACCGTGACCCCTTACCGCTGGGTGAAGCCCGACGGCGAAGACCGGCTTCCGCGCCTGATCGAGGCCGCGTGCAGCGGCAACTTGGACGTCCTCACGTTCACGAGCGCGCCCGCCGTTGACGCGATGTGGAGCACCGCGCACGAGATGGGCGTCTACAAGGAGCTGGTCCACAGCCTCAAGACCAACGTCACCACGGCCGTGGTTGGTCCGGTGACAGCCCAGCCGCTGCTTGATGCAGGTGTGACCCCGCTCATTCCCGAGCGGTTCCGGATGGGCGCACTGATCCGGCTGGTGTGCGAGCACCTCGCCCTGAACCACGTCCGGCGCCTGGACACAGGGTCCGGCAACATCGCGCTCCGCGGCCGCAGCCTGCGGATCAACGGGCAGCCCGTTGAGCTGGCGCCCGCGCCCCTGTTGCTGCTGCGTGCGCTGCTGGGCGCCGGCGGTGCGGTCCTGTCCCGGGAGGCACTCTCGGACCTCCTGGAACTCAGGGGCTCCGTCCACGCCCTCGACATGACAGTCAGCCGGCTCCGGTCTTCACTGCCCGACGGGCGCCTGGTGGAGACGGTGGTCAAGCGGGGCTACCGCATCCGGATCTGACCCCTCCCCCTCCCAGGAGTTTTTGTCCAGATAATGCCGCCGAAGCGCAGGTTTAAGCCCATTATCTGGACAAAAACTCCGTAGTCCATAATTCGCGGGAAACACGTTGGAAAAACGAGCCCCCTACGCTGGCATCATCACGAAGTTCCGGCCGTTCCGCGGCCGCCAGCGAAAAGGCCAGCACATGTCCGCACCCGCCACATCCACCTCCGCCGCTACCCGCATTGTCATCGCCGGCGCAGGGCCTGCCGCCCAGGCGCTCGTCAGAGAGCTTAACCGGGCCCGGTTAATGGAACCGTCACGATCCTCAGCAACCGGGATGACGCATCCGCAGAACTCCTGGAACTGGCCACCCTCCCCCACGTCTCGCTCCGGCGGGGCCAGCCTGCCAGTTTCATCGACGCCGGAACCCGCACCGTGACCACAGCGGACGGCATGGAATTGGGCTACAACCACCTGGTCATCGCCACAGGTTCAGTACCTGAAGCAGCGCCTGTTGCGGGTTCCGGCCATTGCCTGAGCTACTCCTCCATTGACGACGCCGCCGGCAACGGCGGTTTCGGCTCCGGGACTCAACGCCACGGGAATAGTGTTTCCTGACGGCAGCAGCATGAACGCGGACGTCGTTGTGCTGGCGGAGGAAAGGGTTTCCCGGGACGGGCTGGCGGCGAGTGCAGGGCTCCAGACCGCCACGGGCGGCGGGATCGCCATCACCCGGGACTACCGGACCTCCGTTCCGGGCATCTGGGCGATCGGGGATGCCGCAACGTTCGACGGCGTCCGGCTGGGGCTGCTGGTTGCCGCAGCCTCTGCGGCGGGCGGCTACTTCACTGGCGACAACTTCACTGCTACCCGGGGTCAGATCCGGCCCAATCCGGGCGCTTCTTCGGGCCGGATCTGACCCCGCGTAGGGGTGCCGCGCGCTCAAGAATCTCCCGTGCAGCTGTGGCAAGATGGGTTCCGAAAGACCCATGGACGCTGCAACGTCCCCGGCCTATAAGGCCCCTGGAGAGGACCATCATGAGCAACGAAGCCACCCCTTCCGTTCAAACCGACGCTGGCGCCGTAGGAGCAGGCAACATCGCGTCCTACATCGACCACACCCTCCTGAAGCCGGAGGCCAGCGACGCGGACATCCTCAAGGTGTGTGCCGAGGCCGCCGAATACCGCTTCAAGTCGGTCTGTGTGAACCCTTTATGGGTCAAAACGGTGAAGACTGCCCTGAAGGGTTCCGGTGTGCTGACGTGCTCGGTGGTCGGCTTTCCCATGGGGGCTACGCCCAGCGACGTCAAGGCCTTCGAAGCCCGCGGCGCTGTGCTTGACGGCGCCGACGAAATCGACATGGTCATCAACATCGCCGCTGCGCGGGCCGGGGACAAGGGTGCCCTGGTGGAGGACATCTCCGCCGTCGCCGAAGCCGTCCACGCGAGCGGGGCCATGCTGAAGGTCATCATCGAAACAGTGCTGCTCACCGACGACCAAAAGGTCCTTGCCTGCCAGGCCGCCGTGGAGGCCGGGGCGGACTTCGTCAAGACCTCCACCGGGTTCAACGGCGGGGGTGCCACCGCTGAAGACATCGCTCTGATGCGCCGAACGGTAGGGCCTGACCTGGGCGTCAAGGCGTCCGGCGGAGTGCGTTCCCTTGCGGACGCTCAGGCTATGATTGCTGCAGGTGCAACACGAATTGGTGCCAGCTCCGGCATTGCGATCGTCAAGGGTGAACAGGGTTCAGCCGGCTACTGACGCCGCCCGGAGCCGCCGCAGATTGAGCCCCGCGGGGCCGAGGAGGAACGAATGTCCAGCAAGATCACACAGTCCGGCAAAAGCACGGTGCAGACCCCGGAGAACGAAAACAACCTCCCGACGAGTATCCTGCTGTTTGTCGTGATGATCGCACTGTTCCTGGGCGCCATCTACTCGCTCTCCTTCCTCACCCTTGACAACCCCTGGCCGATGGCTGTGTGCCTGGGTCTCTTTTTCCTGGCGTACTGGATCCCGCAGACCATCACGGGCCGCTCCGATTCAGCCGGCGAGAAGTAAGAACTACTCTTTACCGCAACGCGGGGTCACTTACCGGCCGTCCCCAGCGGGGACTTATTGGGCCGCATGTGACCCCGCGTTGCATTGTTTAAGGCTGAATTACCCCGCCAAGCACCGCGAGGACTCCCGGCCAGTGCGCCTTTGCCACGGCCCAGGCCGCCACACACATACCCACCATCGCGTAGGCGCTCACGGGGATCAGCACCAGCCACTCCCGCCGCGACCCCGCGCGGCCCAGCAGCGGCAAGGAAAACGCGCCGTTGGCTTTCCAGACGTCATTAACTACGGGCAGTTTCCGCAGGAACCTGGGTGGCTTGATGACGATGGGCCAGAGCAGCGGCACGCCACCGGTGGTGATCATGTCCCCCACGATATGGACCACCACACCGGTCAGCATCGACACCGGCAGCCAGGTCCACTGGTGCGGCGCGAACCACGTCACCAAGCCAGCCGTGGTCAGGGCAAAGATCCAGTTGCTGACGAACCCGGACTTGGGGAACAGCTTCAGCGCCTTGGCGGCAATGTTGATCATGAACATGCACAGCAGGCCGGCGCCGACGGACAGCAGGCCCCAGTCCGTCTGGAGCTGGATCTGCCCGGCCATCATGGCGAGCACCACAAAGAACGCCGCCCCCAGGATGGAGTGCGTGCCCTGCCGGTGCCCACCGCTGGCGTTTTCAATCCCCATGGCAATCACGTTGGACAGCGGAGGCAGCGAGTTCGCCACCGTGCTGTGGCGGTGGTCCCAGTCGCACACCAAGGCTGTTCCCGCCGTCGCCATGCCGCCGATCAGGATGCCGGCGGCGTCAAGCGGATACCAGCCCAGGGTGTACGGCCCGGTCGAGGCAATAGCTACCCACGCCGCGGCTCCCGACGCGGCGTGATGTCCTCCCATCATGGTTCAGCCGCTTACTGCCGGTGCGGCGAGTGGGGCGGCGGAGAAGATGTTGCGGATGACCCCGTTGGCCCATTCCAGGATTTCGGCGTCCTGCAGGTCACGGCCACCCATCCTGGCGGTCTTGGGCTTTGGAATCAACACCGCGTCCATGGCGGGCTTGGGCTGGGCACCGGGGTACATCCGCGTCAGGCGCATCAGCTTGGACTCCGGCAGCTGGGCCGGGGAGAACTTGATGAAGTTCCCCTGGAGCGCGACGTCGGACAGTCCGGCTTCGCGGGCGCCCACCCGGAAGCGGGCCACGGCAATCAGGTTCTGGACCGGCAGCGGCGGCTCCCCGTAACGGTCCACGAGCTCGGCCAGGACTTCCTCGATGGCTTCGTTCGTCAACGCTGAGGCGAGCTTGCGGTAGGCCTCCAGGCGCAGCCGCTCCCCCGGCACATAGTCGTGCGGCAGGTGGGCGTTCACGGGCAGCTCGATCTTCATCTCGGCAGCCTTCTCCTCGGCGTCGCCGCGGTAATCCGCCACCGCCTCACCCACCAGCCGGATGTACAGGTCAAAGCCCACGCCCTGGATGTGGCCGGACTGTTCGCCGCCCAGCAGGTTGCCGGCGCCGCGGATCTCGAGGTCCTTCATGGCCAGCTGCATGCCGGCACCAAGCTCATTGTGCGTGGCAACAGCTTTGAGCCGTTCCAGCGCCACTTCACCCAGCGGCTTCTCCGACGGGTACAGGAAGTAGGCGTAGGCACGTTCACGGCCACGGCCCACCCGGCCGCGGAGCTGATGAAGCTGGGAGAGCCCGTACTTGTCTGCACCGTCCACGATCAGGGTGTTGGCGTTGGAGATGTCCAGGCCCGTCTCGATGATGGTGGTGCACACCAGCACGTCAAAGCGCTTCTCCCAGAAGTCCACGATGATCTGCTCCAGCCGGCTCTCCGACATCTGCCCGTGCGCCACCTCCACCCGTGCCTCCGGAACCAGCTCCCGGACCTTCGCTGCGGTCCGCTCGATGGTGGACACGCGGTTGTGCACCAGGAACACCTGGCCTTCGCGCATCAGCTCACGCCGGATCGCTGCCGAGGTCTGCTTATCCGTGTAGGGACCCACATAGGTCAGCACGGGATGGCGTTCCTCAGGCGGTGTAGCCAGCGTGGACGTCTCGCGGATGCCGGTCAGGGACATCTCCAGCGTGCGCGGAATCGGCGTGGCACTCATGGCCAGGACATCCACGTTGGTGCGCATCTTCTTCAGCGCTTCTTTGTGCTCCACCCCAAAGCGCTGTTCCTCGTCCACGATCACCAGGCCCAGGTCCTTGAACGCGAAGTCCTTGGACAGCAGCCTGTGCGTGCCGATCACCACGTCCACGGAACCGCTCTTGACGCCCGCCACGGTTTCCTTGGATTCCTTGGCGCCCTGGAAGCGTGACAGGGCCTTGACGCGCAGCGGGAATCCGGAAAAGCGCTCGGTAAACGTCTCGTAGTGCTGCTGGGCCAGCAGGGTGGTGGGCACCAGCACTGCCACCTGTTTGCCGTCCTGGACCGCCTTGAACGCCGCCCGCACGGCGATCTCGGTCTTGCCGTAGCCCACGTCGCCTGAGACCAGCCGGTCCATGGGAATCTCGCGCTCCATGTCAGCCTTGACCTCGTTGATGGTGGTCAGCTGGTCCGGCGTCTCCACATACGGGAACGCTTCCTCCAGCTCGCGCTGCCAGGGAGTGTCCGGCCCGAAGGCGTGGCCGCGGGAAGCCATGCGTGCCGAGTAGAGCCGGATAAGTTCGCCGGCGATCTCCTTGACCGCCTTGCGTGCTTTTGATTTGGTGCTGGCCCAATCAGAGCCGCCCATCTTGCTCAGGACAGGCGTATCGCCGCCGACGTAGCGGGTCACCTGGTCCAGCTGGTCGGTGGGGACGAACAGCCGGTCCCCCGGAGCCCCGCGTTTGGAAGGGGCATATTCGAGGACCAGGTATTCACGGACGCCGTCGCCGCCGCCGGCTACTTTGCGCTGGATCAGTTCGATGAACCGGCCGATGCCGTGCTGTTCGTGCACCACGTGGTCCCCGTTGACCAGCTGCAGGGGATCCACGGCGTTCCGGCGTTTGGACGGCATGCGCCGCATGTCCTTGGTGGAACCTGCTGAAGTCCGTCCCAGCAGGTCCGCTTCGGTAAGCAGCCCCAGTTTGAGGTTCTCCAGGACAAAACCGCGTCCGACGGCGGCAGTGGTCACCTCGATGATGCCCGCCTGGGGCTCCTTGTCCAGGGTCTCCACCCGGGCGCACGGGATGTCCGACTCGTGGAAAAGTTCCGCCAGGCGTTGGGCCGGCCCGGGCCCCTCGGTGACCACCACAATCCGCCACTGGTCCCGGACATGCGAACCGATAAAGTCCATCATTTCGGCCACGTCGCCCTGGTAGCCGCGGGGTTCCCGGGCGTGGAGGTTCAGGACGTCGATCTCCGGCAGCAGCTCCTCGTCGGTAGCCAGCGAGGTAATGGACCACCACGACACCGCGTGCGCCAGCGAGGTACTGCGGGTTTCTGCCAGCGAGCGGAAGCTGGCCGAATGCAGGGCAGCCGAGGCCTGCGAGCTGAGGTCCAGCGGTGCCGTGCCGCCGTCCGATGCCGTGGACCACGCCGCTTCAAGGAACTCTTCGTTGGTCGCCGCGAGATCGTGCGCGCGCGTGCGGACCTTCTCCGGTTCGATCACCACGGAGATTGATCCGGCGGGCAGCTGCTCCACGAAGGGGACCATGGCGTCCACCAGCACCGGCGCCAAGGACTCCATACCTTCGACCGCGATGCCGCCGGCGATTTTCTCCAGCATGTCCGCGGCCGCGGGAAGCTGGGTCTTCAACGTCGCGGCCCGTGACATGACAGAGGGTGTGATCAGGATTTCGCGGCATGGCGGCGCGTGCAGTTCGGTGGGGTGGTGCACGCCCGGGGCTGACAGCGAGCGCTGGTCTGCAACGGCGAACCAGCGCATCTGGTCCACCTCGTCGCCGAAGAACTCCACCCGGATGGGGTGGTCCTCGGTGGGCGGGAACACGTCGAGGATGCCGCCACGTACGGCGAACTCGCCGCGATGGGTGACCATGTCCACGCGTGCGTAGGCGGCGTCGGCGAGCCGTCGCACCACGTCCGTGAATGGCACCTCCTGGCCGACCTTCAGGGTGACCGGGACCAGTTCCCCCAGGCCGGCGACAAGTGGCTGGACCACCGACCGTACCGGCGCAACGACTACCCGCAGGGGGCCCGCCGTCGAGCTTTCCGGGTGCGCGAGCCTGCGCAGGACGGACAGCCGCCGGCCGACGGTGTCCGAGCGGGGTGAGAGCCGCTCGTGCGGCAGGGTTTCCCAGCTGGGGAACTCGGCCACGGCATCGGCCGGCAGGTAGGCGCGCAGGGCTGCCGTCAGGTCTTCTGCTTCCCGTCCCGTTGCGGTGACGGCGAGCACCACGGCCGGGATCGCGCCGTCGGACGTTCCGTCTGCGGCGTCCGCGGCGCCGGCAGCGGCCAGGCCGTCTGCCATTTCGGCGAGCAGGACGGCGCGGAGTCCTGCCGGTGCACTGATCTGGTAATCCTGGCCACGGACGTCAAACCCCCGCGCTGCCTCGGCCTTGACCCGGGAGAACGTGCGGTCTTCAGCCAGGACACTGCGGAGCCCGGCAAGCGAGGGACCGGGATGGGACGGGCCGGTGGGGCTCATGGCGGAAACTCCTGTGTGGTTCAAGGGAAGCGCAGGCAACACGAAGACCCGAAATTCTCTTCGAATCCCGGGTCGTCCCAGCCTACTCCTGCCCCGGCGCACTCCCGGAACGCGTTGCTACGCTTGCTGATGAACCGCATCGCCAGATGCGGGTCCTCCGCCAGGCCTGAGGAGCTTTCCAGTGAGCGATATGAACAGTCCGAGCGCCACCCCCATCCTCGACACTGACCGGAAAACCAGGACCGTCCTGGTGACCGGGGCGACCGGCTATATCGGTGGCCGACTGGTCCCCCGGCTGCTGGAGGCCGGGCACACCGTCAAGGTCCTGGTGCGGACGCCGGCAAAGATCGCCGGCGTGCCATGGCTTGATGATGTGGTGGTGGTCCAGAGCAGCCTCGACGACGGCGGGGCCCTGCGCGACGCACTGGCCGGGGTTGACGTGCTGTACTACCTTGTCCATTCCATGGCCGCCGGGGCAGGTTTCGAGTCCAAGGAAAAGGCGATGGCGGAGACGGCCGCGCAGGCGGCAGCCGATGCCGGCGTGGACAGGATCGTCTACCTGGGCGGCCTGCACCCGGCCAACGTGGAGCTGTCCACGCACATGCGGTCCCGGGAGGCAGTGGGCAAGGTGTTCCTGGACAGTCCGGTGGACGCAGTGGTCTTCCAGGCGGGGGTGGTGATCGGGTCCGGGTCGGCGTCGTTCGAAATGATCCGGCACCTCTCCGAAACCCTCCCACTGATGCCGGCCCCGAGCTGGGTGCGGAACAGGATTGAAGCCATCGGCGTCCGGGACGTGCTGTACTATCTTGTCGGCGCCGCGTCCCTTGCCGGCCCCATAAACCGCACGTTCGACATTGGCTGCCGCCAGGTACTGAGCTACGCCGGCATGATGAAGGAGTATGCTGCCGAGGCCGGACTGCCATACCGGGTGGTGCTCGCGCTGCCCATTCCCGCCCCGAAGCTCGCCGGGCTGTGGGTGGCCCTGACCACGCCCATCCCGCTGTCCATGTCGCTGCCGCTGGTCGAGTCGCTGCAGCACGACGCCGTAACCCGGGAGCACGATATCGATTCCGTCATTCCCGTGCCGGCGGGCGGACTAACGCCCTACCGGCGTGCCGTTGCCCTCGCGCTGGGCAGAGAGCGCGACGGCCACGTGGAGACCACGTGGGCCAAAGCCGGCGCCGATGCCGATCCCCTGCCCAGCGATCCGGACTGGTCCGGCCACAAGGTCTACGTGGACGAGCGGACGTTCCACGGGGACATTGATCCGGCCCACGTGTGGACGGTCATCGAAGGTATCGGTGGCCGAAACGGCTGGTATTCCCTGCCGCTCGCCTGGCGCGTCCGTGGCTGGCTGGACAAGATCACCGGCGGTGCCGGGCTCCTGCGGGGACGCCGGCACCCCGGAAATCTCGCCCCCGGCGAGGTGGTGGACTGGTGGCGTGTGGAGCGGATTGACCGCGGGAAGCTCCTCCGCCTGCGGGCAGAGATGCGCGCCCCCGGGCGTGCCTGGCTTGAACTGTCCGTAGAGCCCGACGGCGGCGGCAGCCTCTACCGGCAGCGCGCCATTTTCTTCCCCAAAGGCCTCAGCGGCCGGCTCTACTGGCTCGCCGTGCTGCCCTTCCACAGTCTCATTTTTCCGGCGATGGCGCGGAACATTACCACTGCAGCGCAGAAGTTCGCCGATGCAGAGCGCACGGAGTCCGGTTCCAAGAACACGCCAGGCTCCCCGTAAGATGTGGGGAGCAAAAAGCGTACCGACCCCGTATCACTGGAGGATCCATGGCACTGAGTGCAACCACCACCCTTCCGCACGCCGTCGACAGCGTCGCTGCTGTTTTCATCAACGAGGACTTCCAGCGGCACACAAGTGAATATGTCGGCGGCACACTGGAGTCCTTCGCCGTGGATGGCGACGTTGCCGGGGCGTTCAGCACCACGTCGGTGCGGACCCTGCCCACCACCCGCCTGCCGGAAATCGCCCGTAAGTTCGTGGGCGAAAACCTCACGGTGACGCAGGTGGAAAACTGGGACGCCCCCGCGGCAGACGGTTCCCGCCAAAGTAACATCACGCTGAAGATTGCCGGCGCACCCATCGACGTGACCGCGGTCCAGCGGCTCGTGGCCGAGGGCGGCAGCACCCGGGTTGAGCTCGAAGGCAACGTGACCTCGTCCGTGCCGTTCCTCGGCAGCAAGATCGCCGAGGCGGCCGAACCCATGGTGGCCAAAGCCCTCAACATCCAGTCGCAGCGGGCCCAGGCCTGGCTCGAAAGCCACTGAGTCCATGCAGCTTCCCCTCTTTGCCGCCTGGCTGCTCATCATCGCCGGCGTCTGGTCGCTGGCGGTCTGGCCGCAGTTCCTGCGCCGGGTCATGAAGGATCCCCGGGCGCGCGACGGCAACGGCAAGGCCACGAAGTTCCTCACGGTCCATCTGGTCCTCGTCAGCATCTCCATGGTGCTGGGGGCGGCCACCGCCGTTATAGGGGTGATGGGCCTGCTCGGCTAGCAACTGTCAGGCTAACCGGTCTAAATATCCGGCCGAAGCTGCCGCAGTGATGCAGGCGCGCCTCCTCTGCCCCGGGCACAGGAGGCGCCTGCCTAGGCTGCCTGGTTGAGCGCGTCCTCGGCGGCTACCCAGGAAATCATGGCGCACTTCACCCGCGCTGCGTAGCGGGCCACACCCTCGAACGCGGCCGCGTCGCCAAGAATCTCGGGATCCGCGTGGATCTTCCCGCGGGAGCGCAGGACCTCCCGGAAATTGCCAATGATCGTGTGAAGTTCGTCCACGGTCAGTCCCTCCGCGAGTTCGCTGAGCACGGAGGCTGAGGCCATGGAAATGGAACACCCTGCTCCGTCCCAGGAAATCTGCGCCACCTTGCCGTCTTCCACTGCCACCCGGAGCGTGACTTCGTCCCCGCAGACGGGGTTCAGCTGATGGGACTGCCCGGTGGACGCCCCTTCGGGAGCGTCGATGCCGGCCAGGCCGCTGCCGTGGCGGGCTTTGGAATGGTCAAGGATGATCTGCTGGTACAGCTGGTCAAGGCTCATGCTGGTATACCTTCGGTGGTCGCGTCAGACGCGGAAGTAGGACCGGACACCGGCGACGGATTCCAGGAAGGCGTCGACGTCGTCGGTAGTGTTGTACAGGTAGGCGCTTGCCCTGGTGGTGGCGGTCAGGCCCAGGCGGCGGTGGAGCGGTTGCGCGCAATGGTGCCCCACCCGGACGGCGATGCCGCGGGAATCCAGGAACTGCCCGACGTCGTGTGCGTGCACACCCTCAACGTCGAATGCGGCAAGGCCGATCCGCTCCCGGCCGGCTGCGGGCCCCAGTACACGGATTCCGGGAATGGCCTCCAGCCCGGCCACCATGCGCTGGCCGAGCTCCGATTCCCAGCGGTGCACGCGGTCCAGGCCGGTTTCGGTGAGGTAAGTTGCAGCGGCAGCCAGGGCAACAGCCTGGGAGATGCGTTGGGTGCCGGCTTCGAAGCGCTGCGGCGAGGGCAGAAACTCTGCGCGTTCCATAGTCACTGTGGTGATCATGGAACCGCCGGTGAGAAACGGCGGCAGCGCGTCCAGGAGGTCCTTCTTGCCATACAGCACGCCGATTCCGGTGGGCGCCAGCATTTTGTGGCCGGAGAAGACCGCGAAGTCGATGTCGAGCTCTTTGACGTTCAGGGGCAGGTGGGGCGCTGATTGGCAGGCGTCCAGCACCACCAGCGCTCCCGCCGCCCGGCCAAGGGCCACGAGTTCGTACACGGGGTTGATGGTGCCCAGGACATTGGACGCGTGCGTAAAGGCCAGCACCTTGGTCCTGCTCCCGATGATCTCCGCCGCGACGTCCAGGCGCAGGGCTCCGGCGTCGTCAATGGGGATATAACGCAGGGTGGCGCCAGTGCGGAAGGCCAGTTCCTGCCAAGGAATCAGGTTGGCGTGGTGCTCCATTTCGGTGACCACGATCTGGTCCCCGGGTCCGACGGCAAGTTCCTTCAGCCGGGCGTCCCCGCGCCCCTGGGCAGCCCACAGGGTGGCATTGGACAGTGCGTAGCTGATCAGGTTCAGGCCTTCGGTGGCGTTGGACGTCCACACGGTCTCTTCGTAGTCGGCACCGATGAAGTCCGCGATGGTTTGGCGGGCGTCTTCGAAAACCTCGGTGGCCTCCACCGCAAGGTGGTGGGCGCCGCGGTGCACGGCGGCGTTGCGTTGTTCGTAAAACTCCTGCTCGGCCTCGATCACACTCAGGGGGTTCTGCGAGGTCGCGCCCGAATCCAGGTACACCAGCGGCTGGCCGTTCACCAGTTGGCTAAGCACCGGGAAGTCATTCCTGATTCTGAGTACCTCGGCGTTATCCATGGCAGGAACGGCATGTTCCAGCGTGGCTGGCGTTGATACGAGGGCCAAAGTAACTCCTTGAGATGCCAATGGATTGACATCTCAATTGTCCCACAACACCGCTGTGGCGGCCGCCGGGGGCGGCCGCCACAGCAGCTCCGGGCTTCACCCGCGGATAAGAGGGCCGGCGACGGCTGGGGGGAGAGCCTCGGTCTCAGAAGACTCTGACGTCGCCGGCCCAGTCTCGGTCCGGCGCTGGCGCCGGAAGTCAGTATTGAGACAAGACCTGGAAAGTCTGTTTGGCGGGAGTTGCGGCGGTTGCGGCCGCCTCTTTCTGCCTCCTTTAGTTAATCGCATGCGGTCACCTGCGGCACGAGTAGGCAGTACTCTACTTTTCAACGGCGCACCTCCGGGTTACGCCCATCTGATACGCGTATTCCCGGCCAGCGCCACTCGACGTCGCCACACACGGTGCACGGAGGGTCTGCTGTCGCCCATAGACGGCTCCTTGACGGAAGGTCCGCACACTGCGCAGGAGGCGGGGCCGGAGACAGTGCCGGTGCCAGTGCCGGGGCCGGGGCCAGGAAGGAAACAGGGCAGAAGCCAGTCCACAGTCAGGAGCAGGGCAGGAAAAGTCCAGCCAGCGCGCAGCAGGCAGTCAGGAGCCGGTTTAGGGCAGTCTCACCGCACGGCATGCGCCGCTGGCAACCTAATGGGCCAGGGCGGTGGACAGTTCGTCGCGGCTCCGCACCCCGAGTTTCACGTAGGTGCGGTACAGGTGGCCCTCCACCGTCCGCACGGACACCATGAGCCGCTGGGCAATCTCCCTATCGGTGAGGCCCTGGACAGCCAGCTCCACGATGTCCTGTTCCCGTCGGGTGAGATGCACAGTGGGCCCTGCGGCAATGAACTGCCCTTCCCGGAACCGCTCGCCCAGTTCGTGGTCGCATTTCTCCCGTAGGGCAACCGCCTGGCGGGAACGACGACGTTCACCTGCACTCTCCAAAACGGAGCTCGCCCGCGCGTAGGCTTCCCTGGCCAAGTTCACGAACCCTTCCGCTTCAAGCCTGGCAGCCGTCACCATGAGGGAATCGGCATCGGGGACCTCCCACTGGTCAGCGAGCGTGAGCATGGCCGCTGCCCAGCGTCCTTCGACCTCGCCCGCCAGGGAGTGGACCAGCGGGATCACGGAATGGTCGCCCAGGTCCCAACAAATGGCCAGAAGTTCCAGCAGTGTGCCGGCCCGTGCCGACACCTCCGGGGTGGTGGACAGGGTGTGCAGGGCTGCGATCCCCTTGCCGTCACGGGTCACGTACTCCGAAGCAGCGGCGGCGTAGGCCGTGGCCAGGAGTTCCTGGCCGGCTGGACCTGGCGGCGAGTCCTTGTAGTCCAGCTCAAGCCGGCTGGACTGAGCAGCATCACCCAGCCTCGATGCCACATAAAACGCCAGCGACGAGCCCAGCCGGAACAGTTGCAGCGGATCATTGAGCCTCAGGTGCTCCACCGCAGGAAGGAGCGTTTGGTAGGCGCGTTCAATCCGACCTTGCCGCAGCAATGAGTAGCCGCGAAGTACTTCGAGGCTGCCGCCAAAGGCAGCTGCGGCCCGCGGTTGTCCGGCCGCGTAGTTCGCCAGTTCCCCTTCCGCTGACTCCCAATCCCCCAAAGCAAGGTAGGCGCCAACCAGGCGGTTCAGGACGAATTCATTGAAGAAGAACACGCCCCCTTCCAGGGCCGGAAGTTCCGAGGCGGCCAGCAGCGCGGCGTCCAGGCTCTGGACGGAGCGACCGGATGCAGCGAGGCATTGGGCCAGCAGAGCCGCTCCCACCGCACGCAGGGCAGCATCCGCAGAGCCGGCGGGGTTGCGGGCCCGGAGTTCCTGCACCTCACTTTCCAGAGCTTCGAATTTACCTGCTTCACCGAGTACCAGCAGGCGCAGCATCTGCCCACGCCAGGCCGTGACCGGAGCAGCTTCTGCACCGGATTCAGCTTGGGCGTCAGCATTATCGCCAATGCCGGCTCCAACTTCAGCACTGGAACTGCGGAGCGCTTTCAAGGATTCGGCTGCGAACACTGCCAGCGGTGTTCCCGCGGCTTCATGGACCTTCGCCCTGAGCATCAGGACGGGGGCAGCCGCGGCGCTGTTTCCCAGTTGCAGCCAGCATTCGTCCAGGAGCTTTGCCGCACCGGCGTAGTCGCCTTCGTTGAAGAGGGCCCGCGCCTGGATTGCCCGAGCCTGTGGCACGAGGTCAGGGTTTAGCACCTTGGCTGCCATGGTCCGGCTGCTCCGGCTCCTGAAACGGGCCAGCGCGGTGCCGGCCGCTTCGAGAAGCTCGGACTCGGCTGTCTTAATTCCGCATTCCAGAGCCCACTCCACAACCCTCAACCGGCCCTCGGATCCGGCAGACGCGGTTCCCACGTTCCCGGACCCGGCTGGCGCGGCGAACCCGTTCCCGGACCCGGCTGGCGCGGCGAACCCGTTCCCGGACCCGGCTGGCGCGGTGCCTCGGTGCTCCCGGATCTTCTCCAGCAGCTGCAGGCTCCGCGAGACCGAAATGCTTTTCCGGAGGGCACGGCCGAACATCGCGTTCCAGATCCGAAGATCGGCGGGGGTCCCCTGGTTTTCGACCACCATCTGCTGGTCCAGCAGTGAGCGCACCACCTCTGCACCGCTGATGTCCTCGATCACCTTGCGGCTCACGGGCCCGGCAAGTGAAATCAGCTTCAGGGCTTCCTGTTCTTCCGGAGTTCGGCGGAGCATGTCCTTCACCACCACATTGATGAGTCTGGGTCCTTCGGCCGGAAACGGCCCCAGCAGCATCCAGATCCCGTTCCGCTTCGCGAGCTGGCCGCCCTCGGCGGCGTCATGGAGCAGGGCATCGAGGATCAGTGGATTACCACCGGAGGCGCTCCAGATCGTGTCAACGGTTCCGGCCGGGACCGTGCCGTCGAGGGCATGGGCGAGGACTTCCTCGATCTGTTCCCGGTTCAGGGGACGGAGATCCACGCGGTCGGCCAGGCCGTCATACCAGAGTTGCGCGAGGGGTTGGGGAAGCCCGGGCCGCGGTCTGCCCGCCGCCACAACACTGGCCCAACCCGCAGAAATCATGTCGGCCACGATGCTGGCCGTCGCCTCGTCCAGATGGTGGGCGTCATCCATCATGAGGAGCAACGGAGTGTCTTGGCCGGCCTTGAGCTTCTCAAAGTAACTCCAGACGGACCTCAGTACAGCCACCGGGGATACAGAATCCTCGGCGGTCAGCTCCGCCGTGTAGGGAGCAAGGATGCCGAAAGGAACGCGGGAGAGGGATGAGCTTCCATGGATCTGAACAATGATCATCTCAGCGGCAAGCCGCTCGGTGATGGTCTCAATCAACGTGGTCTTGCCGATCCCGGGGCCTGCCATGAGGAACACCGCCTGGCTGGTCCGGGTCCGGATGATATTGCAGATCCGGTCCAGCGGCTGCCGCCGGCCCGTGAGTAGGCGATGCGCGGATCCCGGTTTCGGTGAGTGGCCGTTAGACGAGTCCAGTCAGATCACCCCTGGATGTTACGCCCAGCTTGGTGAAGACCTGGTAGAGATGGCCTTCCACGGTGCGGACGGAAACGCCCATATCCAGCGCGATATCGCGGTTGGACGCACCCCGGCCGGCAAGCTGCGCGATCTGCCGCTCCCTGCCGGTCAAGAGCGGGCTGCCGCTGCTCGGCACGATGGGCAGGCTTGCCATGGTGGCCGCGAGGACGTCCAGCCGTGCCTGGGCGGTCCTGGCCGAGGCAGGATCTCCTGCCTGGCGGGCGTAGTCAACGGCCAGCGCCATGCAGCGGGCCTCAACGGCATCCAGCTCCAGCGTGGCGGCAAGCTCCCCGCCGGCGAGCAAAGTCTTCGCGTCGTGCGTCCTGCTGCCAATTGCAATGAGCCGCGAGATTTCCGCCAACGGGCCCTGGCGGTGGTCGGCCACTTCTTCGAGCAGGCGGAAGTCGGCTTCTGAACCGTGGACTGTGGCTCCGAGCAGGCTGATCCCCGCGAGGGTGTACCTTCCTGCCGCGATGTCGCGCCGGGCAGATACCTTCAGGCGGGCGGCGGCATTAATGTCGCCCAGCCATCGTCCTGCCATATCAGCGCAGAAGTCAGTGGTGCTCCGCGTGGCATGATCGGCGGCACCACCGGTCCGCTGCAGCTTGTCCAGATACTTGCGGGACTGCCCGGCATTGCCAATCTGTGCATAGGCGAAGGCAACAGCAGCGTAGGCAGCCCGGCGGATGCCCTGGGCAGGACGCAGCTCGAGCTGTGCTGCCGCTGACAACAGCGAATCGAGGGCGACAGCGCCCCTTCCCGCGTACACGTAGGCGATCCCTGCTGCGAGCTCCGCGGCGGCGCTCCGGAAGGGGAGCTGGTGAATGTCACGCATCGCTGGCGGATTAAGGAGGTCGATGCAGCGGCGCCATTGCCCGGCGGTCAACAGCACGTTGTAAGCCCGTCCAGTGAATTTCTCCCGCAGGCCTACGATCTCGCCGGCGTCGGAAATCTGCCCGCCCAGCTGCCGCATCAGGCTCAGGGCGTCCATCTCCCGCCCGGTCATGGCCAAAGCGCTCATCAGGATTAGGGCTGAATGCATCCGGAACCAGGTATCGGGGTTCAGCTCCGCGTTGGCAGCGGCTTCCAGGGCCGGTATTGCGGCGGCGTAATCTCCCACGAATGCCTGGTATTCGAATTCGGACAGTCTGATTCTGTTCCGTGCCGCAGCAACCGGGTCCGGCCACCCATTCGCGGTGCCTGGCTCCGCGCCAAGCCGCTCGCGCGCGGTCTGCAACAGCGCAGGGACCCTGTCGGCATGTTCCGGGAGCCATACCATCACCCCTGACTTAGCTGCGATGACCTGGGCGTATTCGTTGACATCCAGGTTATCCAGCTGCGGTTGTGAGATGTCATCCAGGGCCGCCATGGCCTGCAGTGGGAGGTCCAGGAGCAAGTACGCGGCGGCTCGCTGCCGCTGGCCGGGCACCCACTCTGGAACTTCCCGTCTCAGTGTCTCGGCATATTTGAGGGCGAAGTGCGGGTCAAAGAGCTGGACGGCAGCTTCGGCTGCCGCCAGCGCCATGGCCGGATTCAGCTCTGCCTCACATTCGTGGGTCCAGGCCGCGAACGCCATCAACTCTTCCACGGTCATGGTGGAAGGGTCTGGCTCCTGCCCGCCCAGGAGCAGGCCCCGGAGCTCCCGGCGCCGGGTGATGCTGAGCCAGGAGCGGACGACGTCGCCAAAGTACATCTCCCGCAACGCAACCCAGCGGTTTTCCGACACGTCGATCTCCAGCAGGCCCGCATCTTCCATGTCCGCCACGATGCCGGCTCCGTAAACGGCGGTCAGCCGGGAAAGCTCCACGCTCCGGGCGCAGGAAAGCATTTCAATGACTTCCCGCTCCTCGGGAGATTGCCGGGACCATCGCGACCGGACGATGTCCTCCAGGCTCGCCGCGCCGTCGAGCACTACCTTGTCCCGCAAGGTCCAGACCGAGTCCGATAGGACCAGGTTCCCGGATTGCTGCTGCTCGGCAACCAGCGCCTTGAGCAAGAGCGGATTTCCCCCAACCATCGTGTGGAACGTACTGACCAGGGAGGCGGAGACGCGGTGGCCCAGGAGGGAAAGCAACACCTGGCGGGTCTGCAGCTCATTCAGGTTGTCCAACCTGACCTCAGTAAGCCGGCGGTCGGTGAGGAGCCAATGGAAGTCAGCAGGAAGATCGCTGATCCTTGGCGCCACGGCCACGATGCGGGCGGTCCCGGTAAGGAGGATGTTGAGCAGGACGCCGGCGCTCATCTCATCGATGTTGCCGGCCGTATCCAAGGTGATTACGCATTGGCGCCCGGCCGCATCACTCCGGATCAATGACGTAATCCCACGCAAAATGGCGGTAGGTGAACCCATGTAAGCCTGGGGAAGGCGCGCAAGCAGAAACGCAAGGCAACCATAAGGGGTATCGCCCGTTGTGGTCCCGCAGCGCAACTGCAGCGTCCAAACATCGGGGCCAAGCTCGGACACTGCCGTCCTGGCCAGGGATGACTTACCCACCCCGCGTCCACCGGTGACCACAACGCCCAGGGAGTCTGGGCCAGTCAAGGCGGTGCGGACGGCTTCGAGGTTGGCGCTGCGTGCGGGCACAGACCATCGCTGTGGCTCCGAGGCGCCAGCAGTTTCCGTGCGCAGGTCAAGGTCGTTGAGCGGTGACCCACGTCCCCAGCTGAGTGGCTCGATTGACATGAACTTTTCCCCTACATCCCACTAAAGCGGGAACAAGCCCCATCGCCCCCCGCTTAGGAAGAAGACTACCCCTTGGCAGGGACAGGTAAACAGGGTTACGGGGAATTTGGCATTTTTTTCTACACGTCGGTCTTCGCCGGATGGAACTTCTGCTGGGCCGCCGTCAAGCCCTCCCTGACCAGCAGCTCCACCGCATCAGCGGCCTCATCCAACAGAAATGGGATGTCCTTACGCTCCGTGGCGCCAAAATCGCGCAGCACATAATCTGCGGTATCCATCCGGCCAGGTGGCCGGCCTACTCCCACCCGGACCCTGAGATAGTCCTTGGTGCCGAGCGCCTTGGAGATGTCCCTCAGACCGTTGTGGCCGCCCTCGCCGCCGCCGCATTTCAGTTTCACGGTGTTGAACGCGATATCTATCTCATCGTGTACCGCGACCACGTAAGCCGGGCCGATGCCGTAAAAGTTTGCCAGGGCCGCCACCGGTCCGCCGGACACATTCATGTATGTGAGCGGCTTGGAAAGCACCACACGGGGACCGCCGATCCCCAGGCGCCCTTCGAGGACCTGGGCCCGCGTTTTATGGGTTTTGAAGTTTCCGCCCAGCCGGCCGGCGAGTTCGTCCAGAACCATCTGGCCAACATTATGCCTGTTGCCCTTATATTCGGGCCCGGGGTTACCGAGCCCGACGATCAACCAGGTGTCAGTCATTGTTCCATCCTAAGTTGTGAATTCCGAAGTGGTCCGGACATGGCTGTGGCCGGGCCCCGTGGAGGGCCCGGCCACAGTTGTCAGCAGAGGAGTTGTTACTCGGCTGCGGCCTCGGCGGAAGCGTCGCCCTCTTCTTCAGCGGACTCAACGGCCTCGGAGATGTTGATAACCAGGGCATCGGCGTCGGCCAGCAGGACGGAGCCCTTCGGCAGAAGCAGGTCCGAAGCGTGGATGTGCTGTCCGGCGGTGCGGCCTTCGATGTCAACCTCGATGGCGGTGGGCAGGTGGGTTGCCTCGGCCTCGAGGGAGATGACGGTCAGCTCCTGGTTGTAGACGTTGCCCGGAGCCAGTTCACCCACCACGTGGACGGGGATGTCCACAGTGACCTTCTCGCCCTTGCGGACGGTCAGCAGGTCGATGTGCTCGATGATCTGCTTGATGGGGTCGCGCTGGATGTCCTTGACCAGGGCGAGGTGCTCTTCGCCGTTGATGTCCAGCGACATCAGGGCGTTGGCGGTGCGGACTGCCAGGGTGGTGGCCTTGGCGGGCAGGGTAATGTGGATCGGCTCGGCGCCGTGGCCGTAGATGACGGCGGGGATCAGGTTGGCCATGCGTGCGCGGCGGGCAAAGCCCTTGCCGAATTCAGTGCGTACTTCTGCTGCGAGCTTCTGCTCAGACATGTGTATCTCCTCGGAAGACTAAAAAGGTTTTCAGCAAGGGCGGAGGTCTGTTACGACCTTCAACGCCGGGCCACCATGTGGAGCCCTTCCAGAAGGGAGATGCAGACCCAGTCGATTACGGAGACTTCTCTCCCTCGCCAAGGTATCGTAGAAGAGCCTACCAGCACCGGAGTCGATTATCGAAAATGGCGCTGGCCTGGCTCAACCAACGGGGTCAGGCGTTGCCGTCGAACAGGCTGGTGACGGAACCGTCGTCGAACACTTCATGGATGGCGCGGGCGATGAGCGGGGCGATGGACAGCACCGTGAGCTGCGGGAAATGCTGGTGGGCGCCGAGGGGCAACGTGTTCGTGACCACAACTTCCCGGGCCCCGGAATCGGCCAGCCGCTGGGCAGCGGGTTCGGAAAACACGGCGTGCGTTGCGGCGATGATGACATCCTTCGCACCGGCGTTCATGAGGACCTGGACCGCTCCGGAAATGGTTCCGCCGGTGTCGATCATGTCATCGATCAGGACGCAGGTCCTGCCCTCGACCTGGCCCACAACGGTTTTGGAGACGGCCTGGTTGGGCACGGTGAGGTCGCGGCTCTTGTGCACAAACGCCAGCGGCGCTCCGCCCAGGCGCTCAGCCCACTGCTCGGCCACACGGACGCGGCCGGTATCCGGGGACACCACGGTGACGTTGTCAGAGCCGACCTTGGTCCGGATGTAATCGGCCAGGAGCGGGATGGCCATGAGGTGGTCCACTGGACCGTCGAAGAAGCCCTGGATCTGCGAGGTGTGCAGGTCAACACTCATGATGCGGTCGGCACCGGCGGTCTTGTACAGGTCCGCCACGAGCCGGGCGGAAATGGGTTCTCGGCCGCGGCCCTTTTTGTCCTGCCGGGCGTACGGGTAGAACGGCGATACCACGGTGATGCGCTTGGCGGAGGCCCGCTTCAGCGAATCGATCATGATCAGCTGTTCCATCAGGTGGTTGTTCAGCGGTGCCGGGTGGGCCTGGATGACAAATGCATCGGTTCCCCGGACGCTTTCGCCGGCGCGGACGTAGATCTCCCCGTTGGCGAAGTCGTAGGCGTCAATGGGCAGCAGCTCGGTCCCCAGCTCCTTGGCGATTTCCCGCGCCAGTTCGGGGTGTGCCCGCCCTGCGGCAAGCACCAGCTTCTTCTCGCCGTGTGCCGTAATTTCGCTCATTGTTACTTGCCCTCTTCTGTCGATGCTGGGGTACTTGAGGAGTCTGACGTGGCCGCCTCGGCGAGTTCTGCCGAGCGTGTACCGGGGCGGTTTGCAATAACCCAGCCCTCGGCGTTGCGCTGGGCAGCGACGGACAGGACGAGTGCCCCTGCCGGGACGTCCTTGCGGATCACCGCGCCGGCGCCGCTGTAGGCGCCGTCCCCCACGGTGACCGGTGCAACAAACACTGTGTTGGAACCTGTGCGGACGCCAGAGCCGATCACCGTGCGGTGCTTCTTCTCGCCGTCGTAATTGGCCGTGATGTTGCCACAGCCGATGTTGGTGTCCTCGCCGATTTCGGCGTCGCCGGCGTAGCCGAGGTGGGACAGTTTCGAGCCGCGGCCGATCGTGACGTTCTTGGTTTCGTAGAACGCGCCGATCTTGCCCGTGTCGCCAAGCACTGTTCCGGGCCGCAGGTACGTGAAGGGGCCGACGGCGGCTTTCGCGCCGATGACCGCGCCGGAGCCGTGGGTGCGGGTCACGGCGGCGCCCGCGCCGATGCGGACATCGGTCAGGGTGGAGTCGGGGCCGACGACGGCGTCCCTCGCCACGGTGGTGGCGCCGTGCAGCTGCGTGTTGGGGAGGATCCGGACGTCCTCGTCCAGAGTGACGGTGGAATCGATCCAGGTGGTGGCAGGGTCAACAACGGTGACACCGGCCCGCATCCAGGCTTCGACGGTCCGGCGGTTGAGTTCGGCTCCAAGGGCTGAGAGCTGCACGCGGTCGTTGGCGCCCTCCACCTGCCAGCGGTCTTCAGTGACGACGGCGGCCACCCGGCCGCCTGACTCCCGGGCGAGACCCAACACATCGGTGAGGTACTTTTCGCCCTGTGAGTTGTCAGTGGTCACGTGGACCAGCGCGTCGCGGAGGACGGCGGCGTCGAAAGCGTAAATGCCGGAATTGACCTCGCCGATCAGGCGTTCGGCGTCCGTGGCGTCCTTGTGCTCGCGGATACCGGTGACAGAGCCGTCATCGCCGCGGAGGATGCGGCCGTAGCCCGTGGCGTCATCGAGCAGCGCGGTGAGCACTGTCACGGCGTTGCCTTCGCGTTCGTGTGTTGCCACCAGATCCGCCAGGAGGCTGCCGCTGAGGAGGGGAACATCGCCGTAGGTCACCACCACGGTGCCGGCAAGTTTTTCCTGGGCGTCGAGCGCGAGCAGGGCAACCTCAACGGCGCGGCCGGTTCCGGGGGTTTCGTCCTGGTCAACGATCAGGGCTTCGGAGTCCAACTCGTTCAAGTGACTGGAAACCAGGTCGCGCTCGTGGCGGACCACCAGGGCAAGGCGCTCAGGGTTGATGCTGCGGGCCGCCAGGAGAGCGTGCCCCACCATGGAGCGGCCGCCGATTTCGTGCAGGATCTTGGGGGTACGGGATTTCATCCGGGTGCCGGCGCCTGCTGCCAGGACAATAACCGCGGCTGGGCCGGTAGTTTCGGGGCTCACGTACGGGCTCTCCTTGCATTGTTGCGCGTGGCGCTGGGCGCGGTGTCTGTCCGGCCACAAGCCTGGCGGGGCACCGACTTCATACTACTGGACGCTCTCCGCACAGCAGTTCCGCCCATAGGATTCGAACCTATACTCCACGGCTCCAAAGGCCGGGGTGCTGCCATTACACCAGGGCGGACCATGCCGGAGGCGCAAGGCCAAGGCACAAGTAGTTATTTTGCCATGGGTTCGGGGCAGCCCGCGACACGGACGGTGATCGGGGCAACCGGACCACGGCCCCGGCGCCCGTTCCGGCCCGTTTCAGAGGCCTTGGTGCGCGGCGCTAGGGCATGATGGAAATGTGAGCAACAACCCACCCCGGACACGGATGACAGGCGTGCAGCGGCGCAGCCAGCTGATCGACGTCGGCCGTGGCCTTTTCGCCGCACGCGGGCTCGACGGCACCACTATCGAGGAAATCGCGGCCTGCGCAGGTGTGTCCAAGCCGGTGATCTACGAGCACTTCGGCTCCAAAGAGGGTATGTACACGCAGGTGGTGGACTCTGAATTCCGGATCCTGCTGGACTCCATCACGGCTGCCCTGACCGAGGAAGCGAAGCCGCGTGTCATGGTGGAACGCGCCGCCCTGGCCCTGCTCACCTACATCGAGGACCATACGGAGGGCTTCCGGATCCTGATGCGGGACGCTCCCCCGTCGCAGCCCGAAGGCGCCTTCTCCACCCTGCTCTCCCACGTCACAGCCCGCGTGGAACACATCCTGTCCGACGAATTCCACCGGCGTGGGTTCAGCGCCGAAGACGGAGCCATGTACGCCCAGATGCTCGTGGGCATGGTGGCCATGACCGGCCAATGGTGGCAGGACAGCCGCCAGCCCGACAAACACACCGTCGCCGCGCACCTGGTAAACCTCGCCTGGAACGGCCTGACCGGCCTCCAAAAAGACCCGGAACTGAAGTCCGAGGGCTGAGTTCTCCCGCGCCCATCCTCCGCGGTGCAGCGGCCCTTCGCCGTCGCTTAGACACAGCGCAATGGGACTCCTGCGGTCGCTGAGCGACCTCCGGAGCCCGATGCGCCGCGATGCGCGACTACGCGAAGGTCCCCCGCACCGCTAGTGCCGACCGTTCCGTTTGGGGACTCGCACAGATCGTCAATGCCGAAGGTTCCGAGCGCGTTCGGTTCCACTTGGGAAGGTGACGTACCTCGCCGGTGGCGGTCCTTCCGAACGGAGCGCATCGCAGGGCATCGGGACGCGGAGGTCGCCCAGCGACCGGAGCGTCCCCTTTGCCCTGTGTCTAAGCGACGCGGAAGGGCCGGCTCCAGCACCCAACCCAAGTAGCGCAGGGTTACTCGCCGAGGACTTCCAGGGCTTCCATCCATTCGAGTTCCAGGGCTTCGCGTTCGCCGGCGAGGTCCTTGAGTTTTTTGTTCTGCTCGGCCAGGGCATCGAAGTCTGACTCTGCGGTGCTCTTGACCATTTGGTCGTGGACCTTCTTTTCCTGCTGCTCGAGCTTGCCCATCTGGCGTTCGATGCGGTTTTTGGCCTTGCGGGCGTCGCGCTTCTCGGCCTCGGAGGCTCCGCTGGCCGCAGGCGTGGAGCTGCCGCTCGGGCCCGTCACGGGATTGCCGCCGCCGGTGATGGTGGAGCCGGCCAGTGCGGATTCGCGGAGTTCCAGGTACTGGTCCACGCCGCGCGGCAGGGCGCGGATCTTCCCGTCGCCCAGTAGCGCCATCTGGTGGTCCGTCACGCGCTCCAGCAGGTAGCGGTCGTGGCTGACCACAACAAGGGTGCCGGGCCAGCCGTCCAGCACATCTTCGACGGCGGCGAGCGTATCGGTGTCGAGGTCGTTGGTGGGCTCGTCAAGCATCAGCACGTTGGGTTCGCCCACCAGCAGGCGCAGCAGCTGGAGGCGGCGGCGCTCACCGCCGGAGAGGTCCTTGACCGGCGTCCACTGCTTCTCGTTGGTGAACCCAAGCTGCTCAACGAGCTGGCCGGCAGTGAACTCCTTGCCGCCCACGTTGAAGGACCGCTTCTCGCGTTCAATGACCTCGATGACGCGCAGGTCCGAGACGTCGTCGAGCTCTTTGACCTCCTGGGTGAGGACCGCCGTAACCACCGTCTTGCCGCGCTTGACCTTGCCGGAGGTCGGCTGGATCTCGCCGTTCAGAAGCTTGAGCAGCGTGGTTTTGCCGGCGCCGTTGACGCCCACCAGGCCCAGCCGCTCCCCCGGGGCAAGCCGCAGGGTGATGTTGTCGAACAGCTTCTGCCCTGGGTCTCCCCCAAGGAAGTCCAGGGAGACGTTCTCAAGGTCCAGGACGTCCTTGCCGAGCCGGGCGGTGGCCATCTTGCTCAGGGCAGTCGAGTCACGCGGCTCAGGAACGTCGGCAATCAGGGCGTTAGCCGCCTCAATGCGGAACTTGGGCTTGGCCGTGCGGGCCGGGGCGCCGCGGCGCAGCCACGCAAGCTCCTTCTTCACGAGCTGCTGGCGCTTGCTTTCCATCACGGAGGCTGAGCGGTCCCGTTCGGCGCGGGCCAGCACGTAGGCGGCGTATCCGCCGTCGAACGGGTCCATGATGCCATCATGGATTTCCCAGGTCTTGGTGCAGACTTCGTCGAGGAACCACCGGTCGTGGGTGACCACCAGGAAAGCACCCTGGTTGGCACGCCAGCGGGACTTCAGGTGCCGGGACAGCCAGGCGACGCCTTCGACGTCGAGGTGGTTGGTGGGCTCGTCGAGCATGATCACGTCGTGGTCCTCGATGAGGAGTTTGGCCAGCGCCACCCGGCGCTTCTGCCCGCCGGAAAGTGCGTGGACGTTGGCGTGCCAGTCGACGTCGGACACCAGGCCGCCCATGACTTCCCGGATCTGCGGATTGCGGGCCCATTCGTAGTCGGCCTGGTCTCCGACGATCGCAGCACCGACGGTGAGGTCGCCGTCGAGCACGTCGCTTTGGTCCAGGTAGCCGATGTTAACCTCACTGCGCTTGGTCACCCGGCCGGAGTCCGGGGTGGACCGCATGGCCAGCAGGCGCATCAGCGTCGACTTGCCGTCACCGTTCCGGCCCACCATGCCGATCCGGTCACCCTCCTCGAGTCCAAGGGTGATGCCGTCCAGGACGGTGCGGGTTGCGTACGAAACCGTGAGGTTCTCGCCGCCAAGAAGGTGTGCCAAAGGGAACTGCTTTCTGCTGCTGGGTGAGGTAGTGGTGTTCTACAGGAGGGTATCGGAGATGATGCGGGCGCCATGCACGGGCCCGTGGACAGGGAATGCCGTCAGCCCGTAATGCCGAAGGTCCTCGGCCAGGCTTTCGGCGGCGGCGGGGTTGTGGGTCAACAGCGCCACCGTGGGTCCGGAACCGGAGACAATCCCGGCAAGGGCGCCGAGGGCTTCGCCCCGTCCCAGCGTAGCGCGGAGCCCTGGGGCCAGTTCAATGGAGGCCCGCTGAAGATCGTTGACCAGGACCCGGCTCAGGGCGTCGGCGTCCCCGTTGCGCAGGGCCTGCAGGATCTTGGCGTCCACGGCAGTTGGCTCGGCCGCATCGAGGCCTTCAGCTTCCCGGAGCCGGTCCAGGGTGCGGAAAACTTCCGGGGTGGGCAGCCCGTAGTCTGCGGCCACCAGGACCCAGTCCGTCTGGGCTTTGACCAGCGCCGGTGAGAGTTCATCGCCTACACCGAGCCCGACGGCGGTTCCGCCGAGGAGCGAAAACGGGACGTCGGCGCCCAGTTCAGCGGCCAGGTGTGCCAGTTCATCCCGGGACAGCCCGCTGTTCCAGAGGGCGTCGCAGGCCAAAAGGGTGGCTGCGGCATCCGCCGAGCCGCCACCCATGCCGCCAGCCACGGGGACGCGTTTGGTGACCTCCAGGTGCACCCCGGTGGAGCGCTCCGAGATGTCTGCCATCATGGCCGCGGCTTTATAAGCCAGGTTGTTTTCATCCAGCGGGATGTCCACGCCATCGAGGTCCAAGGTGCTGGCCGGGCTGATGCTGACCGTGATCCCGGGCGTCTGTGTGCTGGTAGCCGCAACCTCCTCGTAGAGGGAAACCGCGAGGTAAACGCTGGCCACAGAATGGTAGCCATCGGCCCGCAGCGGTCCCACGTCGAGGGAAACGTTGACTTTTCCAGGTGCCTTCACCCTGACCGTCCGGGCGGGAAACCGCCCGGCAGGCCCCTTCATGCGGTAGCCCCGCGGGCTTCGGCGATCCGGGAAAAGGCATGAATATCAATCACTTCGCCCCGGGCTGTTGGGTCAACGCCTGCGGCAACCAGGCAGCGTTCGGCCTCGGCCGCTCCCCCGGCCCAACCTGCCAGGGCAGCCCGCAGCGTCTTGCGGCGCTGGGCGAAAGCGGCGTCAATTACGGCGAACACCTGCTCGCGGGTGGCCGTTGTGACGGGCGGTTCCCGCCGCGTGAAGGCCACGAGGCCGGAGTGGATTTTCGGCGCTGGCCAGAAGACGTTCATGCCGATGACTCCGGCCTTGCGCATGCTGCTGTACCAGGCGGCCTTTACGGACGGCACCCCGTAGGTCTTTGACCCGGGACCGGCAGCGAGCCTGTCCGCCACTTCGTCCTGGACCATCACCAGACCATGCCGCAGGCTCGGGAAATGCTGGAGCAGGTGCAGGACCACCGGAACGGCCACGTTGTACGGGAGGTTTGCCACCAGGGCGGTGGGCTCCACCGGGAGGGACGTCACCTTCATGGCGTCGGCTTGGACGAGGTGGAAAGAGTCCGCCGCTTCCGGCCGCCATGCCTGCACGGTTTCGGGCAGCTTCGTCGCCAGGACCGGATCAATTTCGACGGCGACCACCGTCTTCGCGGCGTCCAGCAGGCCCAGTGTGAGAGAGCCGAGGCCGGGCCCGACTTCCAGAACCGTTTCTTCCGGCCCGATGGCGGCGACCGACACAATCCGGCGGATGGTGTTGCCGTCAATGACGAAGTTCTGGCCAAGTGTCTTGGTGGGCCGGATGCCTATTTCTTCTGCCAGCCGGCGTATGTCGGAGGCTCCAAAGAGGGGTGCGGGCCTGGCGGCAATCGGTTCAGTCACTTAGGTATCCTATCCCGGCGGCATTGACGGACCGGTCCTTTTGTGACAGGTACTGCGACGTCCCGGCCATTGACCGTTCCGGGTTAAGGGCCGTGGCCGGCTCCGGATTTCCGGGGCCGGCCACTGATGCGGTGTGCCTGGCGGCTGTGGTCAGCTGCCGCCTGTACAAGTGCTTGGCGGGTGCTTAGCTCGTAGCGGCCCAGCCACAGCCCCACGGCTGCAGGCCACGCTGTGCATACACACGGTTGGCGACGTCGATCTGCTGGGCCTTGGTGGCAAGGCTGGCGTTGGGGGCGTACGCGCCGCCACCGGACCCGATCCAGGTCCGGATGTCGAACTGCAAACCGCCGTAGTAGCCATTGCCCGTGTTGATGGACCAGTTTCCGCCGGCCTCGCACTGGGCGATCTTGTCCCACATGGCTTCGTTCATCATGGCCGGGGCCGCGGCGCCGGTGTTGGTACCCGCTGCGGGGGGGGCACCCGCTGCGGGGGGGGCAGCCGCCGCTGGCTTTGCCTTGCTGCCCACGGTGACCTTCTCCGTCACGGGCTGGACCGATACCGCCTCAGAGACCAGCGTCCGGGAAGCTTCACGGCCGTCCACGAGCACAAGCTTGAACGTCCTGTCGACCTTTCCTGCGACGCCGGCCTGGGTGACTTCCTTCTCACCCTTGAACAGCTCAGCGCTCTCCGTGGTCACGCTGTCGAAGGCAACGTTTTCAGTCGAAGCGGCGGTCTGCCTGGTATCCACACGCGAGACCTTGACCACCATGTTGTTCACCACGTGCGCGTTGCCGGGCTGCGACGTCCGGTCGTCGACGCCCAGGGTGATGCCGGCGTCTTCGAGCACCTGGGTGACCGTTCCCGCCGTCGTGGTGGCCGTAGAAACCTTGCCGTCGGCAACAATGCTGATGCTCTTAGGGGTGGAGATGGAGACAAAGGAGCCTGCCACCGCAAGCTGGGCCTCCTTGGGGACGGAGACCGAGGAAGCGCTGGCCACCCCGAGCTCGGTGACGAGGCCGGCAACGTCTGGGGCTGTGGTGCTGACGGTCTTCTCCGCACCGTCCAGGCTGACCTTTACGGCCTTGGCCTTGTTGACGTTGATGACTGTGCCGTTCTCCACTTTGGCGTCCGACGCAGGCGAGACGCGGTCGGCTGGTTTCAGTTCAACGTTTGCGCCCTTGACGACCTGGCCAACAGTGCCGCCGAAGGACTGGACCGAAGTCACTTTCCCGTCGACATTGAGGGTAACGGTTTTGTTATTTCCGACGAAGGCGACGAGGCCCACCACCAGTGCGCAGAGCACCACAAGCTGGGTGCCGATCTTGATAAAACTGAACTTACCGTCCGTTGTGAAGAACTTGACCACGATTGCCCGTAACTTTAGGTCCATCCGGGCACGGGGAAAAACGCAGTGAAATAGCCGGCGCATGACCCTGGGGACAGCTCCGGGCACCGTTGCGCCGCCACACTCCGCTCCGCAGGCGGACGGCGTCTAAGCCTGCCAAGTCCTGCTGCGCGTGAAGTGAAATTATCCGAAGGCCTTCCCCGACCCCGGCTAATAATTCTCCACTGTAACCGTAGCGTTATAAAGCAAACAAGAAATATGCATACGAAGTATGTTGCCGAGGGTCTCGCTGGCGGTCTTCTTCAGTCCCAGGATCCGTACGCCCGAACGGTATTCTCGCTGATCCTGGTGCAAAGTTCCGCGAGGTCCGCTCCTGTCAATTCGGCCATGGCACGGACCGTGTAAGGCACCATGTAACTGGCGTTCGGACGGCCTCGGTGGGGGTGCGGGGTCAGGAACGGGGCGTCGGTTTCCACCAGCACCAATTCCGGCTCCGCGATTGCGAGCGCAGCCCTGAGGTTGGCCGCATTTTTGAAGGTCAGCGTTCCGGCAAAGGACATGTTCCAACCGGCCGCGTTGCAGATCCTGGCGAGCTCCTCATCGCCGGAGAAGCAATGGAACACCACCCGCTCCGGCGCCCCCTCCTCGCGCAGAACCTGCACCACGTCGTCGTGCGCGTCCCGGTCGTGGATCTGCAGGGTAAGGTCCAGCCGCTTGGCAATGTCGATGTGCCGCCGGAATGAATAGCGCTGGTGGGCCAGGCCCTCCCCCTCGGTGCGGAAGAAATCAAGACCTGTCTCTCCGATGGCCCGGATGCGGGGGTGGGCGGCGAGCCGCTCAATTTCCGCCAGCGCCTCTTCCAGCTCGCCGCGCTCCGCGTACTCCGGGGCATCGTTGGGGTGCAGTGCCACAGCCCCCAGCAGCCTGCGGTCCAAGTCAACGGACTGGACAGTGAACCGGGAGGACTCAAGGTCGGTGCCCACCTGCACGGCACCCTGAACACCCACCGCCTGGGCGGCGTCCAACGCTGCCGCGACAGCCACGGGACTGTCCCCGTTGGGGAAATCAAAGTGTGTGTGGTTGTCCATCACGGGGACCGGCAAGGGTTCCGGCGCCGGCGGAAAATGCATCCGCTTCTGCTGGCCGGAACCTGCCGGAACCTCGGCCCCGGAAGCGCGGTAAGCAGCGGGAATCAGCGAATTGCACATCCTTCAAGCCTAGCGTCCGCGGATGCCCGCAGAATTCCAGGAACTCTCTGTCAGCGCCGGCAGTTCTCTTAGTAGTCTGGTAGGAACAGATGCGAGCGCCCCACCGCCGGGCGAAGGCAGGCCGGCTTCCCGTCCCAGGTGATCCCCGGGCTGAAAGGTTGCAGATGGAACCCCACCGCCGCACCGCCGTCAACGAGGTAATCCCCGCCGGCCGGAACTTCACCGCCGTCTCGGAGCAGGGGAGCCGCAACGGGCACCGGGCAGGGGCAATGGACGCGGGGTCGTTCCACGCCGCCAGCCAGAGGATCCTGGACTCGATTAACACCGTCATTGATGGCAAGTCCGATGCCGCCAGGCTGGCCCTGACGGTGCTGCTTGCCCAAGGCCACCTCCTGCTTGAGGACGTGCCGGGGGTGGGTAAGACGCTGCTGGCAAAAAGCCTCGCCCGGACCATTGACTGCACGGTCAGCCGAATCCAGTTCACGCCCGACCTTCTGCCCTCGGACGTAACGGGCGTGTCCATCTACAACCAGGCATCGCGCCTCTTCGAATTCCGCCCGGGGGCCGTGTTCGCAAACATCGTCATCGGTGATGAAATCAACCGTGCTTCCGCCAAGACCCAGTCGGCGCTGCTGGAGTGCATGGAGGAACACCAGGTCACCGTGGATGGAGATTCGTACAAGCTCGATGAGCCGTTTATGGTGGTGGCCACCCAGAACCCCATCGAAATGGAAGGCACCTACCCCCTGCCCGAGGCCCAGCGCGACCGGTTCATGACGCGGATCTCCATGGGCTACCCGGACAAGGAAGCCGAGATCGAAATGCTGGAGACCCACCAGGCAACCTCGCCGCTGGCCAAGGTGTCCGCAGTGGTCACCGCAGCGGACGTCGCGGCCATGATCGCCACAGTCCAGCAGGTCTACGTGTCCCAGGCGGTCAAGGAATATACGGTCTCCGTGGGCCGGGCCACGCGCGAAAGCCGCCTGCTCCGGCTGGGCGCCAGCCCACGCTCCATGCTCCAGTTACTCCGGGCCGCCAAAGCCACGGCGGCCCTGGACGGCCGTGACTTCGTCCTGCCCGACGACGTGGTGGGTGTGGCGGAATCAGTGCTGGCCCACCGGATAATCCTGGACCGCAAGGCCGCCGGAGCCGGTGAGACTCCGCAAAGCGTCATCCGGGGAATCCTGTCCCGGCTGCCCGTAGGCCAGGATCCGGCGAACAGTCCGGCCCGGTCAACAACCCAGCCGGCCGGGTTGCGGCGGAACCGCTAGGCAGGGCCGGCCCATGGCGCTGCTCGACAGGTTTCCCCGGCAGCTCTTCAGCCCGCGCGGCTGGGGACTACTGGCTGCCGGTGCGGTTTCCCTGGTGGCAGCGCAAATCATGGGACGGCGGGACCTCCTGAGCCTCAGTGTGCTGCTGATAGTCCTGCCCTTGATTGCCCTTGCCGGGATCAGGCTCGTCAAGCCCCGCTTCCAGGTGTACCGCGAATTCAATCCCTCGCCCGTGGAGACCTCCGCCCCCACCACCGTGCGGCTTGCCGTCACCCGGAGCGGTGCGGGCGGCGGACGGGCGATCATGGAGGAGAAACTGCCCGCAAGGTTCGGCGAGTCCCCCGCTTTCCGCTTTCCGGCACGGTCCGCGACCGGCGGCGCCAGCAGGTATGAATACCACCTGAATTCCACCAAACGGGGGCAGTACCCGATCGGCCCGGTGACGGCCGAGTTCACTGATCCGTTCGGACTGTCCCTACGCCGCCAGGCCATCGACGACGGCGACGTCCTCACCGTCACGCCGGCCGCCGTCGAGCTTCCCGTAACGGGGCTCGCCGGTGCCCGCGGGAACGACGGCATCACCGCCACGCGCACCCGCGCCAACCCCAGCGACGACGACGTCATGACCCGCGAATACCGCGCCGGCGATCCCATGCGGCGGGTCCACTGGGCGGCCACCGCCCGTCACGGAGCCCTGATGGTGCGGCAGGAGGAATCCGTGACGACGCCGGAGGCCACTGTGATCCTGGACCAGCGGTTAGCGGCGTTTTCCGGGGGCACCGCCTCCGGTTTCGGAGGAACTCAGGCCGTGGAGGCCCGTGACATGGCCAGCAGCGGCACCTTTGAGTGGGCAGTGGTGGCCGCGATGTCCATCTGCACTCACCTGGCGGAGCGGAATTATGCCCTGCGCCTCCTGGACCCCCGTGGCGAACCTGCTTTCCTCCGTTCCCCGTCCGCGCCCGAACCGGAGGCGGAGGAGTTCACGGGGGCGGCCGGCCTCCAGTCCATCGCCGAGAGCCTGGCGGCTATCCAGCTGTCCGGACCGCACCACGGCCCAAGGGATAGGCACACCGGGAAGGAAGGACACCCGCGGGACCGCGGTGGCCATGACTCCGGCCCGGCCGTTTTCGACGACCAACTGATGGACAAGCTGTCAGCCCACCGCATGCGCGGGCCCGTTATCGCGGTGCTCGGCAGAATCTCACTGGCCGAAGCCAAGGCACTGGCGCCCGGTGCCGGATACGGCGCCAACGCTTTCGCCATGATCGTTTCAGACCGGCCGGCGGAGTCCGAAGAAGCCTTGGAGGCCCTGCGCCGGGGTGGCTGGCGCGCCGTTGCGGTGCAGTCCTCAGTTCCCGTCCCGGTGGCCTGGAGCTGCTTTGACGAAGGCGGAGCTGCCACGGCCACGGCTGCAGCCGATGTTCGTCGTGGAGCGGGGGTGGGTCGGTGACGCTGGCACCGGAACGCAGCGCCCCGCGCGAACCGCGGCCCACAGGCGGAGGAACGGGCACTTCCACGGGGACCGCGGGACCGGCTCCGGCCCGTTCCCCTGTAGGGGCATACCCGTGGGCCATGGCCGGTGCTGTCGCCCTGTCGGTGGCCGGAGCTGCATTGTCCCTCAACGGTGTCCTGCGGGGTTGGGCCTGGTACCTTCCGGTCCTGACCACGGTAGCGGTGCTCTGCCTTACCCTGGCAGCGCTTCGTGCCCTGCGGGCCCAGCCCCTCCTGGTGGCAGCCGGCGGCTTCGCGTCACTGATCGCCATTCTCACCCTGACGTTCTTCCGCGGCACGGCCATTGCCGGGTTCATTCCCTCCGGAACAACCATGGCTGAGGTGGACAGGTTCATCCGCCGGGCCAGCGAGACCGTACTCGCCGAGAGCGCCCCGGTTGCGCCGAACGCAGGCATCGTGATGGTCACCTGTGCTGTCCTGGGCCTGGCCGTCATACTCATTGATGCTCTGGCTGTGCCCTTGGGCATGCCGGCCACAACCGGGCTTGGCCTGCTGGCCATCCTGGTGGTTCCCGCAACGGTAAAGCCGCAGAGTGTAGGGGTGTGGGGCTTCACCGCCGCCGTGGCCGGCTACCTGCTGGTCCTTGCTTTCAGCCAGTGGTTTGCCCCTGATTCCCGCACTTCGGCTGACAGCGGCCGGACTCCCGGCAATATCCGGCGGGCCGTGTTGACGGGAACCGTGGCTTTGGTGGCCACCCTGGCCGTGCCGCTGGCCATTCCGGGTTTTGACCACGGAACATTTCCCCAAGGCTCCCGGCTGAACCCCTGGGGCAACGGCACGGGTCTGAATCCCATGATCACTTTGGGAAACAACCTTCGGGCCCCTGCCGGGACGGGGCGGCTCACTTATGCCACCAACGCGTCTGCGCCGCTGTATCTGCGGTCCGTGACGGTGGACAACTTCGATGGCGAAACCTGGGGACCCGATGACCGGGACGCAGACCGCCAGCCCGTCGCAGGGCCCATCCAAACCGGCTACGAGATCACCGCGGACGAACAGCTCCGCCAGGTCACGGCGGTAGACACCGGGACATTCACCAGCCCGTATCTGCCCCTGCCTTACGCGCCGGAATCGATTCGTGGACTCCACGGATCCTGGACGTGGGACCCCACCACGCTCGCCGTTAAGGCGGCCAACACCACTTCGCGCGCCCAGCAGTACATTGTGTCGTCCTCAGTGCCGAGGCTAACGGCCACCATGCTCCGGCAGTCATCCCGGGGCGCCCGCGGAATTCCGGAAGAATTCACCAGGATTCCCGGCGGCGTTCCGGATATTGTCCGCACCACTGCTGATGCGGTGACCGGCTCCAGCGATAACGCCTACGCCAAGGCAATGGCCATTCAGAAGTACCTGCGTTCCGGAGAGTTCACCTACTCCCTGCAGTCCCCACTTCAGGGCGGCTACGACGGAAACGGGCTCTCGGTGCTGGCGGACTTCCTCACCCAGAAGAGTGGCTACTGTATCCACTACTCGTCCGCCATGGCAGTGATGGCCCGGCTGGAAGGAATTCCGAGCCGGATCGCTGTTGGCTACGCGCCCGGCCGGGCCACCGGCAGCACCGTCTCGGTCGCCGGGCTCGGAGCCCTCCCGGAATACGAGGTGGACGCCCGCGATGCCCACGCCTGGCCCGAGCTCTACTTCCAAGGATTGGGGTGGGTGCCGTTCGAGCCCACCCCATCACGCGGCGTCGTCCCCGATTACGCCACCGAGACGGTCAGTCCCGGCTCTCCTGACCTCATTGAAAACACCAAGGACCTGGTACCGGACGCAAAATCCCCGGTCCCGACGCCAAGCGCGACGGCGGTGCCCCTCCCAGGCGCCGGCGGCGGCAACGACATCGGGCAACTACTTCTGCCGTGGCTCACTGGGGCAGCGGGGGTTTTTGGGCTGCTGCTCCTGCTGGCGCTGCCGCGGCTGGTCCGGACAGGGCTCCGCACCAGACGGCTCCAAAGCCCGGCTCCGGACACGGACGACGCGGTACCCCTGGGCTGGGCTGAACTCCGCGACCTTGGAACCGACTACGGCCTGCCACCGGACTCCAGCGAGACGCCCCGGGCGTATTCCGCACGGCTGCGGAGTTCGTCGCTGCTCGGTGGGACCGGCGGTATGGACGATGCCGCGCACCAGGCCGTCCGCACGCTGACCTCCGACTTCGAACGAAGGCACTACGGCCGGCCGGGCAACGACACCGCCGGCAGAGACCTGAAGTTCGAGCGAATCGCGCCGCGCATCGCGACGCTGCAGCAGTCGCTGCGGGACAACGCCACGCTCCCCCGCCGGTGGCGCGCAGCGTGGCTACCGGCGTCGGTACTGGGCCGGTTCGCCCGGTTCCTGGCAGCGCCCTTCCACGGGGTCAGCAGGCTGGCGCTCCGCACGGCAAAGGCCGCCGCTCGCTCCTGGTCGAGAGCGCGCGACGGCTTGTTCCGTCCGGGGGGAAGCCGGTAACCGGTGGCCACCGCACCACAAGCCCGTCAGCCAGCAAGTCAGCCGGCGTAGGGGTCGCCGATGCCGATGTACTGGGTGTAGAGGTATTCCTCGATGCCCTCCAGCCCACCTTCGCGGCCCAGGCCGGACTGCTTGACGCCACCGAAGGGTGCTGCGGCGTTGGAGATGACGCCGGCGTTCAGGCCCAGCATCCCGGTCTCGAGGCGTTCGCCCATGCGGATGCCGCGGTTCAGGTCCCTGGTGAAGACGTAGGCCACAAGCCCGTACTCGGTGTTGTTGGCGAGCCGGATGGCCTCTTCTTCGGTGCCGAACGTGATGATCGGGGCCACGGGGCCGAAGATTTCCTCAGACAGGATCCGGGTGCCTTCGACGACGCCGGTGAGGATGGTGGGCTGGTAGAAGTAGCCCGGGCCGTCGCCCGCGGCACCGCCGAGGACCGCCGTCGCACCGGCTGCTAAGGCGTCGGTGACGAGTTCGTGGACCTTGTCCCTGCTCTTGGCGTCGATCAGCGGACCCACCTTGGATTCGGGCTCGGTACCCCTGGCCGTGGTCATGTCGCGCATTTTCGCGGCGAACTTCTGTGCGAATTCGTCCGCAACCGATTCGTGCACGATAAAGCGGTTGGCCGCGGTACAGGCTTCGCCCATGTTCCGCAGCTTGGCCAGCATGGCCCCGGCGACGGCGGCGTCCAGGTCCGCGTCCTCGAACACCACAAACGGGGCGTTCCCGCCGAGCTCCATCGAGGTCCGCAGAACCGTCCCGGACGCATCGGCTAGGAGGCGGCGGCCCACCTCGGTGGAACCGGTGAAGGACAGTTTACGCAGGCGCTGGTCCTTGATCAGGGGTCCCGTGGTGGCACCTGCCGTGGACGTGGGAATGACGTTCAGGACACCGGGGGGCAGACCCGCTTCCTGCATAACGGCAGCGAACAGCTGCGAGGTCAGCGGCGTCAGGTTGGCAGATTTCAACACCATGGTACAGCCCGCTGCCACGGCGGGAGCGATCTTGCGGGTAGCCATGGCCAGGGGGAAGTTCCAGGGTGTGATCAGCAGGCACGGCCCCACCGGTTTCTTGGTCACCAGCAGCCGGGACTTTCCGTCAGGCGATACCGCATACCGCCCGAAGGCACGCACAGCCTCCTCGGAGAACCAGCGCAGGAACTCCGCCCCATACGTAACTTCGCCCCGGGCCTCCGCCAGCGGCTTGCCCATCTCCAGAGTCATCAACAGGGCGAAGTCCTCGGCCCGCCCGGTCACCAGTTCGAAGGCCCGGCGCAGAATTTCGCCGCGTTCCCGGGCCGGCACCTTCGCCCACGATTCCTGGGCCGCGGCGGCGGAATCCAAAGCCGCCATGCCATCCTCCGAACCGGCGTCGGCGATGCTCACCAGTACCTTCCCGGTGGCGGGATCCTCGACGTCGAAGGTTTTTCCCGAAGCGGCGGACCGCCATTCGCCGTTGATCAGCAGGCCGGTGGGAACAGAAGCCAGCAGCTCGCTCTCGCGTTCCGCGGTAACGGCGGTCTGTGCAGTGACGGTCACGGTGACTCCCTCGTCTGTAAGTACGTTTCCAGCCTCCACCGGTGCCGTTGCGGCACGTGTTCTGGCTGATTCCCCTTTACAGTACTGCCGTCCAGGACTGGGGGTCTAGGAGTGGATGCACCACTGACTTTGCGCCAGGCTGTGCAGCTGCACAACCTGGCGCACGCCAATAAGTCAGGCCGCCTTTCACCGCGCTGCGAGTACCGCCGAGTAGAGCTCACGCTTGCTCACGCGTACGTCTTCGGCAACGGCGGCTACCGCCTCCTTAAGCCGGATGCCCTGGGCGATCAGTTCGTTGACGGCGGCCACGTGGTCTTCGGGGGTGCCCGGGGCCTGTTCGGGAGCGCCGCCCAGTACCACCGCAATCTCGCCGCGGACCTCGCTGTTTTCCGACCAAAGCAGCAGCTCCCCCACTGTCCCGCGGATGACTTCTTCATAGGTCTTGGTCAGTTCGCGGCAGATAGCGACCCGCCGCTCCGCTCCGAAGCGTTCCCGGAGCGCGCGCAGCATCGATTCCAGCCGGTGGGGGGCCTCGAAAAACACCATGGTCCGGCGCTCGGCGGCAAGGTCCGCGAGCCGCGACGCGCGTTCGCCCGCCTTTCGAGGAAGGAAACCTTCAAAACAGAAGCGGTCAGTAGGGAGGCCGGACAGGGCCAATGCTGTCAGCACGGCTGAGGGCCCCGGCACGGCGGTCACGGTAAGGCCCGCCGCCACAGCGCCTTCCACCAGCCTGAAGCCTGGGTCCGAAACGGACGGCATGCCGGCGTCAGTGACCATGACCAGGGTTTTACCGGCCTGCACCTGAGTCAGCAACTCTGCGGTCTTGGTGGCCTCGTTGTGCTCGTGGTAACTGATGACCCGCCCGGCGACCGTAACCCCTAGGCTCTGGACCAGGCGGTGCAGCCGCCTGGTGTCCTCGGCCGCCACGATGTCTGCGCTGCCCAGCAGTTCGATCAGCCGGGCCGAAGCGTCGCCGGTATTGCCAATGGGTGTTGCCGCCAGGACGATCCGGCCTGGCCCTGCGGTGACCGGACCAACGGAGACTGGATCGGCGGAGACCGACCCGGCGGTGGCCGGCCCCGCTTCAGCTTCAGCTTCAGGCGATGGGTCGGCAGGGCTGGAATCGGCGAAGGTGCTGGGGTTAGGGTCCACTCCACCAGCCTACTGCTGGCAGGGAGCGCAAGCGGCAAAAGGTAGCATGGGGCACGTGACGCAGACCTTGATGCGGCCTGCCGAGGCCAGAAAACGCACCCCCTTGACCGGCCGCCCCTGGATCACCAGCCCGGCCGAGGCATTCACTGGGGCAGCCCTCCGCGGGCGCCTGATCGGCAACGTCCGCAGCTGGCGCGATTACCCGCCGTCGTTGCGCCTCTGGTTCTGGCTGGTCCCTGCCCTCACGACCCTGATCGGCGGCCTCCTCCGATTTGTGCGGCTCGACAACCCCCACAGCCTCGTCTTCGACGAAACGTACTACGTCAAGGACGCCTACTCCTATCTGATCAGCGGCTACGAACGCAGGTGGCCGGACAAGGCCAACGACTCCTTCAACGCCGGCAACCCGGCCATCCTCCTGGACAGTCCCGAGTACGTGGTCCATCCCCCTGTGGGCAAGTGGATGATCGCGGGCGGCATGTGGCTGTTCGGCTCGGATAATCCGTTTGGCTGGCGGTTCGGCGCTGCGCTGGCGGGCACGTTGTCCATTCTGCTGCTGACGCTGATCGCTCTGAAACTCTTTCGTTCCCTGCCCCTGGCCGCCGCGGCCGGCCTCCTGATGGCCGTCGACGGCCATCACCTCGTGATGTCGCGGACCTCGCTGCTGGACATCTTCCTGATGTTCTGGCTGCTGGCCGCCTTTGGCGCCTTGCTGCTGGACCGCGACGACGGGCGCCGCCGCCTCGCCGCCAGGCTCGCGCTGCTGGCAGCGGCGTCAACGGCGGGCCGTCCGTCCGCCCGCCAGCTCCTGGCGGGTCCGTGGCTGGGTATCCGCTGGTGGCGGCTCGCCGCCGGCGTGTGCATGGGCCTCGCCGTCGGCACCAAATGGTCAGGCCTGTTTTTCCTTGCCGGCTTCGGTGTCCTGACGGTGCTGTGGGACCTTAATGCACGCCGGGTGGCAGGCATCCGTGGCTGGATCAGCGGCGGAATCATCAAGGACGGCCTGCCGGCCTTTGCCAGCATGGTGCCCGTGGCCCTCCTCGTTTACACCGCAACTTGGACCGGCTGGTTCCGCTCCGGGGACGCCTACTTCCGCCGTTGGGCCCAGGACAACCCCCCCGATGCCTGGGGCTGGCTGCCGGACTCGATCCGTTCGCTGGCGCACTACCATCTGGAGGCCTATAAGTTCCATCAGGGTCTGGGGTCGGAACACCCCTACGAGGCAAGCCCGTGGAGCTGGCTTGTGATGGGGCGGCCCACCTCGTTCTACTACCAGCAGCCTGGCCCGGAAACGCTTGGGTGCGATGCCGCCCGCTGCGCCTCGGCCATCCTCTCCGTAGGAAACCCGATCATCTGGTGGAGCGCAGCCATCTCGCTGGTGGTCCTGCTCTTCTGGTGGGCCGGACGCCGGGACTGGCGCGCGGGGGCGATCCTGGCCGGTATGGGTGCGGGATATCTGCCCTGGTTCCTGTACCCCGAACGGACCATGTTCTTTTTTTATGCTGTCTCTTTTGAGCCGTTCCTGATACTCGCTCTGGTGTACTGCCTGGGCCTGGTCCTGGGCCGGGAAACCGACCCCCTCTGGCGCCGGCGCTCGGGCCTTTACCTGGTTGTGCTCTTCATCGCAGCGGCAGTCCTGCTGTCCGCCTTTTTCTACCCGGTGTGGACTGCGGAGACCGTTCCGTACGAGGAATGGCACTACAGAATGTGGATGCCGTCCTGGATCTAAGGCAGGATGGCATTAGACCTTTGAGAGCCGCGCGCCGCGGTAAGGCGGCGGAACGGAGACGCCCCGTGCGGGAAGCAAGCACTGAACTCCTGGTAGAGCTATGCGCTGGCCAAAGGGCTGATTGCCGGCGGCCTCGGGCCGGGAGACAGCGTGCCGGTGATGTCCGCAACCCGCTACGAATGGACGCTGGTGCCCGCCACGTGTTCGCCGAGGACCGCAGCCGTACAGACGGCTGTGGACCAGGCCAATACGCTGGTTTCCAAGGCTGAAGCCGCCCGGAGCTTCACTGTCCTGGCGGCCCCACTCACGGAAGAATCCGGTCACCTGACGCCCTCCCTCAAACTCAAGAGGGCCGCCGTCGTCCGTGGTTTTGAAGGGGAGATCACCAGGCTTTACGGCAGTTAGGCCGGAACCGCAGCGGCGTCCTGCTCATCCTGTCCGAGGCCGCGACGGCGGCGGGTGGGCCAGGTGAGGATCAGAGTCACCAGTGCGGCCAGCAGTACCAATCCGGCGATCACGATGCCGGCATCAATCCAGAACTGGCCAGGGAACAGGCGGATCAAGGTGTCTTCGAGGGCAAAAGTCCAAGAACCGCTGGCGAAGAAGAGCCGGTGGAACTCGGCGAAGAACTGTTGCCAGCCCAGCACAGCCAGTACCGCGAGGCCCACGATGATGGCGAGCGAAACGATCGATCCCGCGAACAGGCCCCGGCGCACTCCCCCAGTGCTTTTACGGCGCAGGTAGGCGATGGCCACGATGCTGAGCACGATCAAGAGCGCCCCCGCGCCAAAGGCCGACAGAATAACCAGTTTCACGTCCGCCATGTGGCTGACTTCGCCGTCCTTGAACAGGGTGCCGCCGCTGCGGTTGACCAGGTCACCGAGGTACCGGGGTCCAGCCCAGTTGCTGAGGTAATCAACGGTGTAGGAGCCGTACGTCATCCTGTCGTCAGTGCTGAAGCCGTATCCGTCGCCGGGAAAACCTGGCCTGTTGTATTCGACCCAGAGAAACAGCGGGCTGGTGACCGCCCGGACTGCGAGTACCAGCAGGATCACGGGGTAAAAAAGGGCAAGCAGGACTTGCCAGATGCGCGGGGCCACCGGTTTGGCGTTGGCCGCGCTTTCGCGCTCCGCATTTCGGCGCTCCACTTCCTCCTCCGGCGGGCGGATCTGAAGAGCGGACGTGGGCAGGGATTCATTGAACGGACCGGCCTGGTGGCGGGCCGCGCCGGTGAGGGGCGGTTCCTCCGCAGTGGCTGCTGCGGGAGACCCTACGGCGATGCGCTGGGTTCCCGGGTGCTGGACAGTGGAAGGTTCTGCGGAGCGCTGGGCGGCAGAAGTGTCGGCGGCCGCGGGCGCCACCACGGAAGGTTCGACGGCGGCCTCCGCCGCTCTGCGGTCCGCTCGGCTTTCGGGTTGTCCCGTCATCCAGGCAAATGCGGGCTCATCCGAGTCCGACGAAGTATCAAGGACCGGATCCGGCTGCGGCTCCGTGCGTTTGGCAGGGGTCGGGGAATTGTCGTTCACAGCAGCGTCACTTCCGTTGGGGTCCGCACTGCCGGCTATGGTCCCGGCAGCGCTGTGTGTCTGGTCTTGAGCCTACCGGCCTAGTTGTCATAGCCGGCCCAAGGGATGTTCCAGTCCCCGTAGCCGTCGTCCACTGCGGCGTGGTCGCCCTCGGTGTTGATGATCTGCACAACGTCGCCGGTGGTCATGTTGTCAAAAACCCAGGCTGCACCGTCGGGAGCGAAGCCAATGCACCCGTGGGAGACGTTGGTGTTCCCAATGAACGGGTAGGCGGATTCCAGTGCCTGGTGGATATACGCCCCGCTGAGTGTCAGGCGGATGGCGTATTCCACATCCACTTCGCCGTAGTAGGCCGGGTCACCGGGCTTGAGTCCGATGCTGGCGGCCCGGAAGTGGTCACGGCGGTTCTTTTCCATCAGCACGGCATAGCCCCGGGCTGACGGGAAGCGTTTGTCCCCCATGCTGACCGGGAGGGTTTTTACTACCTGGTCATTGACGCTGAGGGTGAACGTGTGGGCGGCGGCGTCGGCGATGGCCACCTTCTTGTCCCCGAAATGGATGTTCGCCTTCTTGTTGAAGTTGGCGATCTGGCCGTTGCCCAGGTCAACCCCGAAGAGCTGCATGTCCATGGTGACGGTGGAGTTGGCGGCCCAGAAGGCTTCGGGGCGGTAGCGGACCATGGTGTCGCTGAACCAATGGAAGGCTCCGGCCTGGCCCGCACTGGAGGTGATCTTGATGGCCTTCTCCACAGCATCCCGGTTGACTACCGGCTCGCTGAAGACGACCTGCAGGGGCTGGCCTACGCCCACCTTCATGCCGTCAAGGGGGTAGATCGCGGCGTCGGCCTCGTGGGTGCTGGGCACGGTGTTGAACGACTGCGTGGCTGTGGTTTCGCGTCCGGCCCCGTCAGCGACCACATACGTGTAGCTGTATTCAGTGTTGAACTTCAGCGGGGCCGTGGCAGACCAGCCGCTGCCGTCGGTCGCGAAGGTGCCCTTGACCGCTTCTCCGGAGGTGCTGGTAAGCGTGACGCTCTCGATCCTGCCGTTGCCCACCTTGACTGAAACCGGTGTTGCCGGATTCACCTGTTTGGCGGCGCCGGCAGGCGTGATGTCCACCTTGACCGGTGCCACCACGGGCGAAGCCACGCCTGGCGCTGACCGGACCGCGGAGGCTGCTTCGGATTCAAGCGCCCCGCGCGCGAAGCCCGGCGCGACGGCGGCGAACACGCCTCCGGTGGCAGCAAGAACACAGACGCCGGCAACCGCGAGGATCTTCTTGGTGGTCGACATCCGGTGTGGCTTCACTTCAGGCTCCATAGTCCGATCTTAATGCTTGACGATAACAACCCCGGGCGCGGTCAGCGCCCGGGGAGTCACACCTCAGTAACGATAATGCTCGGGCTTGTACGGGCCAGCGACGTCTAGGTCCAGGTATTCGGCCTGTTCCTTGGACAGTTCGGTGAGCTCGACATCAAGGGCGTCCAAGTGGAGCCGGGCCACCTTTTCGTCGAGGATCTTCGGCAGGACGTAGACCTTGTTCCCGTATTCGCGTTCGGCCTCGGGCTGGTCCCGCTTGGTCCACAGCTCGATCTGGGCGATGGTCTGGTTAGCGAATGAGTTGCTCATCACGAACGACGGGTGGCCCGTGGCGTTGCCCAGGTTGAGCAGGCGGCCCTCGGACAGGACAATGATGGAGCGGTTGCCCTGACCGGTGGCCGGGTCGGCTTCAAACACCCACTCGTGCACCTGGGGTTTGATCTCCACCTTGCGGACGCCGGGGATCCTGGCGAGGCCGGCCATGTCGATCTCGTTGTCGAAGTGGCCGATGTTGCCCACGATGGCCTTGTCACGCATGCCGGCCATGTGTTCGGCCAGAATTACGTCCTTGTTTCCGGTGGTGGTGATGAAGATGTGGCCTTCGCTCAGCACGGACTCAAGCTTGGCCACCTGGTAGCCGTCCATGGCTGCCTGGAGGGCGCAGATGGGGTCGATCTCGGTGACGATGACCCGCGAGCCCTGGCCGCGGAAAGCCTCAGCGGCTCCCTTGCCCACGTCGCCATAGCCACAGACAACTGCCACCTTGCCGCCCATCAGGACGTCGGTGGCGCGGTTGATGCCGTCCGGCAGGGAGTGGCGGATGCCGTACTTGTTGTCGAACTTGCTCTTCGTGACCGAGTCGTTGACGTTGATGGCAGGGAACAGCAGCTTGCCCTGTTCAGCGAGCTGGTACAGGCGGTGCACACCGGTGGTGGTTTCCTCGGTGACGCCTCGCAGGCGGGAGCCGATCCGGGTCCACCGCTGCGTATCTTCCTGCAGGGACGCGCGGACTACGTCGAGGAAGATCCTGCCTTCTTCGGACTCGTCCTCGGCAGCTGCCGGTACCGCACCTGCCGCTTCGAATTCAACACCCTTGTGGACCAGCATGGTGGCGTCGCCGCCGTCGTCCAGGATCATGTTCGGGCCGAGTTCCGGGTTTTTGTCAGCGCCCGGCCACGTGAGGATCTGCTGCGCAGTCCACCAGTATTCTTCGAGGGTTTCGCCCTTCCAGGCGAACACGGGAACGCCCTGCGGGTCCTCGACAGTTCCGGTACCAACCACAACAGCGGCGGCGGCTTCGTCCTGGGTGGAGAAGATGTTGCAGGAGGCCCAACGGACCTCGGCACCGAGCACGGTGAGGGTTTCGATCAGGACGGCGGTCTGCACCGTCATGTGCAGGGACCCGGCAATCCGGGCGCCCTTCAGCGGCTGGCTGGGGCCGAACTCCTTCCGGAGGGACATTAGCCCGGGCATCTCGTGCTCGGCCAGGCGAATCTGGTGCCGGCCGGCTTCAGCCAGCGAAATATCGGCAACCTTGTAGTCAAATGTCATTGGATTCCTTTGCTCGGTCCGATGGTGGCGACGCCGTTGAAGCGTCGGCGTGAAAGTTGTGTGGCGAAAGTTATCTGGTAAAGGTATCTGCGGTGGTGGTGCAGGTGGCGATGCGTGGCCTGGCCAGTACTGGCCGGGGCCTGTCCGCGCCTGGCCGCTGGTGCGGTGGCGGGGGCTCCCGCCGTCCGCCAGGCTCTGGGTATAGTCCGCCGTAGCTTGATCCATGGCCGCGCTCTGCCGGCCGGGGACCTCTCCAGGCATAGCCGGCAGCAGCCTCGTCTGGGCCATGTCTGGCCCGCGGTGCCATCCGGGGCCGGGCTCGTGCGGTCCCCCGGGCCTTAGGCAGTGGCCGGGCTCTTGCCGTTGGCCAGGGAGGCTACGGGATCGTGCTGGTCGGAGCTGGCGGCGTTGGCGGCCTGCAGCAGTTCCGGCGGCAGCAGCAACGGGATGCCGTCCTGGATCGGATAGCGCAGTTTCCCGCCGGCGTCTCCTGCCGCCGTCGATACAAGCTCTTCGCCTTCCTGGACCAGCGGCGAGCCGGTCACGGGACAGCGCAGGACGGACAACAGGTCAGGACTGATCTTTGCCATGGTTGATGCTCCCGAAAGGGCGCGTGTGCGCGCCGTTGGCTGACTGATTAGCAGGTCCCAGCCTACCGCCACATCGGTAACAGGACGGTGGGCGGTCAGCACTGTACAAGGCTATGAAGGTTCGCTGAAGCCAGGAACGCGTAGCTTGAGGAAGAATTGCCGGCCGCGGCGTCCCGTCAGGAAGGTTCGCGCAGGACACGCAGGTGCCCCCGGCGGGTGCCTTCTGGAGCGGCGGGAGCCTCGAGCGCTGAATGCGAAGCGCGCTGGGTCTGCGTTGTCTGCAGCTTGGACGGCAGCGCCGCAGCTTCCCGGACCGCATTGGCCAGTGCCAGGAGGTCGTCGGGGCCCGGCTGCTGCGGGCTGGTGGGCATCGCCAGGCGAAGTACTTCCCAGCCGCGGGGGACCGTCAGCGAGCCGGCATGCTGCTCGCACAAATCGTAACAATGCGGCTCGGCGTAAGTGGCGAGCGGACCCAGGACGGCGGTGGAGTCTGCGTAGACGTACGTCAAAGTAGCCACCGCTGACTGACGGCAGGCTGACCTTGAACATTCACGGATAGCTCCCACGACATCCCAGACTACTCCGTTTGAGCGTTCTTTCCGGGTATTTGCCGCTCCTGCCGCCGTGCCCTGGCGCGTCCTCCGGCTGGTGTCGCGTAAATCTTCGGCCGGGTTTACAGTCAATGTATGCAGTCATCGAACCACGATTCAGGTCTTTCGGTCCGTTTGGCTGACCCGGACGCCCGCAGCGAAGCCGCGGGGCCGGACTTGCCGGGCCGAAGCTTTGCGACGCGCCGCAGGAACCGCCATGGCCGTGGCCTGCGGGGGGAATTGGTGCTGCCCACACATCCCGGGTACCGGACGCGGTCCGACCGTTTTGATGACATGGTGCTTGATTCCGCGCAGCGGCTGCACGACATCTGGGGCAAGACGCTGGACGGCGTACGCTTCGCCGTCGACGAAATACCCCCGGAGCTGGAGCAGCTGGTGGCCAGCGCCGTACCCCCGCCCATGGGCGCCTACACTCCCGCCACGGACGAGGAAGGCCCGGTCATTACCTTGTACCGGCGGGTAGTGGAGCATGGCTGCGGCAGCCGGGAGGAACTACAGGACCTGGTCCACGACGTTGTAGTGGAACAAACTGCCGAAATGCTCGGCGTGGCACCCGAAACGCTGGATCCGGTCTACCGCCGCAGATACTGACCGCCGGCAGTGCGCCCGCGGTTGTGAGCCGACGGCGCTGAACCGATAATCGTGGTCCGGCCGCGCTCTGCCAACAGCGCTGATCCGATGTCGTCAGGCTGATCCGATGTCGTCAGTAAGCCTGGGTGACCCGTCAGTAGCCCAGGGTGACGGCAACCTTTTCCTGTCCGGACGCGGCCGCCATCAAGGCCAGCGTGGAGACGTCTTCGCGGCCTTCCTGCTGCAAAAGGAGCGCGCCGTAAGCGGCGTCGCCGGAGGCCGAGACCACGTATGCCACCACCTCTGACTCCTCAACCTTGTCGGCGAGCTTGATGGAGGTTGTGGTGCCGCCGGCGACGTCGACTGTTGCCGCTGCACGGACCCTGCCGTCAGCTGTGATGGGTGCGTAGGAAATCGTGGCCCGGTTTTCGAGGACGCCGAAGACCAGGGTACGGTCGCCGCCCTGCGGCACCGGTACCACATGCTGGCTTCCCAGCCGCACGCCTGCGGCCGCCCAGGCGACATCCGACGCCTTTTCGCTGTTGACGCCGCGGGTGACCCGGGCCGAGGCTACAAACGACACATCCGAGCTGGTGGATACCGTGTAGTGGCCGGCCGGAACGCCTGCCAGCGAAACCTCGGTGACGGCTCCGGCCTTGGCCGTGACAACACCGCCGCCGGGAAGGGCTTTTTGTCCGTCCCGGCCGAAAACCTTGACCTCCACTACAGCGTCCGATGGACCGGGGACGGTGATGGCAAGAGCCGGACCGGCGTCGTAGAAGCCGCCCTTTCCAGTGGCAGCGGCAATCCCACCGGCGTCCTGGATGTCCAGGCCGGTCATGACTTGCCGGGCGGCAGGAGCGGCCCCTGGCACGATGAAGTCCACACCGCCGGGCGTCAGTCCCCTCAGGACACTCTGCTGGATGACAGCGGCCACGGGACCACCGGCGCTGCGGACGTGAACGCTCAGCTGCGCCTCACCGGGAGCCAGACCGGCCAGGACGATTGAGCGGGTACTTCCCGGAGCCACGAGGAGTCCCCTGCTGCCGGGGGCCTGAATCTGCCCCTTGTTCCCGAACAGCTCCAGGCTCACGGTGGCGGGAGTGCTGGAGGCATTGCTTAGGACCAGGACAGACGTGCGGCCCACCATGGTGCTGGCACCGGCAAGCCAAAGATCGTTGGCTGGTGGCTGGCAATTGGCTGCGGCAGAACCTTGCAGGTCACCATCCGTGGCCGTGTATTTCAGCGCACCGGCTGCTGACGGCTTCTGGTCTGCCAGGGCCTCGGCGCTCAGGATGGTGGCGCCGTCCACTCTGCGCCCTTTGAACACAGCGGCCTTCAGATCCTGCGGACCGGCCTCCTGGGCGGGTTGGCCGCCACCTTTAGCGATCTCGACGGCGGGAGTCCCGTTGAGTGCGGACAGCTGGCTACCGGGCAGGACACCACCGGGGGCGCTGAGGACGGCGCCGCTGACAACACTCTTGGCGGTCGCCGATTCGGGGCTGAACTGGGGGTCAGTACCGGCTGCCGTCCCTTCGAGCAGGCGGGCCGGCCCGGGACATACCCCAACGCTTGCACCGGCCGGAACGGAGGCCAGTGTAGCCGGGATGCTGCGGCTGCTGGCCGGTTGCGGGGCGAGGGACGCAGCAGTCACGATTCCACCGGCTGCCGCGATGATCGCCACCGCCGAAATTAGACCGGCGAGCATCTCCTTGGACGCGGTCCTGCGCGCAGCGGGCCGGGTCCGTTCGGGAGCACCGGGCGCCGTCGCCGTATCAGTCGGGGCATCCTGTTTCCTAACCGTGGCCGCCCTTACCGGGCCTGGTGCTGTAGCAGCCGCCGGAGAATCTTGGTCCTGAACGGTGGCTGCCCGTACCGGGCCTGTTGCTGCAGCAGCCGCCGGAGCCGTTTCTGGCCCGGCCGTTCCGGAGTGCGAAGCGTCCTTATGCATTCTGGTGTTCCTTACGCAAAGATCCTTCGTCCCGTGACAAGCCTGTGTTGGGTCTGCGGGCGGGCATGGGAATGGCGAGTATCGCCGTGAGTCCGAACACGGTGACCTGCGCGATTCCGGACCACAGGGCCCAAGGGGCGTCGTAGCGGATAGTCAGCTGGCCCGCCGAGGCCGGCAAGGTGAAGGCCTGGGCCGAGCCTGACGTTGTGGCAGTGAGTCTCCGGCCGTCGAACCAGGCGCTCCAGCCCGGATCTGCCCGTTCGGCGAGAACCACCAGCCGGCCTTCCGGCCCTTCGGCAACGGCGGTGTCGACGTTGTCGTACTTGGATGGCACCAGTGCCACCGTGGCTCCCGCCGGGTCCACAATCCGCACGCGGTGCGCCACGTCAGCAGGCTGCAGTGCCGGTTGGTTCAGCGGGGTAATACGCCAAAGCCAGCCAACATCCGTCTGGCCTACGGTGACAAGGCCCGGCACTGCGTCCATCCTGCTGGCGGTGAGCTGGGCTGCGGTATCGGCCGACCGCAGCACAACGAATCCGGCGCCGAGGCGTTCGAGCGCAGGCCTTGGGTCAACGCCCTGCCCGGCCACGAGGGTGGCCACGACACTCCGGAGCGAGGCCGTGACGTCATCATCGTCCCGGACCGTCTCCTGGCCGGGTGCGCCCATGATGTTTCGCGCAGCAGCGATGGCGGAAAGGCTGTCCAGGGTAGTCCCGGCACCGCGCATCAGGGCGGCGTCGAAGGTGCCGTTCTCCTTGGTGCTGATCAGCAGCGTGCGCGTCTGCTCAGGCCCGGTGCCGCGGTCGATCGCTGTGGCGGGAAGGGTCCGTGCATTGGCGGCCTCCACGAGCCGGGGCGTTCCCAGCGCCGGTCCGGCCGAAACGTCGGCGGGATGCGCCGCAGCGACGGTCCGGAGGACGTTCTGCGCAGACCACACCGCCATGCCCGCCAGTGGACCGGCCAGCAGTATGACCATGCCCACGGCCGTGGCGGAGCGGAGCACCATATTTCGCCTGACGCTCGATGAGGTGGAACGGTCTGCGGCGGCCAACAAACGCTCACCACCGATAAGTGCCGCCCCCAGAAGCGAGAACCCGGCGGCCGAGACAGCCGGACCGCTGAATGGCGTGACCAGAGCGTCTGCAATTGCGCCCGTTGCAACGTGTCCGGCCAGCCACCCACCCACCAGGATGATCAGCGCCGCTACCCACAGTGCACGTGCTGTACGGCTCCGTTTACCGGGAAGGAACAGCGCCGCAACGGCAAGCACCAGGACGGGGAGAGCCACCAGCAGCGCAAGCACAAGTGCCCATGGGATGACCTGCCCGCTGAAGAACGGAAGGCCGTGCAGACCACCCCCGGGTGCGAACAGCAGCGGCTGCCCAAGGAATTGCTGCCAGAGCGGGGCCGCCTCGAATCCCAGCGGCACGCCGGGATCCGCAAGGAGTGCCCGTGGCCTGTCTAAGACGGACAGTCCCAAGGGAAGAAAGAGCGCAGCGCTGGGCAAAAGCGCCCACCACACCGTGCGGCCGCGCCGGCCCAGCATCAGCCCGCACAACACGATGAGCACCGCGGCGGGGACCAGCAAGGAGGGGGCAGCCGCGGTGACAACGGCCAGGGCCAGGCCCGCCGCAGCGGCAGCCGTCCAGGACGGCATGCCGTTAATGCCTGGCCGTGCGGGCGGCTTTTCGGTGAACCGGCGATCGCCGGGGGCCGGGAGGATAAAGCGCCCATGGCCAACCGCGGACCCCGTGGCGCGCAAGAGTGCCAGCGCCAGCAGCGGGATCATGACGTGGGCAACCATGGCTCCGACGCGGCCTTGGTTGAGTGCGACCTGCAAGGCCGGAGCGGCTGCCCAGAACAGGGCCGCAACAAAGCGGAAGCGGCGCCTGATGGTCACGCCGCCAGCCGCACACCACGCCGTCAGGCCGGACAGTGGAGCAGCGAGCAAGAGCAGCCACGACATGGCGGCATTAGCATCCCCGCCGCCGAACAGGCCCAGGACCCACAGCACGTAGTCGAAGGGGTCTCCCCCGCCTGGAAGACCCGCCCCCAGGCTGATCCACCAGCTGGAGGCGTGATGCCAGATTTCCCCAAGCGTGGCGGACACCGGTATCAGGCCACCGCCGGAAGCGGCCTCGGCCCGGAACAACCCGCTGAGGGCAGTGAGGGAAGCGGCCGCTGCGATGATGATGGCGGCCACCGCACCAGTACCCACCCAGCCCCGTTCGGTGGTGGTCAGCGCCGCAAAGTCATCGGCGGAGTCGCCGGTGGGCTGGTCTGCCAGGGGATCGTGGAGAAGGCCATCGGCGGTGGACTTGTCTGAGCCGAGGGCCTCCATCAGGGAACGGCGGTGGTTCCAGACCTCTCGCCGGGGCGTCTGCAGGTTCTTGATGACCGAACGCCTGATCCGGCGGGTGTTGGCCGCCGTCCGCCGGGACTTTGCCACAGCAGCGGGCCGGGCCAAGGCAGCGAACGTTGCCATCAACTGCGAAACTCCGTGACCTGGGTCCTTGACCGCGATGCTGAGCACGAGTTTGAAGATGCTACCCAGCAGTGCGCCCACCGCGTGGATGGGCACTTTCCAGAGCGGCGCGTGCTTGAGCCGGAGGTGGACCTGCGCTTTGCGCGCCGCAGAGGGGTTCCCTTGGGCATGGGGCCGGTGTGCCACATGGTACATCCGCGCTGTGGGCACCACTACTACACGGTGCCCGGCGAGGCGGTTGCGCCAGCAGAAGTCGACGTCGTCACCGGTGCCCGGGAGGGCTGGGTCGAATCCCGACAGGAGTTCCCAGATATCACGGCGGACCAGCATGCCGGCCGAGTTCACGGCGAACGTGTCCGAACGGCCGTTGTACTGGCCCTGGTCGAGCTCGTCGGCGTCGATGAGGGTGAGCCGCTCGGCCCACCGGCTGGTGGACAGTCCGACGTCGATTAGGCGGCGTCCGGAGTGCCAATCCAGTTGCTTACATCCGGCGACTGTCACCGATGGAGCGCGTTCCACGGCACCCAGAAGTTCCGCCAGCGCCTCCGGCGCCGGGGCTGCGTCGTCGTGGAGCAGCCACACCCACTCCGTGGCGGCACGGTGGGACTGGCCTTCCCGCGGTGAATGCGCATCTAGCCCGGCGCGTACGGCGCCACCCATTCCGCTCTTGCCGTGGGGAAAGCTGATGACGTTCTCTGCGCCTAACGCCTGCTCCAGGAGGATTGCGGAGTCATCGCGCGAGCCGGTATCCACGCCGATGGCGGAGTCGGCTGACCGGGTCTGGTCCGCGAGGGCGGCCAGGGTTCTGGGGAGATAGGCACTGCCGTTGTGGGACACCACAACGGCAGTGACATGGACTTCCTGAAGAATTAGACTGCTCGCTTCCTTAGCCGCCGGCGCTCACGCTCGGAAAGGCCGCCCCAAATGCCGAACCGTTCGTCGTTTGCCAGCGCGTATTCCAGGCACTGTGAGCGCACATTGCATGCACCACAGACCTTCTTGGCGTCGCGCGTGGATCCGCCCTTCTCCGGGAAAAAAGCTTCCGGATCGGTCTGCGCGCAAAGGGCATCAGTCTGCCAGCCGAGTTCACCTTCATCATCAAAGTCCTGCCTGAACGGCAACCCGATCCACACTGGCTGGGCAGCTTCCGCCACGGAGGTGCGCAGTTCCATGGGCGGATCCAGGTCGTCATCGTCCTGGCCGTGCCCGCCGTCAAGGAGCGCCTCGTGCGCGGCCAGGAAGGCGGTGGCCTGGTCCTGGAGGGGGTCTTTGGTGTTTCGGTTGTAACGGTCCGCTGCGTCAGGATCGGCGGGATCCACATACCAGTCGCTCGGTACGCCCCGTGCGCGGTATTTAGCCGTTGCCTGGCCGGCCACTACGGCGTCTTCATGGATACGCTCTGCTTGCCCCACGGCGACCCTCCTGAAAGTTTGCAGCCACTGCCTGGCCCCTTGGCACTCGGTTGCGTGCCGGTATCTACGCAGTGGCTTTCGATATCTAATTACACGTGTGTAACTAGCAGCGAGTCAAGCCGCGGCAGGAATACTAATCAACTGTCCCGGCCAAACCCTGTCACGCCACGCCCGGGAATTTTGCGCAGGATCCGGCACGCCGGACCAAGGGTGGGCCTCGACATAGCACCGGGAGACCCCGATTCCCATGAATACCGGCCAAAACTACAGGCGCCGCCCCAATAAGACAAATGAGGTTACAAACTACTGTGAGCAACATCACAGGATGGCCGAGGTGGGGAACCACCCCTCCTGATGGTCGGCGCTCCCCGTCTCAGGAGGTCGTAGAGGGGCCGTGGCAAGATGGTGGGATGAGCATCCCGGCGATCGATCTGATGACTTCCCTGCGTTCCGGCCACGCCACATCGCCGCGCCTTACTTGGTACGGCCCTGACTCCGAGCGCGTTGAACTTTCCGGCCGCGTCCTGGACAACTGGGTGGCAAAAACGGGCAACCTGCTGCAGGACGAGCTTGACGCCGAGCCGGGGATGCGGCTCGGCCTTGACCTCCCGGCGCACTGGAAATCCTTGATTTGGGCCCTGGCCGCCTGGCAGCTCGGCATGGGGACTGTCCTGGACGGAGGCGAGGCCGAGTTACTCGTCACCGACAACCCCGAAAGCGTCACCGGAACGTACGACGCCGTGATCGCTGTTGCGCTGCCGGCGCTTGCCATGCGGTGGCCGGGGGAGCTGCCCGCCGGAGTTATCGACTATGCCGCCGAGGTTCGCTCCCACGGCGACGTCCTGATGCTGCATACAGACCCCTCCGCAAACAGCTTCGCCATTTCGGGCAGCGACGGGCAGCGGCACCTCCACGAACACCTGCTGTCCGGGTTTTCCGCCACCCACGATGAAGGCGTGCGGCTGCTGGTCAGGGCCTCGGACGGCATGGAAGCAGCCCTGTCCAACTCACTCGGCGCGTGGCAGAACGGCGGCTCGGTGGTGCTGGTCCATCCCGACGTGCAGCTGACAGAGCAGCTCCTCGCCGCCGAACGCGTCCAGGGGAAGTAGCGGCGCGGGAAGGTAGTTCCGCGCCCGGCGCGGAGCCGGGTGCTAGGGCTGCCGGGGGGGTTCGGTAACGTCCTGCTCTGGGCGTTCCGCGCCCGGGGCAGCTACAGCTGCGGCCGTTTCGTGATGGTGCACTTCGATGAGCTCGTGGTCGTGGGAGAACTCCGGCTCCTGGTCCAACTCCTCGTTGAAGACCCAGAACCGGTAAGCGAAGAACCTGAAGATGGTGCCCAGGATCAGGCCCACAACACTGCCTGCAATAAAGAGGGACGGCTTATCGTTCAGCTCGAGAATGTATTTCGCGAACCAGACGCAGCCGGAAGCGATCAGGAGCCCCACCAGGTTCATCACGGCGAACAGCCCCGCTTCGCGGAGCACATTGGCCTGTTTGCGGTGCCGGAATGTCCAGAAGCGGTTCGCAACCCAGGAGAAGATGCTCGCCACGATGGTGGCTATAGCCTTCGCCCATACCTCACTGCCGTGCATGGGGCCGGTAAACAGCCAGATGAAGACTGCCGAGTCAATGACGAAGGCCACACCGCCAACGGCTCCGAATTTCGCAACCTCGCGCCAAAACAGCGAGGCTAGCCCCCGGATACGTTCTGCGAGTGAATTAATCATGACCCTCCATGGCCGTCCGATCTGTGGGCCACACGGCCAGAGGTCTATTTTAGCGCCGAATCTGGGAACCGCCCCGCGCACCAGGTCCCGCGGCGGCCAGATTACCTGCTTTCCGGGCATCGTGGCGCCCGAAGTCCGGGATCCGCCGAGCTTTTCTGTAGGCTGACACATGTGACTTTTCCAGTGATCGGCGTGGTTGGCGGCGGCCAGCTCGCGCGCATGATGGCCCCAGCCGCCACCGCCCTTGGTTTTGAACTCCGTGTGTTGGCCGAAGGCGAGGACGTTTCCGCCGTTTCAGCCGTGTCCACTTCACCAGTGGGTGACTATCGAGACCTCCAAACGCTCCTCGACTTCGCGGAGGGCCTCGATGTCATGACGTTCGACCACGAGCATGTCCCCACGAACCACCTCCGCGCGCTTCAGGCCGCCGGCGTGAACGTCCAGCCCGGGCCGGACGCACTGATCAACGCCCAGGACAAACTGGTTATGCGGGCGGCAATCGACAGGCTCGGGCTTCCAAATCCGGAGTGGGCTGCGGTCTCCGATGTCCCCGCGCTGGTGAGCTTCGGCGACAGCATCGGCTGGCCGGTGGTTCTCAAAATGCCCCGCGGCGGCTACGACGGCAAGGGCGTTCGAATTATCGACTCCGCCGAAGCCGCGGCCGGGGCGGCTCCGTGGTTTGAGGCAATGAGCCCGCTGCTCGCCGAAGCCAAGGTTGATTTCAGCCGCGAGCTGTCCGCGCTGGTCGCGCGGACCCCGGACGGCGAAGCGAGGGCCTGGCCGGTGGTACACACCATCCAGGTGGACGGTGTGTGCGATGAAGTCATTGCGCCCGCGCTGGGCATTCCCCTGGATGTGGCAGCGGCAGCCGAAAACGCCGCACTGCGGATTGCCAGCGAACTGGGCGTGACCGGCGTGATGGCCGCCGAACTTTTTGAAACGCCCGGGACCGGCGCCGGCTTCCTTATCAACGAACTCGCGATGCGGCCCCACAACACGGGCCACTGGACCCAGGACGGTTCAGTGACCAGCCAGTTCGAGCAGCACCTGCGGGCGGTACTGAACCTCCCGCTGGGCGCCACTGACGTGCTGGGCCCCGTGGTGGTGATGAAGAACTTCCTCGGCGGCGACAACCAGGACCTGTTCTCCGCCTTCCCCGCCGCCCTCGCGAGCGAGCCGGCGGCCAAGGTCCACTGCTACGGAAAGTCCGTGCGTCCCGGGCGAAAAATTGGCCACGTCAACCTGCTGGGGGCTTCCACCGATGACGTGGACTCAGTCCGGCAGCGCGCCACCCGGGTGGCGGCGATCATCCGCGACGGCCGGGTTCCTGCCGAAGAACCAGCACGCATTTCCGAGGAGAACGCATGAACAGCGACACCACCACCGGCACCAACCTGACCGGGGTTGACACCGAAACCGCACCCATCGTCGGGCTGGTTATGGGTTCGGACTCGGATTGGCCGGTCATGGAGGCCGCAGCCGATGCCCTGGCCGAATTCGGCATCCCTTTTGAAGCAGATGTGGTCTCCGCGCACCGGATGCCCACGGAAATGATCCGGTACGGGCAGACGGCCCACGAACGCGGCCTGCGCGTCATCATCGCAGGCGCCGGCGGAGCCGCACACCTTCCCGGCATGCTGGCCAGCGTGACTCCGCTTCCTGTTATTGGTGTCCCGGTCCCGCTGAAGACCTTGGACGGCATGGATTCCCTCCTCTCCATCGTGCAGATGCCGGCCGGCGTGCCGGTCGCCACCGTGTCCATAGCCGGCGCCCGCAACGCCGGCCTGCTGGCCGTCCGCATCCTCGCCTCGGGCACGGACGCACTGGCAGCCTCGCTCCGCGCCGACCTCGTGGACTTCGCCCAGGAGCTCAACGATGTCGCCGCCCGCAAGGGAGCCAACCTCAGGCAGAAAGTCAGCGAAGTCTTCGCTGACGGCAATGGCGTCCTCCGGGGCGGCCGCTAGGTACGGGAACATGTCCAGAAGCGAACCGCAGCACCCCGCCCCCGGCACCGTCATGACCGACCCCGTACGGTTTCCGTCCGGCGCCCCGTCCCCTGTCCGGACCAAGCGGGCCTTTGTCCTGCTGCTGATGACTCTTCTGGTGCCCGGAAGCGCGCAGATTGTGGCCGGTGACCGTAAAGTCGGCCGAACCGCCCTGCGGGTGACCCTGGGCGTCTGGGTGGTGCTGGTGGCAACAGTGCTGCTGTTTATCTTCAACCGCACCCTCCTGATCAATGTCATCACCAACCCGTTCGCTTCGCTGGTGATCATCGTGCTCCTGGTGGCGCTCGCCCTCGGGTGGGCGTTCCTCTTTATCAACACCCTTCGGCTCATCAGACCGGTCCTCTTGGCGCCGGGGGCGCGTCCCGCCGTCGTGATTTCGCTTGTCATTGCCTTGGTCCTGAGCAGCGGCACGTTGGGTTACGCCGCTTACCTGCTCAACGTGGGGCGCAATGCCATTGGCAATATCTTCTCGGCCGGGCCAGCGATTGATCCGGTGGAGGGCCGCTACAACTTCCTGATGATGGGCGGTGACGCCGGCGATGACCGCACGGGCCGGCGCCCGGACAGCCTTTCCGTCCTCAGCGTGGACGCCAAGACCGGCCAGACCGCCATCATCTCCGTGCCGCGAAACCTCCAGAACGCCCAGTTCAGCGAAGACTCCCCCATGCGCAAGATCTACCCGGATGGGTACAACTGTGGTGACGAGTGCCTGATCAACGCCATCAACACTGAAGTAACGAATGAGCACGCCGACCTCTACCCTGGGGTGGCCGATCCCGGTGCGCAGGCGACTCTCGAAGCAGTCTCAGGGACGCTGGGCATTACTGTCCAGGCCTATGTTCTGGTGGATATGGCGGGCTTCGCCAAACTCATCGACGCTATGGGCGGCATCAAAATCAAGGCCGGCGGCTGGGTTCCGATGAGCGGGTACTTCGACGAGGTTACGCGCACTCACGGCATGCCATTGGGCTGGATTCCCGCCGGTGAACAAACACTCGATGGCGAGCATGCACTTTGGTACGGACGGTCCCGCGAATACGTCGACGACTACTCCCGCATCCAGCGTCAGCAGTGTGTCCAGCAGGCCATGCTGAAGCAGTTGGACCCGGCCACGCTGCTGTCCAAATTCGAGGACATCGCCAGCGCGGGCACCAAGGTGGTGGAGTCCACCATCTCCTCGTCCCAGCTCGGCAGCTTTGTGGATCTTGCCATGAAGGCCAAGGGTCAGGAAGCCAGGCGGCTCACCATTGGTCCGCCCGACTTCGACGCTTCCTTCTCCACGGTGCCTGACTTCGACGTCATCCACGACAAGGTGGACCAGCTTCTGGCATCTGCTTCGGGCCCGAAGGCTGCAGCGTTCGTCGACGGCGTGGTGCAGCCCCCCACGGCTGGCGGACATTTGCAGGCAGCCGGACCGTTGCAGGCTGCTTCCGGACTGGCAGGCGGTTGGCCCGCGCAACAAACTCCCCCGCCGTCGTCGGACTTCACACCGGTGACCACAACGTCCGACGGCAAACCGATCACCGAGGAGCTGCTGAACCAGCTCAAGCGCGAGGGTAACGAGGAAGCCATCCGCCAACTCGTGGCCACCAACGGTCAGTGCGCGCCCCTGTAGGCGTGCCGCCCGCCCTGCCCCACTTACACACTTACACACTTACTGAAGAGCTGAATACTAAGGATGGACCCGGCTTTGTACGAACTTGAAAACGCCCTCCGCGACTATGCCTGGGGTTCCAGAACAGCCATCGCAGAGCTTTTGGGGCGCCCCGCGTCCGGCGGACCGGAAGCCGAACTGTGGGTCGGTGCACACCCCGGCGCCCCGTCTATGGCCCGCCGGACTGACGGCTCGGAAACACCACTGGATGCGTTGATTGCCTCAGATCCGGAGCACTTCCTCGGCAGCGAATCAGTGGCGGAATTTGGGCCGCGGCTGCCATTCCTGGCAAAGCTTCTTGCGGCTGCCCAGCCCTTGTCGCTTCAGGTTCACCCCAGCATCGAGCAGGCCAGGGCAGGATTTGCGCGGGAAAATGCTGAAGGCATCGCCCCGGACGCAGCCAACCGGAATTACCGTGATGACAACCACAAGCCGGAGATGATCCTTGCGCTGACCCCCTTTGAATCGCTCTGCGGATTCCGGGATCCTGCAGTCACCCGGAAGATCCTGGCCCACATTGGCGCATGTTTCGACCTGATGGAAACCGAGGTGCCGCCCCTGCTGACCGAACTGATCCATTTCCTCGAAAATCCGGACGAGGGCACCGGTTTGCGGGCTGCCTTCGAACGTCTGATTCAGGGCGGCGACGATGTCCCGCGGGCCACGGCGACGGTGGCCGCAGCCCTGATCTCCGGCGCTTCGCTGGCACCGTACCAGACGGAGCTTTCCACGGTCATCACCCTCCATGAGCAGTACCCGGGTGATCCTGGCGTACTGATCTCGCTGCTGCTCAACCGCATATCGCTGGCCCCCGGTGAGGCTGTCTACCTGCCCGAGGGAAAGATCCATGCCTACCTCTCCGGCCTGGGAGTAGAGGTCATGGCCTCCTCCGACAACGTGCTCCGGGGCGGTCTGACACCCAAATTCATTGACGTGTCCGAACTCCTGCGCACCGTCGACTTCACTTCCGTCCAAGTCCCGATGTTGAACCCGGAAATTTCCGGACTGGGCCAGCAGCTGTACCGGCCCCCGTTCCGGGAATTCCAGCTTCAGCGGATCGAGCTGGCCCCGGGCGGGGCGCCGGTCCCGCTTGCCCAGTCAGGCGCCGTCGTCGTGATTGTCGTGGAAGGCGCGGTGTACCTCGACTCGCCCAAGGGCGACCTGGAACTGGGCCGCGGCGGCAGCGCATTCCTGGCCGCCTCCGAAGCTCCGGTGAACGTCCATGCTGTGGCAGGGGTTACGGAGACGACCGTTGCATTCGCCGTCACCACCGCGCTCAGCGCCGGGTAACCCGTTTCAGCAGGCGGCGTGCTGCCTGCAGGGCCTTGCGGGCAGCAGGCATGGCCCGGGCGTAGACCGGGTAGAGCGGCGACAGTGGCTTCTCCCAGGTTCCCATCAGCATGTTCTCGTGCTTGGCGAACTGTTTCTTGAAATCGGAGATGCCGTCGTTGAGCAGGCCGTTGAAGTCATAGCGGCAGCAGCCGTCCTCGCGCATGGCACGCAGGGCAGCCCATTTCACGCCGTAGTTCACCCGCTGCTTTTGGCCCTCGGCAGAGACGCCGCCGTAGAGCTCGAACGCGGTTGCCCCGCTCCGGGACAGCCAGACGAAGGACAGCAGCTGATCACCGTCGAAGGCTCCGATGATGGGTGAGCCCTCGCCCAGGTTGGCCCAAATGTCCCGGTAGTACTGGTCTTCGTGGATCCCGAACCCCGCCCGGGCAGCCGTCTCGTGGTAGATGCCCAGCACCTGCTCCAGCTCCGCCGCCGCCGCAACCTTCCGGAAGTCCACCTCGCTGCGCATTGACTTGCGGATGTTGGCGCGCGTGGACTTGGACATGTCGGCCATGAGCTCATCGTCGGTCTTGGCCAGGTCGAGGATGAGGGTCCGCGGGATAAGCACGGTGTTGGCGGAGGGCTTGAAGCCGGCGGCAGCCACTGCGGGGGCGAAGGGAGACTCTGCGTCCCAGTCCGGTTCGATACTCAGGGCCACGCCGTGGTGGCGGGAGGAAGCGTAGCCGGCCAGCTGTTCAAGGACGGCGGTGGCGTTGTCTTCGGAGCACATCGGTCCGCGCGGCACGTACACCAGGGCGCCGAACGGGGATGGCAGCTTCCGGACCAGCAACTGTGCGCAGCCGAGGATGTTCTCATCGTCGGTGACCAGGACCCGGTCCACGGACCAGCCGTGCATGGCCTTGGTCTCACCCCAGCCCCATAGTTGCTGCGGATGGCCCTGGAACCGGTCAACATAACCGTCCCAGACGGCGCGGTCAGTACAGGGCACAACGGCAAGACTCATGAATTCAACCCTATACCAACGGCCTGCCGCGGCTGGCCGTACAGCGTCCGCGGCGACAAGGCAGGCCGTGGGCAGGCAGCGAGCCAGGCTGCAGGCACAAAAGGGCGCCACACCGCAGCAGCAGTGTGGCGCCCCTCGCGCCAAACCCGTCGATTAGTTCTTGCGGGCGTAGCCTTCCCACTTGCTGGCCTGGTGCTCGCCATCAACGAAGCGGATGGTGCCCGACTTGGACCGCATCACGATGGACTGGGTCAGGACCTTGTCCTTGGAGTAGCGGACGCCCTTGAGGAGGTCGCCATCGGTGATGCCAGTGGCCGCGAAGTAGCAGTTGTCGCTGGAGACGAGGTCGTTGGTGGACAGCACCCGGTCCAGGTCGTGGCCGGCGTCCAGGGCCTTCTGCTTCTCTTCGTCGCTGGTGGGCCACAGCCGGCCCTGGATGACGCCGCCGAGGGACTTGATGGCGCAGGCGGCAACGATACCTTCAGGTGTGCCGCCGATGCCCATGAGGGCATCAACGCCGGTGCCGGAGCGTGCGGCGGCAATCGCGCCGGCAACGTCGCCGTCCATGATGAACTTGGTGCGCGCACCGGCTTCGCGGATCTCCTCGACCAGCGGGCGGTGACGGTCACGGTCCAGGATCATGACGTTGAGCTGGTTGACCTTCACGCCCTTCGCCTTGGCGATTAAATGCAGGTTCTGCTTCACCGGGAGGCGCAAGTCGACCATGTCGGCGGCTTCGGGGCCGGTGACGAGCTTCTCCATGTAGAACACCGCGGAGGGGTCGAACATGGAACCCCGCTCAGCCACGGCGAGGACGGCGAGGGCGTTGTTGATGCCCAGGGCAGTCAGCCGGGTGCCGTCGATGGGGTCCACGGCAACGTCACACTCGGGGCCCGTGCCGTCGCCAACGTGTTCGCCGTTGAACAGCATGGGGGCTTCGTCTTTTTCGCCTTCGCCGATGACCACAACGCCGTTGAAGTGGACGGTGTGAAGGAAGGATCGCATGGCGTCGACGGCGGCGCCGTCAGCTTTGTTCTTGTCGCCGAAACCAACCCAGTGGCCACCGGCGATGGCTGCGGCTTCGGTGACGCGGACGAGCTCAAGGGCAAGGTTGCGGTCCGGCTCGTCGATACCCACAGCAAGTGAGGGCGAGATCGTGGAGTACTGCTGGGTCATAGGCGCTGGTGACACGTGAACCTCTTCTTTGAGTGGCGATCATTGGACCCGCTCAGCCGGGTTCAGCCGACGCGGTGATTCCTCTGCTACTGATCATAGTCGCGGCGCCACTCCCGGGTGCCGGCATGACGTCCCCGCGCAATATGTGCCACCGGCCCGGACCTCAACCCCAAATGTGAGTTGGGCCCGCGCATGGGTGACTATAGAGGGGTGAGTGAAATGCAGGAAAAGACCAGCCAAGAACCAGATCCCTCGGACTCCGGACGCAACGGACAGGGCACGCCGATTGGTGACCAGCCTCCCGTAAAGCCCGTTATTGCGGCCGCAGCCGCCAAACGCGCCAATGCGTCAGTGATCGGCATGATCGTTGCCCTGGTGGTCAGCATTGCCGCTTTCCTCCCCATCCTCCTGATGAATCCCCTTCCCAAGAGCGACGGATTCCGCCCTGACATCGACGTCGGTGCGGTGGCCCGGAACGCTACGGATGTGGCGGGATTCACACCCGCCGCGCCGGACACGGCCGGTGCATACAGGCCCAATTACGCACGCTGGGAGTCCGGCAGCGGCAGTGGCGTTCCCGCGTGGGAGGTGGGCTACGTCACACCGAAGGACTCCTTTATCGGCCTGGTCCAGACCCGGCAGTCCAATCCCACCTGGCTTCTTCAGAAGACCAAGAGTGCTCCCGTCACAGGAACCCGCGATGCGGGCGGCAAGGCCTGGGAGCTCCGGGACGCAGGCAAAGGCGAGAAGAGCATGATCCTGAACTACCGCGGAACCACCGTTGTCCTGACCGGGGCTGCGCAACTGGACGAGTTCGCCGTCCTGGCTGACGCCGTCGTGAAGTCTATGGACGGCAATCCGCCCGTAACGGTTTCACCGTCCGCCAGTCCGGCGCCGTAAGGTAGGCCAGTGGCTACCTACCTGACCCCTGCCCTTGCCTGGCGCCGCATGCGCGAAGGCAACGAACGCTTTGTTGCCGGCGAATCCTCGCATCCGAACCAGGACTCGTCCCGCCGATCGTCGCTGGTGGAGAACCAGCACCCGTTTGCCGTGATCTTCGGCTGCTCGGACTCCCGCCTCGCTGCGGAGATTATTTTCGACCTGGGGCTGGGAGACGCCTTTGTGGTGCGCACCGCAGGGCAGGTGATTGACGACGCCGTACTCGGCTCGCTCGAGTACAGCATCAGTGTGCTGGGGGTACCGCTGATCGCCATCCTCGGCCACGACAGCTGCGGGGCAGTAAGCGCCACCAAGGACGCCGTCGAAACCGGTCAGATGCCCGGCGGCTTCATCCGGGACCTCGTGGAGCGCATCACACCGTCCGTGCTGACATCCCTGCGGAACGGCGAGCACGAGATAAACGACATGGTGGTGGAGCACGTCAAGCAGACGTCCCAGCGCCTTGTGGACAGTTCGCGTGTGATTTCTGCCGCAATCGAGGACGGCCGCGCCGCAGTGATCGGCTTGTCCTACAGCCTCGCCGAGGGCCGGGCGAACGTGGTTTCCGGGATCGGCGAGATCTAGCGCGGACCCCCTCCAACCCCCGTAGCAATGCGGTTCACGGTTTTAGCCCCGGGCGTACCTCGTCCTAAGCTAGCCCCATGACTTCCACTGAAGAATTCCGCATTGAACACGACACGATGGGCGAAGTCCGCGTCCCCGTGAACGCCCTGTACCGTGCACAGACGCAGCGTGCAGTTGAGAACTTCCCCATCTCCGGCAAGACCCTGGAACGGGCGCACATCGAGGCGCTCGCCCGGGTCAAGAAGGCTGCTGCCCAGGCCAACGCGGAACTTGGGGTGCTCGACGGCGAGCTGGCCAAGGCGATCGCGGCGGCTGCCGATGAGGTAGCTGCCGGCAAGTACGACAGCGACTTCCCCATCGACGTCTTCCAGACCGGTTCCGGTACGTCCTCGAACATGAACACCAATGAGGTCATCGCCGAATTGGCTTCGCGCGCCCTCAAGGCCGCCGGCAGCGACAAGGTTGTGCACCCGAACGACCACGTCAACGCCTCCCAGTCCTCCAATGACGTTTTCCCCACCTCGGTCCACGTCGCTGCGACCTCGGCCCTGATTAACGACCTCATCCCGGCCCTCGGCTACCTGGCGGAGTCGCTGGAGCGCAAGGCCGTCGAATTCAAAGACGTCGTCAAGTCCGGCCGCACCCACCTCATGGACGCCACCCCGGTCACCCTGGGCCAGGAGTTCGGCGGCTACGCAGCCCAGGTCCGCTACGGCATCGAGCGCATCAACGCATCCCTCCCCCGCGTCGCCGAAGTTCCGCTCGGCGGCACGGCCGTGGGAACCGGCATAAACACCCCGGCCGGCTTCCCGGAGCGCGTCATCGAACTGCTCGCAACCGACACCGGACTGCCGCTGACTGAAGCCCGCGACCACTTCGAAGCCCAGGCAAACCGCGACGGCCTTATCGAAGCGTCCAGCCAGCTCCGCAACATCGCGATCTCCTTCATGAAGATCAACAACGACCTCCGCTGGATGGGCTCCGGCCCCAACACCGGCCTCGGCGAAATCGCCATCCCGGACCTGCAGCCCGGCTCCTCGATCATGCCCGGCAAGGTCAACCCTGTCATCTGCGAAGCATCCATCATGGTCTGCGCCCAGGTCATCGGCAACGACACCGCTATCGCCTGGTCCGGCACCAACGGTGCCTTCGAGCTGAACGTCGGTATCCCGGTCATGGCCGCCAACCTGCTCGAGTCCGTGCGGCTGCTGGCCAACACCAGCCGCGTGATGGCCGACAAGATGATCGATGGCATCACCGCCAACGTGGAGCGCGCACGCTTCCTGGCCGAAGCTTCGCCGTCCATCGTCACGCCGCTGAACAAGCACATCGGCTACGAAAACGCTGCCAAAATTGCGAAGAAGGCTGTGGCCGAGGGCCTCACGATCCGCGAGACCGTGGTTGCCATGGGCTTCCTGGAACGCGGCGAACTGACCGAACAGCAGCTGGACACCGCCCTGGACGTTATGTCCATGACGCGCCCGCCGCACAAGGCATAAGTCCCCACCGCCTCCCTTGGCGGCGGAGGCCCCGGAGAATAACGACGGCGGCCGGCACCTTCCCCACGGAAGGCGTCGGCCGCCGTCGGCGTCTCTGACGGGATTCTTTTGCACTCTTGTTGATTGGTGCAAAATTTCACTTCGTGGAAAATAGTGCACCCAGTGACGGTGGTCTCCGTGAGCGCAAGCGCCGCCAAACCCGCAAAGCTGTCACCGCGGCCGCCCGCGCGTTAACCGCAGCCAAAGGCCTCAACGGCTTCACGGTGGAAGAGGTCTGCGACGAGGTGGGCATCTCCTGCCGAACGTTCCATAACTAGCCTGTTCAAAAACCGCAACTTCATCAACGCCACCGCAATCGGCTTTACCCTGGGCCTGGGCATGTTCTCGGCGATTGCCTTTGTTCCCACGTTCCTGCATGGGCGGATAAGCGCTAAGTCCACTGGCCTGCCGGGCGGCCGAATCAGGCGGGCAGGCCGAATCAGGCGGGCAGCAACATGGCAGCGGCGGCCCCCGCCAGCATAAACGGGCCAAATGGAATGGCGGACTTTAGAGTGCCACGGCGGGCCGCCAGCAGCGCCAGCGACCAGAGGCCTCCCAGCAGGAACGCCGCGAACGTCCCGGCAAACACGTGCGCCCAGCCGAGGTAGCCGAGGTACATCCCCAGGACGCCTGCCAGCTTGACGTCGCCGAAGCCCATGCCAGGTGGGTAGACCAGCCGCAGGACAAAGTAAAAAACCCAGAGAACGGCTCCCCCGGCAAGTATCCGCAGCGCCGGTACCCCCAGAAGTTCCGCACCGCCGTCGGGCGTTACCTGCAGCGCGCCGGAACCGGCAACCACGTGCGCGATTGCGGCCGCCAGCAGCAGAACCCCAGCCACAGCGTATGAGGGAAACACAATCCGGTTGGGCAGCAGGTGGTGGCGGACGTCGATAACCGTCAACCGCGCCGCCATCACCAGAAAGTACCCGCATGCAGCAAGCACCAGCCAAAACGCCACCGGGGTGTCGTCCCACAGTCCATCGAGTCGTCGGATCACCCCTCGGATGCTACTGGATTCTGGCGCAGGCCCGCAGAGCCCACGCGTAAACTGTGGATATGTCGACATGGGACACCAGGCGCCGGCCGGATCCGGAGGGCAGTGCCGCGGCCACTGACCTGACCGCAATGTTCCGGAACCTGTGCCGGTCTTCCCCTTGGAAGTGGCAGTCCTTGCGGTTTGAATACTGGGATGAGCCGTTCGCCGAGGCTCCCGATCCTGCAGCCCCGCTGGTCCGGGCTTGGCTGCGGCGGCCCGGGGCGCTCCGTTTAGAGACCGCTGACCGTCTTGTCCTCCACAGCACTACCGGCATCAATGATTCCAGGGACGGGCTGTACATCAGTTCAACACGGAAATCTTGGCTGCTGCCGCCTCACCTCGTGGCGCCCGTTTACGACGACGGCGGCCTGGTCAGGCGCCGACCGGAAGCCGCGTACGGCGAACCAGGCTTCGGGAACGGCCGCTTCTCGGCCGCCCTCGATCCCGTGGAACTTGCGGGGAACGCGCCTGCGCCCCTCGAATTCCCCGGGTCCAACGCGGTTGCGGTGGACAACGTGCGCCGAGTGGATCACCACGGCCGGTCGGCACTGGAGGCAACGGTCACGCCTACCGCCTCCTACCGTGCCACGGATCCCGCAGCGCCGCTCTGCCAGCCCGGCCCCAACCGTGTGCGCATCGACCTGGAGACAAGCGTCTGTGTCGCCAGTCAGTCGCTGGAGGGGCCAACACCGGACTATGGCCATTGGATCCGGATCATCGCCCTTGACGAATACATGCTGGATGACCTCTTCCTCGCCGAGTCCATGAACCTCACGGACGTCCGCCGCCACATCAGCTGGGACATTGGCGCCTAGGTGCGTGGGTCAGAAATGACAGGCCCTAATTCTTAAAACGCCGACAGAATAACCATGTCCTCGTAGGGGCGGCTGGGAGAATCGTGGGCAT
>NZ_JBEPNF010000009.1:0-142882 GCF_040546085.1 Arthrobacter sp. UYEF21
TTTTGACTGTGGTAAGCCATATTTTCCCCCAAAAGACGGGCATTTCGTGTTTAAAACGCCGGACCCGATCCCAACCTCATCGGTGGATCAAGGCTTAGAGTCCCAGCCGGCCAGGCCCGCCCCCACCACGCGCCGCTCGTTGCACCGGAGCAGGAGAGCCGGGCGCGGACATCACTTTTTATCCTGTTGGCCGGTCAGCGGTCAGCATGTATCCCATTCCCCGGACGGTGGTCAGGGTCTGCAGACCGAAGCGGCTATCGATCTTGCGCCGCAGATACCCGATGTAAACTTCCACGACGTTGTCGCCGCCTTCGAACGCCGGGTCCCAGACGTTGTCGAGAATCTGGGATTTCGACACGACCTGGTCATGGCTGCGCATCAGGTAGTGCAGCAGGCCATACTCCCGGGCTGTCAATTCAATGAGGGAATCGCCCCGGCGGACGTTGCGGCTGCCGGGGTTCAGTGACAGCGTCCCCAAGGTGAGGGTGACGGGCCGTTCCGGGGCGCCACGGCGGATCAGGGCACGGATCCTGGCGACGAGCACGAGGAAACTGAAGGGTTTTGTCAGGTAGTCATCGGCTCCCAGATCGAATGCGTCCGTCTGGTCGTATTCCCCGTCCTTTGCCGTGAGCATCAGAACAGGTGTCCAGATCAGCCGCTCCCGGAGTTCCTTGAGAACGTCGTACCCGTTTTTGAGCGGAAGCATCAGATCAAGCAGGATCACGTCGTACGGGTTCTCCGTAGCAGCCCACAGGCCGCTGACCCCGTCATGGGTAATGTCGACCACGAAGCCCTCATTAGTGAGTCCGCGCCGGACCGTCTCGGCCAGCATTTTTTCGTCCTCGACCAGCAGCACCCGCATGCCCGGCCCCCTTTCGTTGGTACTTGCAGTATCCCGGACGCCCGTTGAGCGGAACCTGAGAAGCGGCGGAGCGGCTCTCAGTTTTTTCTCAGGGCAGGTGCCGCAAGCTGGTGGCACCCCGGCGCATCAGCGCTCATACCGTCAGGACTGCACCATGGATTCCTCCCCCGCCCGCCGGACCACGATCTTCCCGGGGCTGCAGTCCTGGTGGTGGGTCACCGTGGCCGCGTCCTTGTTCGCCACCACGGCCGCGGCGGGGATGGCGGCGAAGTCCTTCGGACCACTGGCCCCGGAGCTGGGCCTGGACATCTCCCTGAGCCATGGGAGGAACAGTGCGTTGATTGCGGTCAGTGAGGCCATTCATTACGGTCTTGGACCGGCCGGTGCCCTGGCGCTGGTGATAACGATCTGCGGGTACCTGCTCTGGTCCCGCCGTCGCCCGGTTCAGGCGCTGGCGTTCGGCTCCGTTGTTGCTGTCGGGTGGCTGGCCTCAACGGCCGGCAAAATCCTGGTCAGCCGCTCCCGGCCGCCTGCCGAGGCGACCGGAGCGCTGATCGCTGAAACGGGCAACAACAGCTTCCCCTCCGGGCACACGGCCTTCGCTGTCGCACTGGCGCTGGCGGCCGTGCTGGTCCTAGCCCACGGCGCCGGGCAGCGCCTGGCGGTTCTGGCCGCAGGCTCACTTTTCGTCGCGATTGTGGCGTTCTCCCGGATGTACCTCGGGGTGCATTACCTTAGCGATGTGATCGGGTCTGTCCTGATAAGCAGCGCGGCGATCCTGGCATGGCTGCCGGTATGGAATAATCTCGTAGCGCCGCGGATCTCCGGCATTGGCCTGATCCGCGGGTTCGAGGCAAGAACGCTGGGGCGGCAATGACCCCACAGGACCAGCAACCCGGCGGGATATCCTCGTTGAATTTCCGCTCCCTCCGCATCTGCTGAAAGGAATTCCCGTGGCAGCGCCACCGCTGGATTCTGGAACCGTTACCCGCCAAGGGCGTTGGCTGTCCCGGATCGGAAATCTCCGCCGAGCCCCGGTCACAGTAGGTTTTGTCCTGGTCTTTTGGGCCGCGGGCGCACTGTCCTCCAGCCTCATCACCGGCCCGGCCGGCACTCTGCGTCCCAACGTAGCGGCGACAGCGCATTCCCTTCCCGGTCACTGGTGGGCGTTGCTGACCTCCGGGGTGTGGGCGCAAAACCTGGCCGGGTACCTGCTCGGCAGCGCCGTTGTGCTCGTGGTCGGGCTGGCCCTGGAATCCCGGATGGGGAGCCTAAGATTCGCCACGGCGGCCCTTGGCTCTCAAGTCCTCGGAATTTCTGCCGCTCTCGGGTTCCTCACAGTTGCACAGCAGGTCATGGGGACCTGGACCCAGGAAATGAGCGGGCACATCTTCCTGGGCCCCAGTGCGCTCATGACCGGTGCCGTCATGGCGGGGTCAGCAATGATGCCGACGCTGTGGCGGCGGCGGGTCCGCCTGGTCGTCTTCGCCCTGCTGGTACTCCTGGCCCTCTATAGCGGCGGGTTCGCCGACCTGGTCCGCCTCGGTGCCGCAGGGGCCGGGGCCCTTCTGGGCCCGGTCCTGCACGGCAGGGGGCCCCGGTTCGTCCGCCCTGTCAGCTCCCGGCATGAAGGCCGGGTCCTGATCGCGCTCCTTGTCGCCGTATCGGCCATCGGGCCCGTCGTCGCTGGCCTGACGCCACACGCCGCGGGACCGTTGTCGGTGCTGCGTTTCCTATTCACCAACATTCAGCCCGTGGACCCGGCGACACTCCAATCCCTGTGCGCCGACCCGGGACAAGCGAAGGAATGCGCCGGCGCGCAACTTCAACTGCGCGCCGGCGCCGGCGGGATCTTCATGGCGATCCTCCCGTCATTTCTCTTAGTGCTGCTCGCAGACGGTCTACGCCGTGGACGCCGCTTCGCATGGGCCGCCGCCGTGCTGATCCAGCTGGGTTTGTCCGTGCTGGCCGGGATCACCATCGCCGGAGTCCTGTACCCGGCAGCACCGGACACCGCCGCCGTCGAGGGGATCGGCGCCATCGAAACCGCCGGGTACACGCACCCTCTCGCTCTGGTGCTGCCGCTACTTCTGCCCGTGGTGCTGACCATCGTGTTGCTGATCTCCCGTGGCCTCTTCCCGGTGGCAGCCCCGGCGGGGACCTACCGACAGCTCGCGGCCCGGACCGGAGCCGCCGCAGCTGTCCTCAGTGCCATCTATCTGGCCGCCGGTACTGTCCTGGCCGACGGCTTTACGCCCGGGCCGGGACCGGGAGAACTGCTGGCAGACATTCCCGACAGGTTCCTACCACTGGGTTACATGCTGGATCTCGCCCCGGCGTTCTTCCCGCAAAGCACGCCGGCGGTTCTGCTCTACGAGGGCATCGGCGTCACCTTCTGGACCGTCACAGCCGTCCTGGTCCTGAAAACCTTCCTGCACCCGGCCCCGACCCAACACAATGCCGGCACCGACCGCGCCCGGGAAATACTGAAAACCCAACAAGGCAGCACCCTGTCCTGGATGACAACCTGGCCCGGGAACACCTACTGGTTCTCCTCCACCGGTGAAAGCTTCATCGCCTACCGCGTCATCGCCGGGATCGCCCTGACACTCGGAGTCCCGGTCGGACCCCGGCCCCAGAGTAAAGCCGCGTTCGAGGAGTTCACCAGGTTCTGCACTCGGCAAGGCTGGACGCCGTGCTATTACTCCGTGCCCCAGGAACTGCGCGACCACGCCTCGTCTCTCGGCTGGGACTCAGTCCAGGTTGCCCAGGAAACGATCCTGGAACTGGATGCGGTGTCCTTCCGGGGAAAGAAATTCCAGGACATCCGCACGGCCATGAACAACGCCGCCAAAGCCGGCATCAGCGCCGAATGGACCACCTACGCGACCGCGCCCTTCTCCGTACTGGCCCAAATCCAGGAAATCTCCGAAGAATGGGTGGCCGACAAAAAGATGCCCGAAATGGGATTCACCCTCGGCGGCCTCGACGAACTCATCGACCCCGACGTCCGCCTGCTGCTCGCCATCGATAGCACCCACACGGTCCACGCGGTCGCCTCCTGGCTGCCCGTCTACAACAACGGCACCATCGAAGGCTGGACCCTGGACTTCATGCGGCGCCGCCGCACCGGATTCCGTGCCGGCATCGAATTCCTCATCGCCTCCGCCGCACTCAGCCTCAAAGACCAGGGATACAGATTCATCAGCCTCTCCGGGGGCCCCCTGGCCAGGCTGAACGCGGATGCACCGCCCAGACCTACACCAGCCGGGCCGCAGACCTCCGGAAGCCTGGACCGGCTGCTCAGCTGGCTCGGCGCAACCCTGGAACCCATCTACGGATTCAGGTCCCTACTGGCATTCAAAGCAAAATTCCAGCCACGCTACGAACCCCTCTACATGCTCTACCCCGACGCCGCGGCGCTGCCGGCCATAGCCAACGCCATCACCCGGGCCTACCTCCCCACCATCAACCTCGGTGAAAGCCTGACACTGGCCCGCCGCATACTCCGCCGGCCCACACGCTCCCGCCCCGCCGGACGGCGTCCCACAACACCGGACCGCCCCGGCGCACACGACCGCGTCCCGGCGATAAACCTCCCGGCGCCAACGCCCCCGGCCGGGAGCCGCTCCGGCCAGCATCCGGGTCAAATACCATACCGTCAGCCGCCATCCCGGCCCGGAACACCGGGGAAGAATAAGGAATGACGAATCGAAACCCCCGGATGCCTGCACCTAAAAACACGGCGGCCGCAAGACGGGACAGAGAAAGGACGGACACGGCCATGGGGTCAGCTGATCGAAATCATCCGGGCACAGCCGCCAGCCGTCGTGCGTTCATCCTCTCCGCCGCGCTGACCCTCACCGGATGCCAAAATCCACCCGAGAACCGTACAGACCGCCCGGAAAACGCTACCGCCGGCGCCGGCGCCCCGGCGGGCCTTCCACCAGCCCCTCTCCCTCCGGAGCCCTTACCGTCCCCGCCCGGCAAGGAACAGATCGTGGCAACCTTCACAGGGCAAGCGCCCCTGGCCTGGGGGCTTCAGCTTCCCGGAGTCCTCACCCATCTTCCTCCCGGAAACGCGGGCATCGCTCTGAGCTTTGACTGCTGCGGCGGCCCCGGCGGTAACGCCGTGGACCAGAACCTCATCGATGCCCTGCAAAAAACGGGCACCCCGGCCACATTTTTCCTGAACTTACGATGGATCAGGGCCAACCCGGGACCGGCGAAGTCACTGGCCGAAAACCCGCTGTTCGAAATCGGCAACCACGGCACCCGACACGTGCCGCTCTCGGTCTCCGGCCGCAGCGCCTACGGCATCCCCGGGACCGCCAGCGTGGCCGAAATCTACGACGAGGTCATGACAAACCAGGACGCCATTCACGGTCTCACCGGCAGGGCTGCCCGATATTTCCGGTCGGGAACCGCCTACCTTGACGACGTCGCTGTCCGGATTGTCCATGCAATGGGAATGGTCCCGGTCTCCTTCAGCACCAACGGCGACGGCGGCGCCACCTACCCCGCCGCGGTGGTATTCCGCGAAATCACCGCAGCCAGGGCCGGGGAAATCGTGATCGCCCACGCCAACCACCCGACCGGAGGAACGGCCGCCGGCATCGTCCGCGCACTGCCGGCATTGCGCGCCGCGGGAGTCATCCCCGTGCCACTCACCGATACCTGACCCGATAGACACAACAAGACGCTGCCGGACGAGACTGCCTCATACCGCGGCCGTTCCCACCAGACGTTGGATCACGGCGGGCCCGTCAGTGATTCGGGCCAGAGGCGCTCCAACGGTCCATGACCGGCTTCACGGGCAGCGGCGCGCAGGACAAAGACCACGACAATGACGTCATCGGCGGACCCGCTAACGGGCATCCGGTTCCGCAGATATCTGGCCCAGGTCCAAGTGTGTGTTCATGTCGAGGGTGAATCGTCCGTAAGGGTTGATGTGGGTCCAGAACAACGGGGTGAGACCCCTGTGGTCTTCTGGCTCGAGGAGTTCGTTGAACTCCGGGACCTCCAGCACGGTTTGCAGCATCAACGTGTTGACCAGGACCAGCGAGGATTGGAGCAGGTGCAGAGCAAGCATGGATACCTCGGTCGTTTCCCGGTCCGGGCCGGTCAGATCACGGTTTTTGCCGTAGAAGGGGCGGCTTGTGAAAAAGTGAAATATCCGACGCTAAGGTTTTGCCGGGCGTCGTAGTGGCCTGTATTTGCCGGGCTTGATGTGGTTGGCGCGGGGCCAGGTGTAGTCACCGGTGAGGTTGATGTGTTCCCAGCCCAGGGGTGAGAGGAACCGCAGCAGGTCAGGATCGACGTGGCCGCCTTTGCTGGTCAGGGTGGTGATGGTGCGCTCGAGGTAGACCGTGTTCCAGAGAACGATGGCCGCAGTGAGAAGGTTCAGCCCGCTGGCCCGGTATCGCTGTTGCTCGAAGGAACGATCGCGGATCTCGCCGAGGCGGTTGAAGAACACGGCCCGGGCGAGGGTGTTCCGGGCCTCGCCCTTGTTCAGGCCTGCGGTGACTTTGCGGCGGAGTCCGGGGTCCTGGAGCCAGTCGAGCAGGAAGAGGGTCCGTTCCACTCTGCCCAGTTCCCGCAGCGCGTGGGCGAGCCCGTTTTGGCGGGGGTAGGCGCCGAGTTTGCGCATCATCAGGGACGCGGTCACGGTGCCGGTTCTGATGGACGCGGTGAGCCGGAGGATTTCATCCCAGTGCAAGGCGATTGTTCTTGTGTTGATCGTCCCGCCGATCAACGGTGCCAACGTCGAATGCTCCTGCCCGCTGGTGGGGGTGTAGAGGCGGGTGCCGCCGATGTTGCGGATCCGTGGTGCGAACCGGTAGCCGAGCAGGTGCATGAGGGCAAAGAGGTGGTCGGTGAATCCGGCCGTGTCGGTGTAGTGCTCCTGGATGGCCAGGTCGGACTCGTGATAGAGCAGCCCGTCCAGGACATAGGTCGCGTCGCGGTCACCGACGTTGATGAGTTTGCTGTGGAAGGGAGAGTACTGGTCCGAGACGTGCGTGTAGATCAGCCGGCCGGGCTCGGCGCCGTATTTGGGGTTTACATGTCCCGTGGATTCGGCTTTGCTGCCGGCCCGGAAGCGCTGCCCGTCAGAGGACGAAGTGGTGCCGTCGCCCCACTGTGCGGCGAAAGGGTGGCCGTGCTGGGTGTTCACCAGTTCCGCCAGTGCGGCGCTGTAGGTTTCGTCCCGGATGTACGCTGCCTGGTGGCGGTCCAGCTGGGCGTAGGTGACGCCGGTGCAGGACTCGGCCATCTTGGTCAGTCCCAGATTGATTCCGTCGGCCAGGATCGCGGTGAGCAGCAGCTGCCTGTCCTTGGAGGGTTGGCCGGATTTGAGGTTGGTGAAGTGGCGGGTGAACCCGGTCCAGGCATCGACTTCCATCAGCAGGTCGGTGATCCGGATCCGTGGGAACATGGCGCTTGCCTGGTCGATCAGTGGTTGCGCGTGCGCAGGGACGATCGTCTCGAGCGGGGTGATTTTCACCCCTTTCTCGGTGATTAGTACCCCGGGCAGTTCGTCCTGGGACGCCACCTGGTTGACTTCCTTCAGCCGCTCCTGAAGGAGGGCAAGCCTTCCCTCGAGATAGTGAGCACTTCCGTCGGCCGTGATCAGCGGCAGCTTCCCGGCGGTCTTCATGACCGTGTAGTCGGGGCGGGCAAGAAGGTAGTCGTCGAAGTCGCGGAATTGGCGCGATCCGGCGACCCACATGTCTCCGGAACGCAGCGCATTCTTTAGTTCCGTGAGGGCGCAGAACTCGTAGAAGCCCCGGTCCAGGCCGTCGTCGGTGAAGACCAGCGGTTTCCAGCGGTGCCTGATAAATGAGGTGGGCGCATCGTCCGGGAGCCTCCGGGCACCGGTGGTGTTCAGGGCGCGGATGACGTTGATCGCTGCCAGGAGGTCTTGTGCTGCGGGGGCTGCATGGAGGTCAAGGACTCCAAGGAACGCCGGAGTGTAGCGGCGAAGCGTGGTGAAGTGTGCGCTGACGAGGGCCAGGTGATCTTCGAAGGCCGGCCTGGTCATTTCCTTGGCTTGGGCGATGCTTTCGGCCAGGGATTCCCAGCCGATGGCTGTTTCGATCGCGGCGAAGGGGTCTTCGCCGTTTTCCTTTGCCTCGAAGAGGGCATCACCGAGCCTTGAGTGCATCCGCATCATGGCTGTGACGGTGGATCGGGACGCCAGGGCGGACTGGTTTTGTTTGTTCTGCGCGGTCCGGATGAGACGGCCAATGATCCTGTCGTGCAGTTCGATGATTTCGTCGGTGACGGTTGCCATGCTTTCGGTGGCCATGGCAAAGAGGGTCGCGTACCGGCGTGCCGGTTCAAACTTGGACAGATCCGCCGCGGTCATCGCTGCACCTTCCCGGGCGAGCTTCAGCAATCTGTTCCGGTGAACCAGGCGGCTCGCTGCCCACGGGAGATCAAGGGCACGCCAGGTAGCGAGTCGGTCGATGTGCTCGTTCATCGCCCGTGCGTTGGGACGCAGGGGTGCTTGCCGCAGCCAGCCGATTTCGGTCGATGAACTATCGGGGCGACGGAGAAGCAAACCGTCCAGTCGTTTGCGGTGTTCCACGGACATCTGCTCACACAGGGTGGCGTAAATGTTCCGGTTCGCCCTGGTCAGGGCCTGGGCGCAGGCTCTTTCAATGACGCTGGCCCCAGGCAAAGCGACCTTCTTTGCCTGCAGGAAATCTCTTGCGCTTTCAACCAGGAGCAAGCCCTTGTCGGTTTGAGCAGCGACATCGCCAACGTGCTCCATGACCTGGCGGAAGTCTGCAATGCCGAACGCGGACATGCCCAGATACGCGCGGATCTCCCTGCCGTGCTCCTGCCGCGTTTCCTCACGTTGCCCGTAGTCTGTCCATGCATCGGCGGGGATGACCAGACGGGAGGCCAGCCAGGAAACCAGTTCAGGGGGCACTTGGGTGTCTTCGGCCATCGTGATACCCGGGTGTCGCAGCAGAGCCAGTTGGACAGTGAAGCCCAGCCTGTTCGCGTCTCCGCGACGCTGGCGGATCAACGACATATCCGCCTCACTGAGCGTGTAACTGGCTGCAACGTCCTCTGCTCGTGTGGGTATTGCCAGGATCTGGCCACGCTCGGCAGCCGTGAGTAAAGAACGCAGTGCCACCTCAGAAATCCTTATCTGCTACGCCGGCGTGCCCTGCGGACATGCCGTCGTTCTGATGTGACCTGCAGGACCCACTGTTCATGGTTTGCCGAGGTGCCGGTAGATGGTGGGCCGGGTGACGCCGAACTCCTGGGCGATGTGCTCGACCGTGTGGGCACGTTTGCCGTCGGGGCCTTTTTCTTCATACATTTCGCGGGCCAGCCTGACCTGGCGGGGTCCGAGCTTTGGTTTCTGCCCGCCGGTCCTGCCCCGCGCACGGGCAGCGGCGAGGCCGTCGCGGGTTCGTTCGGACATCAGGGCGTGTTCGAACTCGGCGATCGAGCCGAGGATCTGGAAGAACATCCGGCCGATGGCCGTGGACGTGTCGATGCCCTGGTCCAGGACGACCAGGTCAACACCACGCACCTGCAGTGTGTTGGAGAGTTCGATGAGGTTTTCCAGCGACCGGCCGAGCCGGTCGAGTTTGGTGACGACGAGCTGATCGCCTGCCCGGTTGGCCGAGAGTAGCGCTTTGTCGAGTTCGGGTCTGCGGGCGAGTTTTCCGGAGGCTGTGTCAATGAAGATCTGCTCGCAGCCGGCCGTTGTCAGGGCGTCGTGCTGGGCTTCGGGGTGCTGGTCATGGGTTGAAACCCGTCCGTATCCGATTCGCATTCCCAAAACGTATCAGTAAGCCGGCTGGACGTTACATAGGAGGGTACACGGCAACCATTACAAATAGGGCCGCGCGCTTCCGCGCCTCTTCGAACGCGACTTGGAGTGTATTGCGAACGATCGTAATCGGACACGGCTCCAGACGTCGGGCACACCTTCTGGTTGAACGTCGAATGAACAACGTCGATGGCGTAAGGGCTGGTCCTTGTAATCACGGCCTCTTCGGTCACAGCCGCGGGGGCACGCCCGCAATAGGGGGCTCCCGCGCGGGGAGTATAGTGTGAGCTACATCTCGGTCATGTCGGATGCCGGCTTCCGCGTCGGCCTCGCCGTTGGCGATTAGTTACCGGCTGTTGGCTGGGGGTGCGGATTGGTGTGCACCATGTCTGTTACCGCAATCATGATCGTCTTGGGTCCAGTCACCGAGCGGGCGCGGCTCTGGCTGGACGAACGAGCGGTTTTGGTCTGCGCGTTGGATAGCTGATATGCGCATCATGGTCGCGCTCGGCGGTAATGCGCTGCTTGAACGCAAGGACCGGCCCGACGCCGATGTTGAACGGCACCATATCCGCGAGGCCGCAGCTGCTCTTGCACCTCTCGCTGACGAACACCAACTGATCGTGTGCCATGGCAACGGCCCCCAGATCGGGCTGTTGGCCATGGAGAGCGAAGCGGATCCGTCACTGACCGCGGCTTACCCGTTGGACGCTCTCGGAGCCCAGACGCAGGGGATGATCGGGTACTGGCTTACGCAGGAGTTGCGCAACGCCGGCGTCTTGCGTCCGGTCGTCGCGGTGATCACGCAGACCGTCGTCGACGCAGCAGACCCGGGGTTCGCCTCACCCTCGAAATTCATCGGACGGACCTACCCCCGCAGTGAGGCCGAGTCCCTGGCCGCGCGACATGGTTGGCAGGTCCGCGCCGACGGCTCGTCCTGGCGGCGGGTCGTGGCCTCCCCTCAGCCGCTGGGGATCGTCGAACAGGACTGCATCCAGCACCTGCTTCACATCGGCGCGCTGGTGGTTTGCGGCGGCGGCGGCTCGCCCGTCGTCCGGGATCTGTCGGGGCAGCTGCGCGGCGTCGAGGCTGTGGTCGACAAGGACTATACCTCCACCCGCATCGCCCTTGATGTGGGTGCGGACAGGCTGCTCCTTCTCACCGATGTCGCGGCAGTCATGCGCGACTTCGGCACCCCGCACGCGCGTCCCATTGATCGCATCAGCGTTGAGAAATTGGCCGAACTGCAGCTTCCGGCCGGCTCGATGGGTCCGAAGGTTGCCGCGGGTGCGTGGTTCACCGCCGCGACCGGTCATCCTTCCGCGATCGGTGCCCTCGCTGAGGCAGCTGCCGTCTTGGGCGGAAGCGCAGGTACCACGATCACCGGTCGCAACTCGCCGCCGGAAGCGCACGACAGCACGCCTGGTGCGTCGACGGCCAAGGCCCCACCCGGGTCACCCATGTCAAAGGAGCAACAGCATGACTGAGCCGACCAAGTCCGTCAGCACAGCGATTCCGGTGCCTGGCCGGGCAGGAATTGAGGAGGGCACAACGCTGGCCTCATCCTTGGATCCCGAACTCCTTTCCCGGATGGATGCCTACTGGCGTGCGGCGAACTATCTGTCGGTGGGACAGATCTATCTCTACGACAACCCGTTGCTCAGGCGTCCGCTGGAGTTCGGGGACGTAAAGCCGTTGGTGGTGGGGCATTGGGGGACGACTCCGGGCCAGAATTTCATATACGTGCATCTGAACAGGGTGATCGTGAAGTACGGGCTGGACATGTTCTATGTCGCCGGGCCTGGGCATGGCGGACCGGCATTGGTCGCGAACACCTATCTTGAGGGCAGCTATTCGGAGATCTATCCGGACGTGAGCCAGGACGAGGCGGGGATGAAGAAGTTGTTCATGCAATTCTCCTTCCCGGGTGGCATTTCCAGCCATGTGGCTCCTACCACGCCGGGCTCGATCCATGAGGGCGGGGAGCTGGGCTACTCGCTCAGCCACGCCTTCGGTGCCGTCTTCGACAATCCGGGGCTGGTCGTTGCCTGCGTGATCGGCGATGGGGAGGCTGAGACCGGCCCGTTGGCCACCGCCTGGCACTCCACAAAGTTCCTTAGCCCGGTCAGCGACGGGGCGGTGTTGCCGATCCTGCACCTGAACGGGTACAAGATCAGCAACCCCACGGTGCTGGCCCGCATCGAGCCCGAGGAGTTGGATGCGTTCTTGCGTGGTTGCGGGTGGGACCCGCGCTATGTCGAGGGCGATGATCCGGAGGCGATGCACGAGCTGATGGCTTCCGTACTGGACGGGGCCATTGAGGACGTCCGTGCGATCCAGTCCAATGCGCGCGTCGGCGGCGGCACCACTAGGCCGCGGTGGCCGATGGTCGTGTTGCGTTCTCCGAAGGGGTGGACGGGGCCCGAGGTAGTTGACGGTCTGCAAATTGAGGGGACCTTTCGGGCGCACCAGGTGCCGTTGCTGGTGGACGAGGCCCATCCCGGGCACATCGGACAGCTCGAACGGTGGATGCGCAGTTACAAACCCGAGGAGCTGTTCGACCAGGACGGGCGGCTGCTGCCCGAGCTGGCGGCACTGGCCCCGACCGGGCAACGGCGGATGGGCTCCAATCCCCACACCAACGGCGGACTGCTGCTGCGGGACCTGCAGATGCCCGATTTCCGGACCCATGCGGTTGCCGTGACAGCCCCCGGCGCTGTGGAAGCGCAGGATACGCGAGTCCTGGGGGAGTTCCTGCGCGATCTCGTGGCGCTGAACGCGGAACGACGCACGTTCCGGATTTTCGGCCCGGACGAGACGCTCTCAAACATGCTCGGTGCGGTGTTTGAGGTCACGGACCGGCAATGGGAAGCCCGGACGGTCGAGAGTGATGAGTTTTTGGCCCGCTCCGGTTCGGTGCTGGACTCGATGCTCTCCGAGCACCAGTCCCAGGGCTGGTTGGAAGGCTACCTGCTCACCGGCCGCCACGGACTGTTCAACTGCTACGAGGCGTTCATCCACATCGTCGACTCGATGTTCAACCAACATGCCAAATGGCTCAAGATCACCAAGGCCCTGCCGTGGCGGCGTGACATCTCCTCGCTGAACTACCTGCTGGCCTCCCACGTGTGGCAGCAGGACCACAACGGCTTCACCCACCAGGACCCCGGCTTCCTGGACCATGTGGTGAATAAGAAGGCCGACATCGTCCGTGTCTACCTCCCGCCGGACGCCAACTGCCTGCTCACTGTGGCCGACCACTGCCTGCGAAGCCGCCACTACGTCAACGTCATCGTCGCCGGCAAGCACGCCATGCCGCAATGGCTTTCCATGGCCGAGGCGGAGGTCCACTGCACCAAGGGAATCGGGATTTGGGAGTGGGCCGGAAATGACCGCGGCGCCGAACCCGACGTCGTCCTGGCCTGCTGCGGAGACACCCCAACCCTTGAGGTGCTGGGCGCCGTCTCGATCCTGCGTGAGCACCTGCCCGAGCTGAAGGTCCGGGTCGTCAACGTCGTGGACCTGATGAAGCTGCAATCCGCGAGCGAGCACCCGCACGGCCTCTCCGACCAGGACTACGACTCGTTGTTCACCAAGGACAAGCACATCGTGTTCGCCTTCCACGGCTACCCGACCCTGATCCACCGCCTGACCTACCGGCGGACCAACCACAACCTGCACGTCCGCGGCTACATTGAGGAAGGTACCATCACTACCGCCTTCGACATGCGCGTGCAAAACCGGCTCGACCGCTTCCACCTCGTCCAGGACGTCATCGACCGGCTCCCCCAACTCGGCGCTACCGGGGACTATCTCAAACAGGCCATGGCGGACAAACTCATTGAACACAACCTCTACATCAACCAACACGGCCAGGACCTGCCCGAGATCCGCGACTGGGTGTGGACCCCATGGCAATGACCGACACACCACCGGCCTTCCCCTCCCCGGCTCCCGGCCTGACAACGCTCACGCCGGGGACATCTTCCCCGCCGGCTGGCACCGGCGCAATCGGCGGTGCCCTGATCAATACCGCATTGCTGGACACCGCGCGGGCGTTGGTGGCCGACGACAAGGGCCTGCTGGCGATCGACGAATCGATCCCCACCTGCAACCGGCGCTTCGCCCGGTTCGGGATCCCCCAGACCGTCCAGGCCCGCCGCGCTTACCGGGAATTGATCATCACCACTCCGGGGCTTGGGGACAGCATCAGCGGTGTCATCGTCTGTGACGAGACAATCCGGCAACATACCGCGGATGGCGTGCCGTTCCTGGGCGTACTGCTCGAAGCCGGGATTGCCACGGGCATCAAGGTTGACCTCGGTACGACACCGATGGCCGGTCATCCGGGGGAAAAGGTTACTGAAGGCCTGGATGGCTTACGCGCCCGTCTGGCCGAGTACCGCCAGATGGGCGCCGGCTTCGCGAAATGGCGGGCCGTGTTCACCATCGGTGCTGCCACCCCCAGCCGGGCCTGCACACGTGCCAACGCGCACGCGCTGGCACGCTACGCTGCGCTGTGTCAGGAAGCCGGCCTTGTGCCGGTCGTCGAACCGGAAGTGCTGATGACCGGTGAGCACACTCTGGCGCGGTGCGCCCAGGTCACCGAAGATGTGCTTCGTGTCGTGTTCAATCAACTCTCAGAACAGGGAGTCGTGTTGGAGGGCATGCTCCTGAAACCCAACATGATCCTTCCCGGCCTTGATTGTCCTATCCAGGACCCGGTCCAGGCCGTCGCCGAGGCAACCCGGGCGTGCCTGAGGCGGGCTGTTCCGGCCGCGGTCGCCGGGATCGCGTTCCTCTCCGGCGGCCAGCCCGGAGACCTTGCCACGGCCCGGCTTGCCGCCATCAACAGCCGCAACGGCCCACCCCTGCCGTGGCCTGTGGCGTTCTCCTTCGGCCGCGCGATCCAGCAACCCGCCTTGAGGATCTGGGACGGCAACGACGCGAATGCGGCCACCGCCCAGCAGGCCCTCCAACGACGGGTGACATCCAATCGGGATGCCCGCCGCGGTACCGACACCCATTTTGACCAGACGGATGTCCGCCATGAGCACTGACGGCACCAGGTCCCCGCCGGCCGAGTCCACGGCGGGTGGCTCGGAGACGTCTCAACCTGACCCGAAGCACGACTTGAAGTCGCTGCCTATGGCGGAAGTCCAGAGGCAGCTCGGTACCTCGGCTGAGGGGCTGAGCCAGGCCGAAGCGGCGAAACGCCTGATCCAGTACGGGCCGAACGAGATCGCCGAGCACAAGACGAACCCGCTGCTGAAGTTCCTGTCCTACTTCTGGGGACCGATTCCGTGGATGATCGAGGCTGCGGTGATCCTCTCCGGCGCGGTCGGGCATTGGCCGGACTTCTTCATCATCTTGTTGCTGCTGTTGGCCAATGCCGTGGTCGGCTACACCGAGGAGCGCCAAGCCGGTAACGCCATCGAGGCGCTGAAGGCCAAACTCGCAGTCACGGCCCGCGTGCGACGTGACGGCGAATGGGTGACCCCGGCCGCACGGGAACTGGTGCCCGGCGATGTGGTCCGTCTGCGGCTCGGTGACATCGTCCCCGCCGACGCCCGTCTACTGGACGGCGACGAGATCGAGGTCGACCAATCCGCACTCACCGGAGAGTCCCTGCCCGCGACCTGTGCGCCCGGCAGTCCGGTGTACTCGGGCTCGATCATCCGACGCGGCGAGATCGGCGCGCTGGTTTACGCCACCGGGACCCACACCTACTTCGGCAAGACCGCCGAACTGGTCGCCGATGCCCATACCGTCAGCCACTTCCAAAAGGCCGTCCTGAAGATCGGCAACTACCTCATCATCCTCGCGGCAGTGTTCGTCGCCGTGATCGTGCTCGCCTCGCTGTTGCGCGGTGACGCGGTCCTGACCACCCTGCAGTTCGCTCTCGTGCTGACCGTCGCGGCGATCCCGGTCGCGATGCCCACGGTGCTGTCGGTGACCATGGCGGTCGGTGCCCGGCTGCTGGCCAAGAAGAAGGCCATCGTCAGCCGGCTGGTCGCGATCGAGGAACTGGCCGGCGTGGACGTGCTGTGCGCGGACAAAACCGGCACGCTGACCCAGAACGCACTCACCCTGGGTGACCCGTTCAGCATCGACACCGTCACGGCCGACGAGGTCATCCTGGCCGGTGCGCTGGCCTCCCGCCCCGACAATGACGACCCCATCGATCTCGCCGTGCTCGGTGGCCTTCCCGACAAGGGCGCGTTGGAGCCCTACACGATCACCCACTTCGAGCCGTTCAACCCGGTCGACAAACGCACCGAGGCCGCCGTCACCGGCGCTGACGGGACGACGTTCAAGGTCAGCAAAGGCGCCCCGCAGGTCATCCTCGCTCTCGCAGGGGACAGCGCGAAGAACACACCGGCCGTCGAGTCCGCCGTCAACGACTTCGCCGCCCGCGGCTACCGGTCGCTGGGGGTGGCCCGCGCCGACGCCCAGCAGGAATGGACGTTCCTGGGCGTGCTCCCGCTGTTCGACCCGCCCCGCCAAGACGCCAAGACCACCATTGCCACCGCCCGGGCGATGGGCGTGAGCGTGAAGATGGTCACCGGGGACGCGATCGCAATCGCCAAAGAGACCGCGGCCAAGGTCGGGCTCGGCACCAACATCCTCGACGCCGCCGGCCTCGGTGACGTGAAGAAGCAGGAAACCCCGGTGAGAGTGCGGTCCATCGAGACCGCCGACGGGTTCGCCCAAGTCTTCCCCGAGCACAAGTTCCACATCATCGACGTCCTGCAGCAGCGCGGCCACATCGTCGGCATGACCGGCGACGGGGTCAACGACGCCCCCGCCCTGAAGAAAGCCGACTGCGGCATCGCCGTGAGCGGGGCCACCGACGCCGCCCGCGCCGCCGCCGCCATCGTCCTGCTCACCCCCGGGCTGGCGGTGATCATTGACGCGATCAAGGAAAGCCGCAAGATCTTTCAGCGGATGAACTCCTACGCCATGTACCGCATCGCCGAAACACTGCGGGTGCTGCTGTTCGTGACCGGGTCATTCCTCGTCTTCAATTTCTTCCCCGTCACGGCGATCATGATCGTGATGCTGGCGCTGCTCAACGACGGCGCGATTCTGTCCATCGCCTACGACAACGTCCACTACAAGGACCAGCCCGAAGCCTGGAACATGCGTCTGGTGTTGGGTATCGCCACCGTTCTTGGTGTCGTCGGGCCGATTGCCGCGTTCGGGCTGTTCTACCTCGGCGACCGGGTCTTCGACCTGGGCCGCCCCCAGCTGCAGACCATGATGTACCTGATGCTCTCGGTTGCCGGGCACCTCACGATCTTCCTCACCCGCACCCGCGGCCCGTTCTGGTCTATCCGCCCGGCCCGCATCCTGTGGATGGCAGTTCTTGGCACCCAGATCATCGCGACCCTGATCGCCGTCTACGGGCTGTTCATGACCCCGCTGGGCTGGGGCTGGGCCGGCTTCGTCTGGAGCTACGCCATCATCTGGGCCCTGGCGAGTGACCGCATCAAAATACTTGCCTACCGCATCCTTGACCCCGCGACGACGACCAGGCCGGACTCGGAGAATCTGAGCGAAGGCACGTCGTCATGATCCCGCCCACGGCCCGTCTCCGACGAAGACCTCCGCCTTTCACGCCGGCACCAACCCGGGCGACCTCGTTTACCACGACAACAGTGCGGCCTGCCAACACCCGCGGCCCGTGCGCACTCGCCCGAGTCCGGAGGCTCTCGTGACCGCGCGACATACGTTGTTCGCGACGCGAAAGGACCAGGTAAGCCTGCAGCAGTCTCTTCCGCTGGCCGGCACCGCCACGGAGGCTGGCTCATGCATGTGTCTGCCTGACTTGGGTCGGCATGACACCCGCAGCTGAGAGACCGGTGGTCTCAAGGTCGGTGGGGTTGCCGGCGGCGACGCTTGCGTGTCTGTTCGATTTGGATGGTGTGTTGACCGCAACGGCAACGGTTCACGCGGCAGCGTGGCAGGAGATGTTCGACGCATACCTGGAATCGCGGGCTCGGCGGCTCGGGACACCGTTCGTGGCGTTCGACGCGGTAGCCGACTATGACACTTACGTTGACGGCAAGTCCCGGGCTGATGGCACGGCCTCGTTTCTGGCCTCCCGCGGCATCGAGCTGCCGGCAGGCGGCCCGGACGATCAGGCCGGAGCGGAGACGGTCACTGCGCTGGGCAGGATTAAGAATGACATTTTGGTCCGCCGGATCGGCCACGACGGTGTGCAGGCTTACGAAGGGTCGGTACGCTACGTGCGGGCGGCTCGTACCGCTGGGCTGCGCACCGCGGTGGTTTCTTCCAGCGCCAACTGCGATCAGGTGCTCCGAGCCGCCGGTATAGCGGAGTTGTTCGAGACCCGCATCGACGGTCTCAGCCTGCAGGCCGAGGGGCTGGCGGGTAAACCTGCGCCGGACAGCTACCTGGCGGCGGCCCGGGCGCTGGGCGTGGCGCCCGGGCGGGCGGCGGTGTTTGAGGATGCCCTCTCCGGTGTGCAGGCAGGGCGAGCAGGCGGGTTCGGGTTCGTGGTGGGCGTGGACCGGGTCGGGCAGTCCCGCGCGCTGCGCGCCGCGGGCGCCGACATCGTCGTGGCCGACCTGGCTGAACTGCTGGACCGGACGTGATCAGCCACCCGGCTTACGCGGTCGAGCCGTGGTCGCTGCGCGAGACCGGTCTTGACCTCGATGTGTTGGCGCAGAGCGAGTCGCTGTTTGCGTTGTCCAACGGGCATCTCGGTTGGCGCGGGAACCTGGACGAAGGGGAGCCGCACGGGCTGCCCGGTTCGTACCTGAACGGAGTGTATGAGTCGCGGCCGATGCCCTACGCCGAGGCCGGATACGGCTACCCCGAAGCGGGGCAGACTGTCATCGACGTCACCAACGGCAAGCTGATCCGGCTGCTGGTCGATGATCATCCCTTCGACATCCGTTACGGGCAACTGCTCTCCCACGAACGGGTACTGGACTTCCGGACCGGACTGCTCACTCGTGAGGTGCGGTGGGTGTCTCCGGGAGGGCGGGCGGTGCGGGTGCATTCACGGCGGCTGGTGTCGCTGGTGCAGCGGGCGGTGGCCGCGATTTGCTACGAAGTCGAAGCCCTCGACCACGAGGTGCGGGTCGTTCTGCAGTCCGAGCTGGTCGCCAACGAGGCGTTGCCTCCCAGCAGCGGCGACCCGCGGGAGGCCGCCTGGTTGCGGGCGCCGCTGGTGTCCGAGCAGCACGCCTGCGCGGACACGGGGGGATTGCTGCTGCACCACACCGCCGTCAGTGGAATCCGGGTGGGCGCGGGGATGGCGCACGACATCCACGGCCCAGCCCCGGCGAGCCTGGATCCACCGGAGAATCTGGGCTCGGAGGGTCCACGTTCGGTGCAGGTCGTCGCGGAGAGCACACCGGACCTGGCACGGGTGTCGTTTACCGCGACCCTGCAGCCAGGGCAGCGGCTGAGGCTGGTCAAGTTCGTCGCTTACGGCTGGTCGGAGGTCCGATCGCAACCGGCGGTCGCCGATCAGGTCGCCGCCGCCCTCACGGCCGCCGGGCAGAGCGGGTGGGAGGGGCTGGTGGCCGAGCAGCGCGCCTACCTGGATGAGTTCTGGTCCCGTGCCGACGTTGCACTCGACGGTGACGCCGAGGTGCAGCAGGCGGTGCGGTTCGCGTTGTTTCATCTGTTGCAGGCCGGCGCGCGGGCCGAGGGACGGGCAATTCCGGCCAAGGGCTTGACCGGCCCCGGCTATGACGGGCACGCGTTCTGGGACACGGAGACCTACGTGCTGCAGGTGCTCACCTACAGTGCGCCGCAGGCCGCGCGCGACGCACTGGCGTGGCGGCACTCGATCCTGACCCAGGCGCTCGAGCGGGCGGCCCAGCTCGGGCTGGCCGGGGCGGTGTTTCCCTGGCGCACGATTGCCGGACATGAATGTTCCGGCTACTGGCCGGCCGGGACGGCGGCCTTCCACCTGGGCGCCGACATCGCCGACGCGGTGGTGCGCTACCTTCACGCCACCGGCGATGTGGCATTCGAGCGAGATATAGGGCTGGAGCTGCTGGCCGAGACAGCGCGGCTATGGTGCTCGCTGGGGCACTATGACGCACGGGGCGGGTTCCGTATCGACGGCGTGACCGGCCCCGACGAGTACTCGGCTGTGGCCGACAACAACATCTACACCAACCTCATGGCACAGCACAATCTTCTCTGCGCAGCCGAGACCGCCGGGCGACACCCTGATAAGGCGCGCGTCCTCGGCATCAACGCCGAGGAAATCGCTGCGTGGCGTGCCGCGGCGCGATCCATGGTCATCGGCTACGACCACACCCTCGGAGTGCATCCCCAATCCGAGGGATTCACCAGCCACGCTAGCTGGGACTTCGCCGCTACCACCGACGAGCAGTACCCGCTGCTGCTGCACGTGCCCTATTTCGACCTCTACCGAAAACAGGTGGTCAAACAGGCCGACCTGGTGCTGGCGATGCACCTGCGCGGTGAGGCATTCACCCCCGCGCAGAAGGCCCGCAACTTCGCCCACTACGAAGCCATCACAGTGCGCGATTCCTCACTGTCGGCCTGTACCCAAGCGGTGGTGGCCGCCGAGACCGGCCATCTGGAACTGGCCTACGACTACCTGACCGAAGCCGCCCTCATGGACCTGCACGACCTCGAGTACAACACCCGCGACGGCCTGCACGCAGCGTCGCTCGCCGGGACCTGGATCGCGCTCGTCCCAGGGCTTGCCGGGCTGCGTGAACGCGACGGCACCCTCGCCTTCGCCCCCCACCTCCCCGCGGGCATCACACGCCTGGCCGTCTCCCTTTGTGTGCGCGACCGGCGCCTGAGCGTTGAGATCGGCCCGCACACCACAACCTACCGCCTGCACGACGGTGACCCACTGACGCTGCTGCACGAGGACACCCCTTTCACCGTGAGCTGTTCAAACCCGGTCACCCGGACCAACTCTGCGACTCCGGACCACGGCGAACCTACCCGAGCGGCTCCGACCCAACCGCGCGGACGGGCTCCGGCCCATCGGCGACCCAGCCGATGATGCCCGCGACCAGGGCGTCAATCGTCCGAGGAGCCTCGGACGAGACGCGCCCGGTTATCGGTCTATTCGTACACCCGAAGACCGCCACGAGTTCGCTCCTTAGGAGGCCTTGGGCCGGACGACCAGGACAGGACATGGAGCGTGGTTGATGACCTGGGTCGTGACCGAGCCGAGGTGCAGTCCGGGAAATCCGCCGTGCCCGCGGGAACCGACAACAATGAGATCCGCATCCCTGGCGGCGTCGAGTATTGCCGAAGCCGGTGAATCACTGGGAACGAGCTGCCCGGTGGCGGCCACGCCCTCATCTGCAGCGGACTTCAGCGCCTCAGCCTGGAGCGTCCCTGCGATCTGCTCCGGGGACTCTTCGGCGGCGATTTCACCGGCCGCCGTTTCCAGCACGGCCGGATACCAGGCCATCGGCGGCTTGTTCCATGCCGTGATCAGCCGGAGCCGGCCGTTGCGCTGCCGGGCCTCCTCTATCGCCCAGTTCAGTGCTGTCTGGGAATGTTCGGATCCGTCAAAACCAACCACGATCGTGAATGAGCTGTTACTGGTCATTTGTGTTCCCTTTCACCGGCCTCAATGAGCATCCTAGACCTCACGTGCCCGCGCCGTTCAGGGTTGGTGGTACCGTCGGCACAGGCACGGAAGCCGGCGGTCCTTGGAATGGAGATCGGGCGCAGGATATGAAGAGCGGACCTCCGGCACCCAAGGCGGCGTTTCATCCCAGGACGGCCGCGCACCGGGAGAAGGGACTGGGCCGGCTCCGCCTGCGTGATTCCGTTGCGATGGCTGTCGGGGGCATGATCGGCGGGGGCATCTTCAGCGTCCTGGGTGTGACCGTCGCACTTGCCGGGCACCTTGCTGTCGGAAGCTTCATCATCGGAGGAGCCATCGCCATGGTGACCGCGCATTCCTTTGCGGCGCTCTCGGCACGGGCGGGACGCTCCGGCGGCCTCTTCGTCTACCTCCACAATGCCGGATTCCCGCGCACCGGCTCCTACATCTCCTGGTTACTGATGTTCGGGTATCTGATCGCGTTAGCGGTCTATGGCTTCACCTTCGGCCACTACGCTGCACACGCGTTTGGTCTGCCGGGGGCGTTCGCGAACGGATTCGCGGCCCTGATCCTGCTGGTATTCCTCGGGATCAACCTGCGCGGCGTGGGCGCATCGGCACTCTCGGAAGACCTTGTGGTCCTGATCAAGGTAGCCGTACTTGCCCTGATCTCCGCGATCGGGTTCGCGCACTTCTCCCCCGAGAGGCTTGCTCCGCTGGATGACAAGGGCCCGGCCAGTGTCATCGTGGCCTCGGCATCGATCTTCGTCGCCTACGAGGGGTTCGAACTGCTCTCCTACGACTACGACGACCTCCTTAAACCACGCCGGACGCTGCCGCGGGCGCTCTACCTCTCGGTCGCGATCGTCACACTGGTCTACGTCACCGTGACGATCGGCTCCCAAATGCTTGTCAGCGACGGCATCATCGTGGCCCAAAAGGAAGTAGCCTTCGCCGCTGCCGGGCAGGCGGCCCTCGGGACGGCGGGATACTGGATCGCGAGCCTCGGAGCGCTCCTGGCGGCGGGTTCCGCGATCAACGCCACCCTGTTCTCCACAGCACGCCAGATGCACGAAATCGCCCTGGCGCACGAGCTGCCAGCCGCATTCGAAAAAACCCGGTCCGGCCTGCCCGTCACCGCGCTCGTCTTCCTGGCCGTCTTCGGCGCAGCCTTCGCCATGCTGCCGGACATCACAGCCCTGCTGACCTTCGGATCGGCGGTCTTCCTGGCCGTCTTCGGCACCACGAACCTTCTCGCCGCCCGGGTCCTGCCGGGATTCTGGCCACGGCTGGTCAGCGGCACCGGGTTTCTGGCCTGCCTCGGCGCCCTGATCGTCCTGATGATCCTCCACGACCAGGCCACCTTACTGCTCATCGGAGCATCCCTGACCTCCGTCTCCGTCCTGCGGCTCGCCTTCGTCCGGCACCGGAAACACAACGCGAAAGCCGGTGGGGCGTGAACCAGCCCAACGTCTGAAGACAAGCTCCGGCCGGCCTCGGGCAAGACCGACCCTGCAAGCGGCCTTCGCGCGCTGGCGCCGGCGTGCAGTCGGGCCGTGGTCATGACCTGCAGGCCCGCCCGCGGGGCCTGGCGGAGCCGGAGCGCCGCAGGCCTGAACCGGTCCAGAGGTCGTGATCGCGGTCTCACACCTCCCGGTGAGCGTCCTGCGAATCACAGCCAGACCCGGACGTTATTCTTTGACGGTTGCATGAACATGACGCCCGTCAGCGACTACTTGTGTGCTCTTGCCCTCGTTAGAATGGGAACCGTGGGAAGACCACTCAACTGATTGCGTGGAGGCAGGAACATGTCGCAAAGCAACGAGTTCGAAGAGCACACCGGCGAGCCGCGCGGCGGGCGGAAATCAAAGGACGCAGAGGTCCGCGGCCGCTACGTGGAAGGCGACTACGGCGAAGCCGGCACTGAAGCCGGTCGCCACGCTGGCGACGACGAAGGCCAATACGCCGAAGGCGATTATGGTGCAGCCGGCAGCGAGGCAGCCTTGACCGCTTCAACTGACAAAGATGCAGAAGAATCCGGACGCTTCGTGGAAGCTGACTACGGCACCGCCGGAACGGTCCACGGCCGAACCGCAAATACAGAAACCGGCCAATACGCCGAGGGAGACTACGGTACGGACGGAACCGTGGGCCCCCAACGCGATGGCGGAGCAGACGCCGAAGCAGACACAGAGTGACAGCACATCCGGTCCGGACGCACGGCCCGACCGCTGCATCGTTATTCAGGCAGGTCTGGCTCCTGGTCGCGGACGCTGGGCGTGTTCGATTGAATTCCGAGGGCTACCGATTCGAGTCCGCTAGTTCTTCCGGCCAGAACGCGGCGCAGGCCGTCCAAGGTGTTGCGTTGTGCTCGCCTTTTCGGCAACGACCAACAGTGGTGTCCATCCAGTTAGGGCTTATGCCGCTTTGATGGGTGTCTTGCCGTTGGAGGATGCTGCGGCCACATTTTCACGGGCCAGGAACGCGGAGAGTTCACCAATAGTGCTCATCAGCGGAGCCGGGAAGACAACGGTGGTGTTCTTATCCACGCCGATTTCAACCAAGGACTGCAGGTTCCTGAGCTGCAAGGCCAGCGGGTGGGCCATCATGGTATCGGAAGCGTCTCCAAGGGCTGTCGCGGCGATGGCTTCGCCTTCAGCGGCGATGATCTTCGCCCTCTTCTCACGTTCGGCCTCAGCCTGGCGGGCCATGGCACGCTTCATGCTATCGGGTAGCTGGATGTCCTTCAGCTCCACCAAAGTCACTTCGACGCCCCAATCGATGGTCAAAACGTCGAGGATTTCACGGATGTCAATATTGATCCGTTCGGTCTCGGACAAGGTTTGGTCCAGCGTATGGCGGCCGACGACTTTCCGCAGCGTCGTCTGGGCGATCTGGTCGATGGCCGAGGCCACGTTTTCGATCGCGACCACAGACTTCACAGCGTCCACGACCCGGTAATATGCCACCGCAGAGACGTCGACACTCACGTTGTCCTGGGTAATAATGCCCTGAGACTGAATCGGCATGGTCACGATCCGCAAGCTCACCAGCGGCAACCGGTCAATAACCGGGATGATCAGCCGCAAACCCGGATCCCTGACTCCCATGACTCTGCCGAGACGGAAAAGGACGCCCTTCTCGTATTGACGCACGATCCGGATCGACATTTTCGCCACGATGAGCAGCAGTACTACAAGGATGATGACAATGACAATGGTGGGGTCCATCAGGATCCCCTCCCTGGCTTTGAGCAGGACGTGCCGGCGCCGGGCCGGCTCCGTGACAGGCGCCCCTCCTCAATGGTCCCACCAAGACGCGCAAAAAGCGCCTCGCCGACGAGACGCACCTATCAGGGTTCCGGCGAATGGTGATGATGTCCCTACCAGTTCTGTCCCGGGAAAGGGGAACCGAAGGGGCCAGGAGCAGTGCCTGGTCCTTATGAAACCCTGTACTAAGCGCGCCCGGCGCCCAAGCGGGGGACGGCCCAATAGCCGCGGAGCGCCGGTACCGGCGAACACCAGTGGGGCCTGCGTCGGTTTATCGCACCCGTCGGTAGTAGTCCTTCCAGATCAGTCGGTGTATCGGGACGCGGCGGGGCAGTGACCTGAGCCCCGGGATGAAGGGGACAAGGGTCAGCAGAAGAGTCAGCAGGACCATGATGGAGACGACGAGTATGTCGGCGTTGGGGGAGGATTTAATCGGCTCCACCTGATACAGGAAGGAGAATAGCCAGAGCCAGGATTGGCCTGGATAGTTACCGGTCTCGTTCATCATGCCCCACTGGTCCCCGGTCAGGTGAGCGGTGTCGGCCAGCCCTGGGAAATAGGTTCCGTCTCCGAGGAACAAGACGCTGGGGGTGTAATCGGTGCTATAGAAGGAGCCTTTGGCCTGGAGCACCCCGTCCAGGGCTCCTTGCTGGGCCATGGTGAGCAGAGCTCCCGTGAGCGCGGGGACGGGGCCGTAGTCGCCGCTGGCAACCTTCGCAGGGTCGTTATCGGGAGCTTTCGAGAGGGCATCGGTGTAGGCTGCGGCCCAGTCCGTGTGCTGCTGGTCTGTTCCGGCGGTCCAGTCGGACACCGCGCTGGGCGGTGAGGGCAGTGACTTCAGCGGGGCGATGACGAAATCGTTGGCGGTATCGATAGGAATCCGGACGCCGGAGAACGTCTGCAGATCGATCGGACCGAGCTTTTGCGATGCATCCGGTGTTGAATTGTACGGAGGGCCGTACCCGGCGGTTTTACTGGTGCCTCCTAGTTCCGCGGTCGCGGTCGCGACGAAATCCGACGGCGCCGCTGTCGCCCACGATTTGAGGGTGACACTGGGATCATCCGGAGAGCTGAAGACCGCAGAGAGTCCGAGCACGAGCAGACCGACGACAATGACGCCGACCGTAAGTTCCTTGAACAGGTCGTACTCGCGTGCCCTGCCTCGCCATGGCCTGCTGGCGATATCGTCCCGCTTGCGCCAGGACATCGGGGCTGGTTTCTTACTCATTGGTCCTCACCTTCCCCGGCGGCGCTCCCGGGAAGGTCCTCCTGGAGCTGCGCGTCGGTTGCCGCTGCCTCCAGCGGAGGTACTACCCCGTGCATCCGAACCAGCAGCACGTGCAGGGCGACGACGCCGGCCACCGCCAGGGGTAGAAGGGTGATGTGCCACATCAGGATCTGGCCCAGGTTGGCGACGTTGAACCAGGCCCCGACCCCGACGGCGTTGAGGGCGTCCTTGGCCTGGAAGGCGATCCACTGCGAGTCGAAGTTGGTTTGGAGCAGGTATCCGGTGAACGCAGTGACAATGGAAACGACGAACGCGATCATCCCCGTGATCCAGGTCAGGACACGGCCACCCCGCCAGGCCGCCATCCAGTACTTGCCCCAGAGGTGGATCACCATGAACATGAAGAACAGCTCCACGCTCCACAAGTGGGTGCTGTTGATGAAATGGCCCAGCCCGGAGACGTGGTACCAGGCTGGACCGTTCAACGCCAGGATGCAGCCGGAGATAATGATGTAGACCAGCGCGGCGATGGCGCCCATGCCGAACACATAGATCCACGACGCGACGTAGCTGGGCTGGTCCTCCGGCAGCAGTTTCTCCGGGGGAAGCCGGCGCAGCATCCAGCCGCGCGTTTTACCCGTCCAGGTCGAGAACCGGGGCTCTTCTTCCACCGCATCGGCAGCGGAATTGCCGTCGGCGGTCATTTCCGGCCTTTGCCGCGAGGAAACGGGAGGAACAACGCAACCACAAACAACACGATCATCAGAACGATGACAATCAGGTTCCCGAACTGAATCAGGAAATTACCCCATCCAAGATAAATTCCGGGATCCGATATTCCAGTCTCCACCACAAACGATCCGCGCATAACGGCCTCCTGCCCAGGAAGGGCATATCGGGATACCTCAGGAACCACCTTCAAAACTCAGAGTACAGCGCCGTGCATCAACCGTTACCGCCGTCACGCTGCCCACTTTTCAGGTTCCGCAGCCACACCCGGGAGGGACGTGGCACTGGCAACGACGCCGGCGACGCTGAAGACCCGAATGCCGCCCCGATCTCCGAGGACTGAATCGTCGCTGGCTTGAGGAACCCAGCCGGGGTGGCCCCGCAAACACCGGAACTTACCAACCGCCTCCGGAGTCATCATCTACGTGGAAATCCCTCCACGCGGCGGCAGACGCCACTTTTTCACAAGCTGCCCCACCCGAACCCTGCAGGCCCGGCGGACAGCCGCAGCTGACCGCCGCCGGCCGGGCTTGCCCGCCCGAGCACGCCCGAGGGCGAATGATATTCAGGTCATGCGGCGCTGTGGGTATGGCAGGTGGTCCCGGAACATGGCGTAGGGGTGTCGCAGCGTCTTCGGGGCAGTGCCACCAGTGCCTGATCGTGTGGCGTTTGTCTTCGCTGCGTTTCCGCTCGGAGTAGGCCCGTCGCCGGGACTCGGCCCCCCAGTACTCCGGGAGGATCACCGGCAGCCGCCACTGTCGCGGACGCGGCAGCTACGACCGCAGGCTGCTGCGGGTCTCCTATCTCTCCGGGCTCCCAGCCCTGAATGGCCGCCCCGCCGCACGGGACCAGGCCGACCGCAAAAGCAGCGAAGGGACGACTCAACGTCCTTTGGGCCATGCTCCGCGACGGCACCCCTACACCCCTGAGGGCCCTGCTGCATGACTGATCCAGATCCCTTCCCGTGGGGCACAAAAGCTTGCTGCGGCCGCGCAGGCTGGGAGAGCGGACCCGCAGACTCTCCCGGCGTGGAAGGGTTAGCCCCGGAACCTTCTCGCGGGCAGGTTGCCGGCGTAGCATGACCCGTGGAGCCGCGAACTGTCCCGGTGAACCGCCGCAACATCTTGGAACGGAACAGTGGCCCGGAGAGGCCTTGGAGGCGCCCATGCACGTCATTATCAACTCAGACCACAATGTTGCTCTCTCCGAGACGTCCAGTATCGAGATGTCCTCGACGGTGGAAGCCACGCTCGGACGATTCGATTCGTACCTGACGGGCGTGGAAGTTCACTTGAGCGATGAGAGCGCCGGACGGAGCACCGGCGATGACATCCGCTGTCTGCTCGAGGCCCGGCCGGAGGGCCTGAATCCGGAAGTCGTCACCAACAATGCTTCCTCGGCCAACGATGCGTTGAACGGGGCGCTCCGAAAGATGGTGAGCGTGCTAGATACCACCTTTGGGCGACGTGACCACCGCAAAGGCGGCACCCCGATGGGCCGGATCGAACCCGGCTAGGCCGGTGAACAATGGGCACCAGGAATCAGGACGACGCGCCCTTGCGTCAACCGGGACGCGACCAGCATCGAATCCAATGATGGATATCCAGGCTGGCCCGGGGAAAGCAAGACCGCGCGGCGCAGCGGAAACAGGTCGGACGGTGGGAGAACGAGGGCGGAGCCGTGAGCAGACCGGAGACAAAGAATCAGCGGAATGGTGGAGATCCGGCTTCGGGCACCGGGAGAGGTTCAGGTTGATCATGATCTGGATCTTCCATGTCCTTTCGCAAGACCCTCACCACGGGAGGTATGAGCTCTGCGACCTCGAGGGCCAGCCGGGCTGGGACAAATGGCGCACTGCTTGGATCCGCTTACGCACCGCCAAGGCCCCGGTCTGCGGACATTCAGGCGCGGCAGACCCGTTTAGTTGCACCACGGCCGCCTGCCTATTGCCTTGACCGGGTCGGTTTCTTAGCATGAGGGAACACGGGCCGAGTGTGGAACCAGCCGAATATTGGAGTGCGTTGCGATGACTGCAGATGAAACCCATCAACTGGTGAAACTCAGCGACACCGACAGAACCGTCGCCCTGGGGCAGGAAGATGTCCGCGGATACTCGGTGAAATCCCGCGACGGCGAGGATATCGGCAGCATCGAGGACCTTCTCATCGACCCGGTCAATGACAAGGTGCGGTTTCTGATCGTCGCCTCAGGCGGGTTCCTCGGCATTGGTAAGGACCATGCTTTCATCCCGGTCGATGCCGTCACCGGCATCAGCGTCGATGAGGTCACCGTTGACCGGACGCGCGAACACATAGCAGGGGCTCCGGAATATGCCCCGGAGCTCAGCAGCACCCGGGCCTATCAGGAAGCGGTCTTCGGCCATTACAACTACGCGCCGTATTGGAGCGCCGGGTATCTCTATCCCGGCTACCCTTTCTCGCACTGACCGGGGGTCTCGGACCGTCCGGCCCCGGGACCGGACCTGTCGGGACCCCGGGCCCGGTGTCCGGGCAGCAGGTACTCACTGAGCATCGCACGATGGCTCCTACTAAGAGGCCGGGAACTACACCACTCCACGGGACGTAGCCAGTGCCGAGAGGAAAGCTCCCCGGGTGGAGATGCATGAACTGCATTCCGTCGATCGGTTGATTGCTCCTGCATCGCTCCACGGAATTATCGATGGCGTCGCAATAAAGCCGTGATCGATGCTGGCTCTGGATCTACAAGCCGATCTCCCGGACGCTGGCGAGGTTGGTGGCCCAACCACGCAGGATAAGGAGGTAGAGAAGACTGTGAGCTTTCACTTTGAAACGCACATCAACGGGCGGTACGAACACTGTAGGAATGGGCGAAAACGTCACCCGGAACGTGCAGATCGGGACACGGCGCCCCCGAACCGAAATGTCACTTTCAGAAGTCGTCTGCACAAATTTCACTACTCCTCTGCACAGCCCTCCGTGTCTGTAGGGGAGCGGCTTGCGGGACGCCGGCTACGGGTAGCCGTGATCCTTGTCATGCCTGAGGGTTGTCCGATGAGTCGGGGTGTCGATGGGCGTGATCTTCGTGGCCGGAGTGATCGTGGCTGGAGTGATCGTGGCTGGGGTGATCCCGTCCGGCAGTGGGTGAGCCGCCCATCATTTTGAGCATGCTGCCGGAGCCGCTACGGAAGAACACCACGAGCAGGACCAGCCCAAGGAGGATGAAGGCGATATTGAGCCAGGTCGTGTAGTTCCAGCTGATACCGGCCTCGATGATCGAGAGGTGCCGGTTGGTCGGGACCAGGTGCAGGGGGGTGAAGGTCAGCTCGACGACATAACCGGCGAGCACCATCGCCGCGTAGAAGATCGCGGTGATGCGCAGTGCCGCCCTCGTGCCGTAATACTTCCGGTAGATGAGGATGATCGGGATGATGATCAGGTCGGCGAAAATGAAGCTGATCACTCCGCCGAAGCTGATGCCGCCATTCCACAGGACTGCGGCGAGGGGTACGTTTCCGACCGAGCAGACAAAGCTGATGACCGCGATGAGCGGTCCGATCAGTGGTCCGAGGATGAACGCCAGGACCGGGTCATGGACGAAGAAGATCGCTTGCAGCCAGGGTTTCGGAACCCATGCGGCGAACGCTCCCGCGATGAGCAACCCGATCAGGATGTCGCGGAGCACGGCCGCCCAATCCATCACGAAGTACTGAGATACCGAGGTGATGCCGGCGCGGGAGAACAGCCTCTTCCAGAAGCTGCCTTCCGCCGCGACGGACATGTCCATCGCTGCGTGACCCTCCATCGAGCCGGCCAGACCTTTGTCGGCTTGCTCCCGGGCGGCATCCACAATCTTGCTCCGCATCCACATCCGGAACCCGAGGGCGACGAATACGATGATGAACGGGCCGCCGACGAATTCCGCCAGAGTGAACTGCCAGCCCATCACGAACGCCAGAATGAGCCCGAGCTCGAGCACCAGATTCGTCGATGCGATCTCGAACGCCATCGCGGCCGTGAAGTTGGCACCCTTGCGAATCAAGGCCCGCGCCAGGGCGACAGCTGCGTAGGAGCACGACGAAGACGCAGCGCCGAGAACAGCCGAAATCGAAAGGGAGCGAGGGGAGTCATCACGCATGAGAGCAATGATTCGCTCCTTGCGTACAACCGCCTGGATCACACCCGACAGGGTGAATCCGAGCACCAGGGGCCAGAGGATCTGCCATGCCATCGAGCCCGCGATGGCAAGAACATCGCCGATTGCTTCCAAGATGATCATGCATTCATCCTTTGCTCTTTAAGCTGTGCGACTACCCAATTGGGGGGTATTCCTGGTTACGCACGTTTTGAAAGGTCAGTCATGTGGCTTTCTAAATTTTTGGGGTTTGGCTGACGCCGGCGACGAGAGAGTGCTGGCTTTGCACCCGTTTTGTCATTTCCGGACCAGACTGCACAAATTTCAGAAGTCGTCTGCACGATCCTTACATGCGCAGGTGATATGCCCAGTTGAGGTGTACCCCAAACAGACGTAAAACCGGTGTGAACCGATGCCAATGGATACGTGGCAGGCTGGGGTCGAGATCGACATTTCTTGACACTTGGGTGGCGGGCTCTTAGCGTTGCCCTGCCACTATGGGGTGGGGAACAATGACTGGCCAGACTTTCGGCTATGTACGGGTCAGCTCGCTGGACAAGAACACGATCCGCCAACTCGACGGCGAGCATCTCGACCGGGTTTTCATGGACCAGGCGTCGGGGAAGGACCAAAACCGCCAGCAGCTGGATGCGTTGATCGATTTCGCCCGCGACGGCGACACCGTCCTGGTGCACTCAATGGACCGCCTGGCCCGGAACCTCGAGGACCTGCGCGCCATCGTCCGCCGGCTGACCGAGAAGAAGGTGCAGGTCCGGTTCGTGAAGGAGAACCTGACCTTCACCGGAGACGACACCGCGATGGCGACATTCCTGCTTTCCGTGATGGGGGCGTTCGCCGAGTTCGAACGGGCCCTCATCAGGGAACGCCAACGCGAAGGAATCACCCTGGCCAAAAAGGCCGGCATCTACAAAGGCAGAGGCAAGGCGCTGAACCCCCGGGCAGGCGGCCGACCTGGTACGGCGTGCCGCCGCCGGCGAGGCGAAAGCCGCACTCGCCCGGGAATTCGGGGTCAGCCGCCAAACCGTCTACCAATACCTTCAACCGGGCCCCAATAGAACGCCGCCGTCGAATCGTGCAGGCGTGTACTGAGCAAATGACCCTCTGTGCAGACGAGCACGGACAACTCACCGCTCACCACTCGCCTGCACAACCCCCGGAAAATCAACTCAACCAGTGCAGCCGAGTATTGAAAATGACACGAAAGACCCCTGGTGATGCCGGGCAGTCAACCTGCTTCCCGGAACCGGCCCGGGTGCGTCGCGGCTATTTGCCGGTGCTGCCCCGGGGTGACGTTGAAGGTTTTGTTGTCCTGGCCAGGCAGGACAACGACATCGACCTTCTGGCCCGGTTCTTTCTGGCGGAGAGCCGCGGTCAGTTCCAGGGCGTTGTTGATCGGGGTTCCGGCGAATTTGGTGATGATGTCCCCGGGCTGGATGCCGGCCTTCTTGGCCGGGCCTCCCGGCTGCGCATCCAGGACGAGGGCGCCCTTCGCCGTGGAAAGGCTAAACTGCTGGGCGACCTGCGGGGAAATGTCGGTCGGCACAACGCCGAGGACCGCGTGCTTGACCGTGCCGCTCTTCAACAATTCGTCATCGGCCTCTGTGACTGCGGTGGCGCCGGCCGTACCGCTTCACTTCACGGAGCAGCTCCGCGTAACTGAGCGAGACGCGCCCTTCGTCGAGCGCGGACGAGTCAGGGAACCGTTCTGCGGTTCCCACGAGGATCCGGATTGCAGGACGGCCACCGACCAAACGGGTCGAAAGCCCCCGGGTCCCGATGCTTCGACCGCGGAGCCGCCGTGGATGCCCGCGGGCGGTTTAGCAGGTGATCGGATTCTGGAGGGCCACCCGGGATCCGATCGGCAGATCGGACCGCCCAGCCCCTTGCGGCACGCGTCAGCCGGGCCCAACGCTGCGCCGGCAAGGCAGTTTTAAATCATGTTCTTGAGTGGTGGGTGGAAGAGCATAATGAAACCAGCGCCCCGGACCTGCGGGATCTTCGATTACCTCGTGCGTCACTTTCCAGTGAAAGGAGCTTGCGAGATGTGGACCAACACGGATGTTCATGTCCACGCGTTGACCGCCACCAATGACGCCGACATCAGCGATGCCCCTATCTTGGGTCATGTTCCACCGGTAACGAACCACGGAATGCACACCTGGGAGAAGGACGTTTGGAAGGAACGGGACCATGAGTGAAAACGGAGCAACGGTTGATCCGAGCGCATCCGAACCCGTCCGGGTTCCAGGTGCCTCCCGCGGCGACGGAGGGATTGTCGTGGGGGTGGACGGTTCTCCGGGATCGCTGGCGGCCTTGGAGTGGGGACTCGCGGAGGCGAAGCTACGCGGCGTCACAACCCTTGCGGTCTTTGCCTGGCAACCTCCCGAATTTTACCCGGCCCAGAACGCATGGACCCCGCGGATCGGTCCCTCCGGCGAAACGGCGAAACAATTGGCTGATGAAGCGACCGCCGAGATAACCAGGATCGGGGAAGACGCCGCGGGACGACATGGGGTGAAGATCAGGTGCGAGGCCGTCGAGGGGCACCCCGCAGAAGCGCTCATTCGTACAGGCCAGGACGCGGCCATGCTGGTGGTAGGTTCCCGTGGCCATGGCGGTTTCGCCGGGGTTCTGCTTGGTTCGGTGAGTCAGCATGTGGTGGCCCACGCCCGCTGCCCGGTCGTCATCGTCCCCGATCCCGGACGTGAAGGCCTCCGGTCATGATCGGACATCCGGACTTTGTGACCGAACCGTCGTGTCTTCGGGAAACAGGTCAGGATCTTGGGCTGTTGGCCCAGACGGAATCAGTGTTCGCGCTCTCCAACGGGCATATTGGCTGGCGGGCCATCCTGGACGAGGGTGAGCCGCACGGCTTGCCTGGCTCCTACTTAAACGGGGTGTTCGAGCAGCGGCCCCTGCCCTACGCAGAGGCCGGCTACGGGTATGGGGCTTGAGGACCAATGCTCGGGAAAGCCACGCTAAGCGGGGTGAGGGCCGCATAGCAGGGGTACTGGCCGGAGCTGCTGTTACGCCGGGCCGGGGCGCCGGCGGTGAGCCGACGTCCGATGCTTGATTTGGTGAGGTGGCCGTAGATCGTGGAGCGCGGAACTTGGAGCAGGTCGGCGATGCGTTGGACGGTGTGGTCCCCTGCGTCGTAGAGCTGTTGGACGTGGCGGACCTGGTCCGGGTGAGCTTCGGGCGCCTACCTCCGGTTCGTCCGCGGGCCCGAGGATCCAGATGAAGGTGCGCGGAGGTGCAGCGTGGGCAGCGCGGGCCAGCTGCGGGCGGTGGGCTGCCACCGTCCCATTTTGTCCGAAAACAGGACGTGTACTTACGCGACCACGATGTCGTCCTGGTCGTCTGGGCCCACGGCTGATCGTTTCTAGTGAAATATCGCGCTAGCGTCGGATATTTCACCTTTTCACAAGTCGCCCCTAGAAGACAACGTCGTTGCCGCTGTTCCAGTTCTCCACCACCTGCAGGCCCGAGTTGATTTCGCGGCGTAGGTCTTCGCTGGCGAGGTAGCCGGCGGCGAAGATTGTCCGCACGACACGTCCGAGTTCTTCCAGGGCCTCGTATGTGGGGTGTTTGGGGCCTCCTCGGGTGAAGCGGCGCAGGATTGCCTCCGATTCGGCAGTGCCGAGCTTGAGGGCAGTGGCGTATTTGACCATCTGGTCATATTGCTGGGCAATGATGTCCCAGTTGATCGGTCTGGACAGCACCGGGTTGATCTCCCCGTAGGCCTCCTCGTTGCTGGCCCGGTAGAGGCGGATCGAGCCGATGTTCTTCAACCTCGGCAGCAGCTTGAACCCAAGGAGCTCGGTGAACGCGAACCCCACGATCGAGGCCCCGTGGGTGTCGACGTAGTTCGCTTCAATCTCAGCATCGGTGTCAAGGCGCAGGACGCCTTCGATCATCGCCGCAACCTCGGACGAGGAGCAGTTCTTCAACTGCGAGTAAATGCACGTCGACTTCTTCTCCACGTGCCAGTAGATCATCACCCCGGGCCCGCCGTAGCGGTTGTGCCACTCGGTCATCAGGTTCGATTCCCAGGAACCGAACTTCTTCGAATCCGACGCGCAGGCGTTCCCTTCACCCCACCACTCCGGATTCCTGGCCTCGAACGTGGCGTTGACGACCTTCACGATGGCCTGACGCAGATTGTCCTTCGTAATGAATGTCCGGCGCACATGGCGTAGCTCCCGCTCGCTCTCTCCATGGCCGCCGGCATCAGTTACGGCTTTCAGTTACGGCTTTGATGCCCATGTTCGTACCGAGCCCGAAAAGACAGAGCAACAACCGCCGACGCAGGGTTTCACGGTCAAGGACCTCACGGGAGGCGACGGAGACGAATTCCTCGGTGAATCCGGTCAGGAAGTCCGCCTCCTTGAGGACTTCGAGTAAGTCCAGCGTGCCCCACCGTGACAGGACCTCGTCCTTGAGCTTGCCCAGATTCGCCGGCTCTTCGAGCTTTTCCAGCTTGGGCACCTTTATCCACGGAGCCCCACGGCGTCTGCTGATCTTCACCCCGCCGGTGGTATCGGCCAGCAGCCCGTTATCCAACTGCTCCAGTGATCGGGTCATTCTGGACTGCAGATCAAAAATGAACTTGGCCGGGTCCAGCGGTTTCCGCAAAGCCTCGTAGTGGAGCTCGCGGGAAGCATCGAAGTCCTGGGGCAGGTCATCTTCCGGATCCCGCCATTTACCTGCCCCATCGATGAAGACCTCGCGACGGCGCAATGAGTCCCGTAACGACACGAGCAGACAGAGCTCGTACGGGATCCGCTCAATCCTTCCCTTCTCGTGGTTATCCCTAATTAGGGATAAACATGATTATTCCGAGGATTCCGTTATCCCGGGTTTCCGCTGGCATCCCAACGCTCACCGGGTTTCTTGCACCCGATACTCGGGATAACTATTTGAGGCCGGCGAGACGGAGGATCAGGTCATCGGGTCCTTTCCAGATCGGGGCGAGGTCCGTTGTGGTGCCGGCTGCCTTTTGGATGGCTTCGCGGACCATCTGGTTGTCGGCCGATGCGTAGATGCTGGTGGTGGCGATGTTCGCGTGGCCAAGGAATTCCTTGATGTGGGGCAGGGGCACGCCGGCGCGCAGCATCTGCATGGCACGGGCGTGCCGAAGCTGGTGGGCGTGGATCTTTTCGGGAAGATCCGGAGAATTCACCCGGGCAACCGCTGCGTGTTTGTTCAGCAGGTAGGTGACGTTGTCCTGGCTCATCTGGTGGTGCTGGCCCGCCCGGCCCGTGTAGAAGAACAGCGTTTCCGGGGCGCGGGCACCGGGGTGAAATACGTCCAGATACTGCTCCAGGTGGCGCCCGGTTTTGTCCATGATGGGAAGGGTGCGTGTCTTGCGCCCTTTGCCCGTGAGTGTGACCTGGCCGATTCCCGGGGTGGTGTTCACGTCGCCGAGCCTCAGGTCAAGGACTTCCTGGATGCGCGCCGCGGCGTCGAAGAGCAGCAGGATCATTGTGGTGTCGCGCAGTCCGCGGCTGGTGTGTTGTCCCGGCGCCCGGATCAGTGCCTCAACCGCGGGCATGCTCAGCGCATCGGGGGCAAGCTCAGGTGCCCGGGCGGGGCGCACCTTTTTGATGTCCAGCCAGATCGCGACAAGCGCGGGGTCTTCTCCGGCGCAGTACGACAGGAAGGACTTGATGGCCGCCAGTCGTTGGTTTGCCGTCGTGGCGCTCAGTTGTCGGACGTCCATGAGCCAGGACAGGAACTCGGACATGCTGTTGCGGGTGATCGCCTCGAAGCCGACCTGCTCCAGCTTCAGGTGCCGGGTTTCACCCAGATACGCCAGCAGGGTGTTCAAGGCCGTCTTGTAGGAACGAATGGTGTGGGGGCTGAGCCTGCGTGACAGGGGCAGATGGATCGTCATCCAGCGGCGGACCAGGGCGAAGAATTCATCGGATTTCATGGTGTGCCTCCGGGAACATGGATTCAATGGTTGCATTGGCAAGGCCGCGCAGGTCGGGGTGGAAATCGGCGGCCAGATGGAAGTAGTACCAGGTGTCTTCCGTATTGCTGTGCCCCAGATGAAGGCTCAGATAGGCGACGAGCGCTTCCGGGTTCCGCCCGGCGCGCACCCACCGGTTGATCAGTTCGATCACATGGGCATGGCGCAGATCGTAGGGCCGCGGAGGGGACTCGGGAGATGCCGCGATCAGCGGGCCGGCGGCGGACAGAAGCTCATGGAACCAACAGTCAGGGATTGCGTTGCTGTAAAAATGTCCCTGGTGGTTGGGGAAGAACGGTATCCGGTCCGGGTGGAAGGGACTGATGGCGGTATCGTAGTGGCGGCAATACTTCTGCAGGTCCGCTGACATGAACAGCATCCGGTCCTTGTGTCCCTTGGATTCACGGATCAGCACCGAACCACGGGCCAGGTCGACATCGTGGCGGTGAAGCCTCCTCGCCTCTCCCGGGCGCAGGCCCAGGCAATAAATCATCCGGAACACCACCGGAATGATCAGTTGCCGCTGGCCACCAATCGGCGAAGCCTTGATCGCGTCGGCGGCAACAAAAAGCGCCCGCAACTCCTGGTGGGAGAAGATATGCGGACGGTAATGAACCCGACGTCCGGGAACGCCCGTCGGGATGATGTAGGCCTCGATTCCCAGCGAGGCCATGTGCTTGGCGAGTTGCCTGATGGAGGTGACTCTCTTGAGCTGGCCGTTGACATGCTCGGCTGGATGCTTCACGACCCAAGCCATGGCCATCTCCCGGGTCAGTGTGGGCGCTGTCGGAAAGTCCCGAGCACACATCTCGTCGAAGGACACCAAATGACGTTCCGAGGTGTTATAGGGCAGTCCCATCGCATGCTTGAGATCCAGGAGGCCTTGGATATGAGGTGCCAAGCCGCTGATGAACGTGCTCATGGTTTCAGCCCGGTCGGCTCGATCCCACTGAAATCAAGGCAGCATTCCCGCATACGCTCTTCGTCGGCGGAAAGATAGTGCTTGGCCGAGGAAATTCCCCGGTGGCCCAGGGCCCCGGAGATTACGGGCAGCGGTGTACCGCGTTCGAGCATCCGGGTGGCGAAGGATGACCTCAGCACCCGAAAGCCGTGGCCCATATCGGGCTGGGAACCGAGCCTTGCCCGGGCGAAGGCACCGGCCGCCATGTGGTGCAATCTGTTCAAGGGCGCCAAGGCGACGTACGGGGCTTGTGACCGCAGGAACACGTGCTCATCGTTCCCGCCGGTGGGTCTGTTGTGCAGCAGGTAGTCGGCGATGGCTTCTCCGACGTCGGCCAAAAGCGGCAGTCTCAGCACGGCTCCCGTCTTGTGTTGCACCAGGGTGAGGTGTCCTTGCCGCCAGTCGATATCCTGCAGGCGCAGGGCGACGATGTCGACGGGGCGCAACCCCGTGCGCGCTCCCAAAAGGAGCATGGCACGGTCACGGATTCCGGTGACAGTATCCGGGTCGGGCGAATTCGTGAGCATCTCGACCTGCTCGGCTGGCAGCACGGAAACATGCCTCACGCGTCGTGAAGCACTGCTCGGAACTGCCCTGGAGAGACCCGAGCAGCCCTGGGTCTCCTCAAGGAAACGACAGAGCACCCGGACGGCACTGAGCACCGTGCTCATGCTGCCTGGCTGGTAGCTTTCGGCCAGGGAAACCAGTGCCAAAGCCACATCTGCGCCAGTCAAGTCTTGAGAACCGGTAGCACCTTGCTTTTGCCATGATGCCAACGCACTGCGTCCAACGGTTGCCCGCAGGTCTTTTGTGGCTTGGGCCAGTCCTTGGCGGGCCAGCCACGCTTCGAATTGCTCCTGAATCGGGCGAAACACCTCATTGAGCGCATCGTTCGGCCGCGTGTGCTTGGAGAGCTTCCACCTATACGTCCCGGTTTTCTGGACCTCCGAAAGCACCAAGGCCGACTTGCGCAGGAGCTTGTATTTCCACTCCTTGAACCGGCCCTCGGTGCGTTCCGTGGCCAGGAACCGCACATAGGATGCCAAGGCTTCGTCGGTGAGCGCGGTGATTCCTTGTTCGGAACAGAACACCTCGAACCGGTGCCACGCCCACCGATACTGCATCAACGTCGAGGGCGCATGATTGAGCTTGAGGAGCTCGGTGTCGGACATCTCGACCAGCTCATCAATGGGGATCTTCATTTCTTCCTCACCTCTATGTGAAAACAAACAGGGGTGAGTCAGCGTAGTCCCGGATTGTTATCCCGAGTATGGACTCAAGAAACCCGGTGAGCGTTGGGATGCCGGCGGAAACCCGGGATAACGGAATCCTCGGAATAATCATCCCGGACGGCACCTTCCCAGGACTTGGGCACCACACCAATAACCGGAACCGGCTCGTCGGCGGCAAAGAACTGGTTCTTGCTTCCAGCATCCGCGTACCGTTTCAGCAATGCGATGGCATCCATCATGGGACGGAATGCCGTGTTGTGGCACCGGAACCGCAGCACGGACAGCAGTGCTGGCAGCATCCGCCGGTAATGATTCGAGTACGAACCACGCAACACGGTCCGGACTTTGCCCTGGAACACGCTCTCGTTGGCTTTTGCTTCCTGGACCAGCTGCCGCAGGGTTTTCTCGCTCACCACGGGGAACACGGCCTTCCGGACCGTCTCATCCGGGCATGCAACCGCTGTCTCGGCCAGTTTGAACAGCAATGCCGTTTTCCCGCGGACCCTTTGCAGATCCTCGGTCAGTTCTTTCTCGACCTTCTTCACCGCGCTGGTATTGATCTTCAACACCAGGACCAGCAACAGATCCATTAGGCTGTCAACAATCTCCGCGGTGCGTTGATGACACAACGCCGCCAAGAGCGTCAAGCGCACCGGCCGCGTGGCGCCCTGAAAATCCGATGGATACATCCGTGCCGCCCTGGCACGCCATGCGCTCACGACCTTCTCCGACACCCCGGCAAACAAGTCCGACGGCAAGTCCAATCCCTGGGCCGCTGAGAGCTTCTCCACCTCCGCCAGCAACGACTCCAAACCAGCCGGGCCCGGATCAGCCTTCAACACCGACAACAGAGAACCCGCTGCACCGTCAGCGACGAGAGCTTCCAGGCCAACAGCGCCGTCCTGCCCCAAAACCGTGAGGACATCAGCACAAAAGGCGCTGCTCAAACAAGGCCCGGCCAGCACCAACTATCCTGCCCGCACGCCCCGGCGGCTCAATCCGCTCCTGACGGCACCGGGACTACAAAGCATCAAGAAGCGCAGACTCACGAACTTCCGACGGACAAACCCGCTCCGCCAACCAGCCCGCCAGCCGGGCCTCATCAGCGGAGGTGAACTCACGAAAACCAAACACTGATCGGATATCGGAGCGATGACGCTCGATTGTCCGACCGGTCCACATATACGAAACAAGGCCTTCCGCCGGAACTCCGACCTGCTCAGAAACATAGGCCACCGCCGCGGGATCGAATTCCTCTGGTCCACTCGGGAATCTCGCTTCGATCTCGAAAAACTTCAGCAACAGAGCGAAGCCCAGCCGTGTGGGGCCAGGTTTCTGGCCAAGCAGGTCCAAATCGCGCCCGACCAATGTCCAGCCCTCAATAAGTCCAGGATTCACTCGACCACGATCACACAAACAGGCGCCGCACCGCTACATACTTGGCGGCTCACGACACGTTCAGGAGGACCGGGCCTACGCCGTGGGCGCTGCGCCTTCCTTATCTGCGCTGAGAGCCCCTAGGCGCCCCCCTGCGCCTCAAGAAGCGCAGCAAGCATAAGGAGGGCGTCTTCGGCTTTTTCGTGTCCGGACGGGCCTTCGAGGGAGCTTTCCAGGACTGAAAGCTCCACCTCGCAGCCGAAGGGGAAATCAGCTGTCATAACCTCCAGCAGTGATCTGGCGTCGACGCCCTGAATTCCTGCACAACGGATGGTGACGGCGAGACCCGTAGCCGTCACCGCCCGAACGAATTCCGCCGCGGGACGGGCATGCAATCCGATCGAAGCCGAAACCACGGCCTTGTGAACTGGCAAAGCGTCTCCTTTATCCCGACGGCCGCACCGCCACCTGCTGAAAAATCTCAATCCAATATAGCTGGCCCCCGTCCCCGCCGCTAAACGAGCGGTGCCTTCGTCCGCTGGTCCAGACCTCTCGAAGGTTGGTTTAAGATAGGAACGTGACGAGCGAAGCAGTGATGGCACTCCGTGGCCTCTAATGCCGCGGGAATCCGCGGCGACATTGACCGCACAAGTGGTGTAGCCATCTACATCCAGCTCCGGGAGATCCTGCGGGCCTACATCAGTGCGTCATGTCCGCCAGGTTCCGGTCTACCGTCGGAACGCGATCTTGCCGTCCGGTTCGGCCTTGCGCGCATGACCGTCCGCCAGGCTATTGACGCCCTCGTTGGGGAAGAAGTCATCGAACGTGTGGTGGGCCTGGGCACCTTCGTTCGGAAGCCGAAACTGGACCTCCAGGTCAAACTCACGTCCTACAGCGAGGAGATGCAGCGCCGTGGGATGGTCCCGGCTGCTAAAGTCCTTAGCTTTGAGCAAATCGGGGCCAGCGCATTTTTGGCCCGTGAACTGCAGGTGGAGGAGGGGACACCCCTGGTCCGCTTCAGGAGGCTCTTGCTGGCCGACGGCGAGCCCATGAGCGTTGATGAGAACTTTATCCCCGCCCAGCGCGTACCTGGGCTACTGGATGGCGAGCCTCCCACCTCCCTCTACAACGTGTTGAGCGAGCAGTTCGGCTTGGTGATGGAATGGGGCGAGGACATGATTGAGGCCACGGCAGCTTCACCCTCCACGGCACGCCTTCTGAATGTCGATGTCGGGACGCCCCTGCTGAAGATTCAACGGCACGCATTCGTGGCGCGCGCCATGGTGGACTACTCCGTTTCGTACTACCGGGCGGACCGCTACAAGCTTTGGGTTCCACTACAACGACCCGGAGCACGAACGGCCCGGAACCATTCTTCGGGATACCGCAGCCAATAGCGGCAACGGGAAAGGCCCGGTCCATTTGGACCGGGCCTTTCCCGTTGGAGCTGAACTGCTGTCAGTGGCTGAGACTCTTGCTTTCCTCAGCCGCTTCCACGGCCGGGGGAGCATGATGGCCGTGGGCGGCCTCCAACTCGGCGGGCGTAGCAGGTGCAACGCGGTCCTCGAAGAACCATCTGGACAGGAACGCGCGCCGCTTTTCCTTGGTGGTCACGATACCGTTTTCATTGGGAACGGCCGCCAGCGGAGCAGGCGACTCGAACCCCACCAGTTTGTAGCGCTTGTACTCGTCAAGGGGTGCGTGCACTTCGATGAATTCGCCATGCGGCAGACGTACGATGCGGCCGGTCTCGCGGCCGTGAAGTGCGATCTCCCGATCCTTGCGCTGGAGAGCCAGGGCTACACGCTTGGCGACGACGAACGCGATAATCGGGCCAACAAAGAAGAGGGTCCGGAGCCAGTACGTCACATCGTTCAGGGAGACGTGGAAGTGCGTGGCGATGAGGTCCGAACCGGCGGCAGCCCACATAACGCAGTACCAGACGAAGCCTGCAACGCCGATGGCGGTGCGTGTTGGTGCGTTCCGGGGACGGTCCAGAACATGGTGTTCCCGGGTGTCCTTGGTGATCCAGCTTTCGATCCACGGGTACATAAACATGACAGTGAACAGGATTCCAGCCGGCACGAGGGCTGGCAGGAGAACGTTCAGCGTGAGGGTGTAACCGAAGATGACGTACTCGAAGTGGAAGTCACCGATAACACCGGGCATCAGGCGTAGGGCGCCGTCCACGAATCCGATATACCAGTCGGGCTGGGTACCGGCGGAGACGGGGGAGGGGTCATAGGGGCCGTAGTTCCAGATCGGGTTGATCGTGAAGAAGGCCGCCATCAGGGCGATCACACCGAAGACGATGAAGAAGAATCCGCCTGCCTTCGCCGCATATACCGGGCCCAGTGGGTAGCCGACGACGTTGCCATCGTTGCGGCCAGGGCCGGGGTACTGGGTGTGCTTGTGTACGACCACCATGAAGAGGTGGAGCACGATCATCAGCAGGATCAGCGCGGGCACGAGCAGGATGTGCAGCATGTACAGTCGGCCGATCACTGCGGTGCCAGGGAACTGGCCTCCGAAGAGAAAGAACGAGATGTAGGTGCCGACCACGGGTATGGACTTAATGACGCCGTCGATGATTCGCAGGCCGTTGCCGGAAAGCAGGTCATCGGGGAGGGAGTAGCCGGTGAAGCCCGCTGCCATGGCGAGGATCAAGAGGACGCTGCCAACGACCCAGTTCATTTCACGCGGTTTGCGGAAGGCTCCGGTGAAGAAGACACGAAGCATGTGCACGGCGATGGAAGCCACAAACAGCAGGGCCGCCCAGTGGTGCACCTGGCGCATAAAGAGCCCGCCGCGGATGTCAAAGGAGATATTCAGGGAGGAGCTGTACGCCACGGACATTTCGACGTTTTTCAACGGTACGTAGGAACCTGCGTACTGGGTCTCAGCCATGGACGGATCGAAGAAGAACGTCAGGAAGGTGCCTGACAGCAGCAGAATGACGAAGGAGTAGAGCGCCACTTCACCGAACATAAATGACCAGTGGTCGGGGAAGACTTTGCGCCCGAACTCACGGAGGATGCCTGAACCGCCGACCCGGGCGTCAACGAAATCAGTGATGCGTCCGGCCTTAGTCTTGGCTACGAAGGCGGGGGCTTCAGCTGTTGATGCTGCGCTCATGCTCATCACGCTCCCAGTAACTCGGTCCTACAGGTTCTTTGAAGTCGCTGGTTGCGACCAAGTAGCCCTCGTCATCCACCGCGATGGGCAGCTGGGGGAGGGGCCGGCTGGCCGGGCCAAAGATCACCTTGCACTCTTGTGTGAGGTCGAAGGTGGACTGGTGGCACGGGCACAGCAGATGGTGCGTCTGCTGCTCATAGAGGGCAACAGGGCAACCGACATGGGTGCAGATCTTGGAGTAGGCAACAATGCCGTTATAGCTCCAGTCCTCGCGCCCTGCTGAAGGATTCAGGGACGCAGGATCAAGACGCATAAGAAGCACAACAGCCTTGGCTTTTTCGTTGAGCTTGCCCTCGTGCAGTCCGTTGAGGCCTTCAGGTATGACGTGGAAGGCCGAGCCCATCGTGACATCGGAGGCCTTGATGGGGGTGCCGTCAGGGTCCCGGGTGAGGCGCTTGCGCTTGCCCTCCTGGGGAGCCCACATGGTGTGGGAGAGTGCCTTGTCCGGACGGGGACCAAGGTCACCAAAAACCGCGATGGCGGGCAGTGGTGCCAAAGCAACGGCTCCGAGGAGGGTGTTGCGGATGAGCGGGCGGCGCTTGATGCCGGTCTCCTCCACAATGTCATCCACTATTCGCACTGCGGCCTGGCGGTCCTCTTCGGTTCGGATCGCGTGGCGCTCCTCCGAGACTTCGTGGTCCGGCATCAGGGCCTTGGCCCAGTGCACAATGCCGGTGCCGATGCCGAGCATGGCGAAGGCAGTGCCAAGCCCCAGGAGGGCGTTCTGCAGGCGGATCGTGGCAATGCCCGCCCCTTCGCCCAGATCGATGGCGAAGTACGCCACCAGGAAGATCAGGGTGCCAACAACGGAGATGCCGAAGAGTATGGCTACCTGCCGTTCTGCCCGTTTGGCGGCCGTCGGGTCCGTGTCAGCCAGGCGCAAACGATGCGGGGGAAGTCCAGGATCCTGGAATTTCTCCACCTCATTCTGACCAGCCGTAGCTACGGTGCCCGAGTGGTTCGGACTGCCGTCACTATGGTTGCCCATAATTCGCCTCATCCTTCTCTCGTCCCGGCGTCTGCCGGGTTAGTTTTCAATTTAAAACTGCTGACTGGGCAGCAGAAGTTCTTAGGGATCCCGGTGCCCTAGGACGTTCGGGATGTCAGCCAGATCGTGAAGGCGATAATGACACCAAGACCTGCGATCCAGACGAAGAGACCTTCAGAGACCGGTCCAAGTGCGCCCAGGTCAGCGCCGCCGGGCGAGCCGTTGGCTTCGATCTGCTTCAGGAAGGTGATGATGTCGCGCTTGCCTTCGGGCCTTACGTTCGCGTCATTGAACACAGGCATGTTCTGTGGTCCCGTGACCATGGCTTCGTAGATGTGCTTGCCGGAAACATCGGCAAGTGCAGGAGCGAACTTGCCGCGCGTCAGCGCACCGCCAGCGGCAGCTGCGTTGTGGCACATGGCGCAGTTCACGCGGAAAAGCTCGCCGCCTGCTGCAGCATCGCCCTTTTGGTCCAACAGGCCTTCTTCAGGAATTGCCGGGCCTGCTCCCAGGGAAGCAACGTAACCTGAAAGCTGGTGGGTCTGCTCGTCATTGAACTGGGCCGGCTTCTTGTAAGCCTGGGGTCCGTTCATCTGCATCGGCATGCGGCCGGTTCCGACCTGAAAGTCAACCGCGGCTGCGCCTACGCCCACCAATGCTGGTCCAGCCTGGGTGCCGCTGGCGCCCATTCCATGACAGGTTGCGCAGTTCGCCTCGAAGAGCTTCTTGCCTTCGGCGGTGTCAGTTGAGCTGTAACTGGTGGTGGACGCCTTGGCTTCGTTGACAGTGGTGGCAACGGCATAGAGCCCACCAGTGACGAGTAGTCCCATCAGGAGCAGCGCTATAACTGCGAGTGGGTGACGCCGCTTTTGCGAGAGAGCCTTCACGTGGTGGTTCCTTTATTCGATCCTGCGCCGGCTCCGTGAGCCGCTTCTTGAAATTCTGCCTCTTGTAGAAAAGTAATCAAAGCTTGACTACTTCAGTACGTAGATGACCAGGAAGAGGCCGATCCAGACAACATCCACAAAATGCCAGTAGTAGGAGGTGACGATTGCCGACGTTGCTTCAAAGTGGCCAAACTTCTTCGCTGCGAACGAGCGTCCGATGATGAAGAGGAAGGCTACCAGGCCGCCAATAACGTGCAGGCCGTGGAATCCGGTGGTGATGTAGAACGCTGAGCCATAGGCGTTGGAGGAGAGCGAAACGTGCTCTGAAACCAGCAAGGCGTATTCCGTGGCCTGGCCTGCGACGAAGAATGCGCCCATGATGAACGTCAGGGTGAACCATTCATTCATCCCCCAACGGGAGAGCTGCAAGCGTCCGCCCGTCTTTCGGGGCTGCAGCCGTTCGGCGGCGAAGACGCCCATCTGGCAAGTAAAGGAACTGGCCACGAGGACGATGGTGTTAACTAGCGCAAACGGGAAGTTGAGCTTGGCTGTCTCTTCGGCCCACATCTGACCGCTCGTAGAGCGCAGTGTGAAGTACATGGCGAAGAGACCGGCGAAGAACATCAACTCGCTGGACAGCCAAACAACGGTTCCGACAGAAACCATGTTGGGGCGGTTCAGCGTGGGGTGCGCCGGGGTACTGGGGGCATGGGTCGCAGATGTCACATAGACATTATGTCTATAAAAGTCCGTACTTCCCAACGCAAACCGCCTTTTCGGGGGACTTTTTCTACAAAGACGCGAAATCACTGGGAAAAGTTCCCGGGCACCTTCACATTGGTCAGGGCATGGGTGGCTCGATAGCATCAGGAAGTGACTTCTCAGGCAACCGCGCCGGATGACCGCAACACGTGGCCCCGGCTCATCTCAGCGCTCATCAATGGCACCGACCTCACAGCGGACAGCACCGCGTGGGCCATGGACAGAATCATGTCCGGGGAGGCGACGCCCTCCCAGATAGCGGGGTTCCTGGTGGCACTTAGCTCCAAAGGTGAAACCGTGGACGAAATTTCGGGGCTGGTGGAGGCTATGCTGCGCCATGCCACGCCCATCAGCATTCCCGGCGAGAAGCTGGACATTGTGGGGACCGGCGGGGACCAGCTGAACACAGTCAACATCTCCACGATGGCCGCCCTGGTAGCGGCCGGCGCCGGGGCAAAGGTCGTGAAGCACGGCAACCGTGCAGCATCGTCCTCCTCCGGATCAGCTGACGTGCTGGAGGCATTGGGGGTCAGGCTCGACCTCCCGGTGGAGCAGGTTGCCCGGAACGCGGGGGAAGCTGGGATCACCTTCTGCTTCGCCCAGGTATTCCATCCTTCTTTCCGCCACACGGCAGTACCCCGCAAAGAACTTGCGATCCCTACTGCCTTCAATTTCCTGGGACCCCTGACGAATCCGGCGCTTGTCCAGGCCTCAGCCGTCGGAGTGGCCAATGCGCGGATGGCTCCGCTGGTTGCCGGCGTGCTGGCGCAGCGGGGGAGCCGCGGCCTGGTTTTCCGGGGCGGCGACGGGCTGGACGAGCTGACCACCACGGGACCTTCCACTGTTTGGGAGATCCGTGGCGGCACCGTCACCGAACTTATCTTCTCGCCGGCCGAGCTGGGGATCCGTCCCGCAACAGTGGAAGAACTCCGTGGCGGAGACGCCCAGGCCAACGCCGCCGTCGTGCGTGACGTCCTGGCGGGCAGGGCGGGAGCCGCGCGGGACGCAGTGCTGATCAACGCAGCCGCCGGCCTGGTGGCATTCGATGCGACGGCGGAAGGTCCGTTCCTCGACCGCATGCGTTCGGCGTTGGCCCGGGCCGCAGAGTCCATAGATTCCGGTGCCGCCGATGCGGTCCTGGATAAATGGGTATCACTGACCCGGCCGTAATGCATTCATAGGCAAAAGGGGCGGGCCCGGCATTTCAGCCGGGCCCGCCCCTTTTGCCTGGCAGCAGTCCTACTGCTCGAGGCCCAGGGCGAAGGCGGCATCGAGATCGTGCTGGGAGTATGCACGGAAGGCGATGTGTGTGGTGGTGTGGACCACAGCCGGAACCTTTGAGAGTTTGTCGGCGATAACGTCGGCAAGGTCCTCGTGACGTGGCACCCGGGCAACGGCGATCAGGTCCCATTCGCCGGTCACGGAATAGACCTCGCTGATGCCCTGGATCGCGGAAATCTCCTCGGCGGTTTCCGGGATGTGTGCGGCGTCGGTCTTGATCAGAACGAATGCGGTGATCACTTTTCAATCCTTCCGGATCTGTTAGCCGCTGTAATACGGCAGGATTCTGTGGTGATGTCAGCCTATTACATGGCATCTTCGGTGGCAGCCTCATCCAGGCCGCCCGGGCCGGGTAGTGTCAGGACTTTCTAAGCCTGGCCGCCAGTGCCAGGAGAGCCCGGTAGCCAACCAGGAACACGCCCAGGCTCAGGAGCGTCACTATGATGAATGCGAACACCACGGTCTGGCCTGTCAGTGCCCGCAGGATCATGCCGCCCGCAACGGCCCCCAACCAGATCACAACCCCCGTTGGCATGGTCAGCGGTCGCCGCCAGGCCCGGGCTGTAAGCCAGGCGAGGGCGGCACCGGCCAGGAACGGCCATGCGGTCAGGAACACTCCCGTAACGACGTCACCACGTTGGTGCGCGTCTCGGCCGATGGAGGCGAACACAAGGATGAGGACCGCGTCAGTCAACGCCGCAATGATGACGGCCCGGCGGGCGCTGGAGACTGCGGGCTGCTGGCTGGAAGGAATCATGGTTTCGAGCCTAACGCCGCGGCATCGTCAACGTCGCATGAGGAAGGTCAATTATTCGAATTTCACAGGCCAGCTATTTGCCGGGAGAGTCTTCAGGAGCCCGGCGCACCAGCCAGCTGGCCTCCCACCCTACGGCGTATTCCCCGCCATCATATGACTCAACCAGAATGTGAGTGACCGTATAGGCCAGGGCGTTGCCGATGATGGAGCGTACTTTGACAGGGACCGGACTGAGCATGACTACAGGCCTTCCCGGGGCTTCGCGCAGCGCAACCTCGCGTGCCTGGGGGATAAGCGAATTCAGCATATGACGTCCTCAAAAGAGCCAGAACCTGACCTCCCCGCTGTTCGTGGGAAGCTGACGTCCCCGCGTGCCGCAGTGTCAAAAGATTAGGAGACAAAGTCATTGCACACATGCGTAGGACGTACTCGACTTTCTCAGGCTGGCTACCTGCCCGCCAGTAGGAGTCCAATCTGTCCCGGGCAGGGAAATCCGAAGTGGTTTGGCCTCCGGGCTCGCGCGTGCCGAGCGCGGAGTTCACAAGCCATCTGGGGGAGTGGCAAGGGCGGATGACGCGCCGGGTTTGTTAATGGGGTGTCTCGATGGGCGCGTTCTTATCAGGTTCTCGGGCTGTCGGCGTTTGAAACGAGGATTCCTGCCATTGACCAACACCGCGCACGCCCGGGCCAGCGCTACAAGAGTGGCGCCCGTTGAGCTCGCGAGCGGGTTCGGTTGGCGCCATGCGAAAACTCACAGTCCAGCAGTGGGTTACCGTCGACAACATCGCCGCGAGCAGACTCGGCAGCTTGTGCCTGGACCGCTGTGTTCCAGTCGAAACAGACCTGGACGGGGTGTGTGCCTTACGCTGCGCAAATCCCCAAAGAACTTATCGATATGGGCCGGCGTCCACTGCCAGATACTCTTTCGCGGACTCCTGGAAACGGGTCACTAGCCGCTCTCGGCCCTCGATGGTGCCGAATTCCGCGGGAGAGGGCCTAAATGATTTATCTGATGAGATACGCTGAGCGCTACTTGACATAATGTAGATTATCGGCGTTTTTCGAAGAGGTGGGAAGTGGGTCTAAATACTTCGGTTCCGCAGTGCGTTCGCCAAGGATGGCGTTTGGCTCGTCGTTGACGTCCTGCGGCCCACCAGGACCGGTTCCGGCAAGGATGGCCATTGTCTTAACTCCGGTGCTCGCCAACAATGAACCAATGACGGTCTACTTGCGTTCACTGGAAACTGCTGTTCCGCCGACTGTGCTGATCCAGGCCGAGGCCCGGGATGTTTTCGCAGCCCAGCCAGGGCTGACCAGGCTGGGTTCCAGGCTGGTGAATACCTGTTTCGACTCAGCGGCCATCGATACGCGCCACACGGCGGTCGAAGAAATGACCATGGCATTCCGCGCAGACGATCCACAGTTCTTTGATCCGGACACAGGCCTCCTGCTGAACCCCACCACGAAGGCGCGGAACGAGATCTTCGCCGAGCAGGCCACCAAGCTCTTCATTGAGTCCGCGCAGGCTGCCGTGGACGCCTGCCCGGATCTGACTTTACTTGACATAACGCACGTTATTACCGTCTCCTGCACCGGGTTCTTCAACCCGGGTCCTGACTATAAGCTGGTCCGTGCGCTGGGGCTTGACCCTGCCGTGCAGCGGTACCACCTCGGATTCATGGGCTGCTACGCAGCCTTCCCGGCACTGCGGGCCGCTAAGTCGTTCTGCGAGGCAGATCCGCAGGCCGTTGTGCTGGTGGTCTGTGCCGAGCTCTGTTCCCTGCACGTGCGGACGTCCAACGATCCGGACACCATCATGGGTTCGGCGCTGTTTGCCGACGGCGCCGCCGCCGCTGTCGTCACTGCCCGGAACGCTCCGGATGTACCCGCCCTGCTCCAGCTGGACCACTTCGAAACCGTGCTTACTCCCGTGGGCGAAGAGTCCATGGCCTGGAACATCGGTGATCACGGCTTCGAGATGGTCCTCGGCAACTACGTGCCGCACATCATCGATGGCCACATCATCGGCGCCCTCGAACCACTCCTGTCCCGGGACCCCTCGCTCCGCGGACTCCCCTACCGAGACATCCGCCACTGGGCCATTCATCCGGGCGGCCGAAGCATCCTGGACAAGGTCCAAACGCGGCTCGAACTCACGGACCGGCAGCTGGTACCCGCCCGGGAAACGCTGCGAAAGTTCGGCAACATGAGCAGCGCCACCGTGCTGTTTGTCCTCAAACACATCCTGGAGCAGCCGCTAACGGACGGCGTCGAACGCATCTGCTCCATGGCCTTCGGCCCCGGACTCACTGTGGAAACCGGCCTCTTCACCAAGCTCCGCCAAGCGGGCGGGCCGGCGCCAGACCTTGAACCCGCAAGCGTGCGGTCCGGGGAACCGCTTCAGGGCCGGGCGGCGGCCCCCTCCCGGACCTGAGCCCATGTTGCTGATGCGGCAGCGGGAGTCCGAAGCGGTGGAACTGATGGACGCGCTGGACTGCGATCCGCAGAAACTCGAACAGACTTACCGGCAGTTCGGATTGGTCAACTGGCTCTTTTCCGGCTGGCGGAAACTCTATGTCGAGGAACTGCGACCCCTGCTCTCACCAGGGACCATAACCACTGTCCTGGACATCGGCAGCGGCGGAGGCGACCTCGCGCGACTGCTCGCGCAGTGGTCCCAGAAGGACAAGCTGATCCTCGAAATCACCGGCACCGACCCTGACGCCAGGGCCTACGGCTTTGCAGGCCGCCGTCCGCACCACCCTAGTGTGAGCTTCCTGCAGGCGGACAGCAGCGGCCTGGTCCGCGACGGCCGCCGGTTCGACGTCGTGATCTCCAACCACGTCATCCATCACCTGCCGCCGGCGGACCTCACACGGCTGCTCACAGACTCCCAGACACTGGCACGTCAGCTTTGCCTGCACAATGACCTGCGCCGAAGCATGGCCGCCTACGGCCTGTTCTGGCTCGCAGCACTGCCGTTCCGTGGTTCATTCATCCGTGCCGACGGACTGGTCTCCATCCGGCGCAGCTACACACCTGCCGAACTCACCGCAGCCACTCCCCCGGGCTGGTGCGTGCAGCGCCATGCGCCGTTCCACCAGGTCCTCGTGCACCGCCCCGTCCAGTCCGATGTTTGACGTGGTGATCGTGGGCGGCGGACCGGTGGGCCTCTACCTCGCGGCGTTGCTCCTTCAGGAGGGCGTGTCGGTCCGGGTCCTCGAACAGCGCCACCAGCGGGAAAACCATTCCCGGGCGATTGGAATTCATCCACCGGCCCTCAACGCACTGGACAGCGTAGGCGTGGCCGCGGCCATGGTGGGTGCCGGCGTGCAGATCCGCAGCGGCACTGCAGTCAGCCACGGCAGGACTGTTGGCTCCATGTCCTTCGCCACCGTTTCAGACTCCTTTCCGTTCGTCCTGTCCCTCCCCCAGTTCATGACGGAATCAGTATTGGAGCGGCGTGTGCACGATCTGGACGCTTCCGCTCTGCGCCGGGGAACCCGGGTTATGGAAGTAACGGACGACGGCGGCCTGGTCACCGTCGCCCTTGCAGCCCCGGAGGAGGACGGCTCCGGCAGCCAAATCACCGCGCGTCTCCTCGTCGCCGCGGACGGGGCACGGTCACTGATGCGAAGCCTGCTGGATATCCCGGTGCTCTCGAAGTCCTACCCTGACCACTACGTGATGGGTGATTTCGCAGCGGATTGTGACCACAGCGAGGAGGCGGTGCTGTACCTCGAGACCGGTGGAATAGTGGAATCCTTTCCCCTTCCGGGCAAAGTGCGGCGCTGGGTGGTCAGGATGGGGAGCCCGGCGCATGGCTTGGACGCCGGGGAGCTGTCGCGGCTCGTATATCAGCGCACGGGTGTCCGGCCTGATCCGGCCACCAACACCATGCTGAGTGCGTTCACCCCACGGTCAACCACGGCGTGCAGGCTGGTAGCTGGCCGGGCCGTGCTCATCGGCGACGCTGCCCATGAGATCAGCCCCATTGGCGGCCAAGGCATGAACCTCGGATGGCTCGATGCAGCGGAGCTTGCGCCGATCATTTGTGCATCCCTATCGGGCAGCCAGGTCGGCTGGCGCCTCCAGGACTACGCTGTCCGCCGCAGCCGGGCCGCAGTTCTGGCGCGCCGGCAAGCCGAGGTCAACATGTCGTTGGGGCGGCCCCTGGCTCCGGCGTTCCTGGGCCTGCGGAATCTGGCCATGGGCGCGGTGGCGGGACTTCCGGCCGCGAACAGGCTGGTGGCCCGGCGGTTCACCATGCAGTGACTGCCCCGGCAACACGCCGTCAGCCCCCGGGTCCGGGGCTCCGGAAGTAGCAGTCATAGCTGTCCTGGCTGACAATCAGGCCGTCCCGGACCTCGAAGACTGATGAGGTCCGGGCCCGGATGGTCTCGCCGGCATTCCAGTACTTCAGATCCATCAGAATTGTTGCCGACCAGTCGGCCTCGAGGACAACGCGGCCACTTTCGCAGGTTGTGCGCCGGATGTCGAACTTCTGGTCCGCCACCACTTCGCCGCTCTGGTCGGCACCCGCAAGCACCTGATCCAAAGTCCGGGTGGACCCTTCCGGAGCGAGCAGATGCGGCGCCTCGACGAGGCGAAAATCGGCTGAAAGGAAGCGCCGGATGGCCTCGCCGCCGCCTCCGGCCTCGAGCGTCCTGACAAATTCCAGGACGCGTTCGAGCGCTGCGGGTTCCGCCGAAATCAGTTCTGCCATGGCATCGACAGTAGCCGAACCGGCCGACGCCGCCGTTCTCCCGCGGCTAGGCTTTCCCCATGACCGCTGTATCGACGCCGACGTTGTCCACCCCAGCGCACATCCGGGAGCGGGTCCAGGAGATCCTCGCCGCTGGTACTTTGCCCCCCATCGTGCAGGCCGGGCACCCCGTGCTCCGCCAGCACGCCGCCGCCTTCGACGGGCAGATCAGCGCCGCCGAACTCGAACAGCTGATAACCCTCATGCGCCGGGTCATGCACGAAGCACCGGGCGTTGGACTGGCCGCGCCACAGATCGGGATCCCGCTCCAGCTGGCGGTCCTCGAGGACAAGTTCGACGTCGATCCGGGGGCGGCTGCCGTCCGGCACCGCAGCCCTCTGGACTTCCTGGCCGTCCTCAACCCGCACCACACACCCCTCGGCGGAGAGACTGCGGCGTTCTTTGAGGGTTGCCTCTCGCTCAGCGGCCTGCAGGCTGTGGTGGTGCGCCACGAACGTGTGTTGCTTCGGTTCGAAACGCCTGATGGACTGGCCGCGGAGCAGGAATTTGGGGGCTGGCAGGCCCGGATTGTGCAGCACGAAACCGATCACCTGCACGGCACCCTGTACGTTGACAGAGCCGAGCTGAGGTCTTTGAGCTCCAACGCTGAATACGCTGCCAACTGGGCGGAACCGGGAATCGCCAAAGCTCGGGCCTCACTCGGTTTCCTCCCTGAGAATCCCTGACCCGTCAGAGGGTCACCCGGGCGGCGGAACCTCCGTGGGGTTCGCTTTTGTGGGAAGGAACCGGGCACACCAGCTCAGGATGTGCTCAAACCGCTGCCGGCGGTGCAACGGCCGTCCTGACCGGGAGAGTTCGTGGTCCTCACCGGGGAATATCAGTAAGCCGGCTTCCACCCCCTGTCTTTTCAACGCGGTGTAGTAGCGCTGGCCTTGTTCCATCGGGCAGCGGAGATCGTTTTCGCTGTGGATGACCAGGGTTGGTGTCTGTACCTTGGACGCGTGTCCGAGCGGGTTCTGGGCGGCAAAGGCCTCCGCGGACAGGCCCAGGTACTCCCCGCCGAAATACCAGCCAATATCCGCTGAGCCTTCGAAACTGACCGGGTCCAAGAATCCCCGCTCCACGATGGCCGCCTCGAACCGGTGGTGGTGCGCGATGGTCCACGCGGTGAGAAAGCCGCCGTACGAGCCGCCCATGATGCCCAGGCGCCCGGCATCGAGCACTGGAAATTTCGCCAGGGCGCCGTCGAGGAACGCCAGGACATCCTGCATGTCATCTGTGCCAAGCCGGCCCTTGATGGCCAGCCCGTGGTCCCGGCCATAGCCAGCGGAGCCGCGCGGATTGCACATCAGCACGGCATACCCGGCCTCTGCATAGACCTGGGCCTCGTCGAACAGTGCCACCGTGAACTGGGTATACGGACCTCCATGGATGTTCAACAGGACAGGGTGCGGTCCCTTGCCTGCCGGCCGGACCAGCCAACCATGGACGGGATAGCCGTCGGCCGCGTCAAAGGTGAGTTCCTGCGGCACAACGATCTCCGTCATGGTCCGCAGGTTGGCCGAAAAGTCTGTCAGAATCCGCAACTGTCCGTCGTAGAGCGCTGCGAGGTCCCCGTGGGTAGAGGGGTCGGCAAATGACACGAACAGGGAACCGCCCGCCCAGGCGGCGCCGGTTACGTCTCTGTCCCCATGCACCAGAAGCGTATGGCCACCCGTTGCGCCCAGCTCGAGGAGTTCCACCGTCCCTTGTGCATTGTTCAGTACCAGGGCACGGTCCGGACCGCGAAGTTCAATCCGGCTGCCGGGGGCGGCGACGTCCATCATCTCCGGGTCCGTTAACGGAAGCGGCCTGCCGCCCCCTGCGGGCATGCAGTAGAGCACGGCGTTGCGTGCAACGAAGTCAGTGCCCGAGACGCCGAGTTCCCGCGCAATATACAACAGCCATCGGCCGTCCCTGGATTCGCGGACATCCAGCACTGACTGCTTCGTGGATGCACCCACGTCAACTGCTACAGGGTCCCCTCCTGTGACGGGCACTCTGTAAATGCTGGAGGCCAGCCCGTCGTCGTCCGGCAGTGCGGAAAAATAGACGCCGGACCCGTCGGCGCTGAAGGTCCCGCTGCCAACATCCGTGGCGAGCGACGTGAGCTGCCGGCCATCCGGCAGCGGCGCCGCAGGCTCGCCACCGAGCTCAGGGACCTCCACCAGGAACAGCTGCCGGGGCTTGTCGCGGGTGTAGCCCACGCCATTGAGCCTGTACTGGTATGTGGAAATCAGGCGTGGCTCTTCCGCTTCCGCCGCGACGCCTTCGACGGTGCCGTAACGGCCGGCCTCCGGCTCGCGGGAGCTGTAAACGATCCGGTGTGAGTCAGGGGACCACGAGAATGTTTCGACGCCGAGAAGCCTGTCGGTGATGACCTGCGGTTCGCCGCCGTCGGCCTCCACCACGCACAGCTGCGCCTTCGACTTCGGCCCGTCCGTCCGGAGGAAGGCCAGTACCAGTCCGTCGGGTGAGAAGGCGGGGGCGGTGTCCCGGAAGCCCCTCGTGATCCGCCGCGGCAGCTTCTCCTGGTCCAACGGTACGTTCCACAGCTGGCCCACATAGGCATCAGCGTTGAAATCGGGTTTGGTCACCGACACCGCAGCGCGGCTACCGTCCGGATGGACTGCCGGTGGCGAAACGGAATTAAGCAGCGGGAGGTGTTCGGGCTTCACCCACGTGAGCCTAACCTGCGGCTATTCCCCCGACGAACAGCAACCCCTCGCCCATGCGCTGAGAGCCTGGCGTGGGTGCCGCCCTAAGATGGTGCGTATGCCATCATCCGCGCCCCCTCCGCTGCGCTGCCCGCTGTGCGGTGACCACCTGAAGGTAGCCAACATCACCGGCGAAGCTGCCCACCGCTCCCTAATGTGCGGAGCAGCGCACAGCTTCGATGCGGCCAGGCAGGGCTATTTCAATCTCCTGGTCGGTAAGGGAACTGTTTTTGAAGCTGACTCTGCGGACATGGTGGCGGCCCGTTTCAATTTTCTCGCTGCCGGTCACTACCGTCCCTTGGCGGACGCCGTATCAGCCGCTGTCGTTGCCAGGGTTCTCCCCGGATCGCCGTTCACTGTCCTCGATTCGGGAACCGGTACGGGCCATTACCTCCGGATAGTGCTCGACGACGTCAGACGGGTCACCGGCGAGTACACCGCCGTCGCACTCGACATCTCCAAATTCGCCTTGAGGCGGTCTGCCCGGCTCAACCCGGAAGCCGTCAACCTCGCCTGCGATGTGTGGCAGCAACTCCCCGTGGCGGACGCCGCCGTCGACGTCGTCACGGTGATCTTTGCGCCCCGCAACGCCGCAGAATTCGCCCGGGTCCTGCGTCCCGACGGCCGGCTGGTGGTGGTGACGCCCCGCGCGGGACACCTGGGCTCGCTGGCCACCCGGACGGGGATGCTGGCCATTGAAGACGAGAAGGACGCCAGGCTGGCCGAGTCCCTGGGCGGCCATTTCGTGCCGGAGTCCTCTCGGGATGTAGACATCCACATGCGGCTCACACCTGGGGAAATGGCTGACCTGGCCTTTATGGGTCCGGCTGGCCATCACCTGGACAGGGCAGCAATTGCCGCCAGGCTGGACAGAGATCCGGACAAACCGGATCCTACCTCCGCGGTAGATGCCCTGTTCAGGATCACGGTCTTTCGCCCGGTGGGGCCCGCAGCGTAACGACTTGGCCACGTTCAACTGCCCTCTTCCCGGCGCCCTGCCGTCCAGCTTCTAGGCGGACTAGGATGAATAGACAGCTGCCGGAGGGTCAAGGGGGACGGAATGTTTGAATGGCTCGGCGAAAACTGGTGGGCCCTTTGGCTCACAGCTTTCCTCGCGTTCGCGGTGATCGAGATGATCACCCTTGACCTGTTTTTCATCATGCTGGGAGGCGGGACGCTCGCGGCCATTGTGGCGGACTTTGCCGGCGCTGACCTGTGGCTGCAGACCGTTGTTTTCTGCGTGGTGTCCCTGCTCATGATCGCCTTTGTCCGCCCGGTGGCCCTCAGCCATCTGAAAAAGGGACCCGCCGAACAGCGCACCAATGTGGACCGGCTGATCGGCGAGCAGGCACTCGTCATGGAAGCAGTCAGCTCCACGGGCGGCCTGGTGAAGATCGGCGGCGACGTGTGGAGTGCCCGGTCCGCCGGCGCTGTACTGCCCGCGGGCCAGAAGGCAGTGGTCTCCGCCATCGACGGCGCCACGGCCGTTGTGTCCGCACCGCCGGAGCAAGCAGACCCGTCGTAGCTGCAACGACACCAACCGTTTTGGATACAGCCGAATAATTGGGGATAGGGAGAAGTATGGATAACGCAGGAGGAGTCGCCTTGGCCATTGTGCTGGTGGTGCTGATCGTGTTCGTGATAATTGTTCTGGTCCGCTCGGTGCGGATTATTCCGCAGGCGAGGGCTGGCGTGGTGGAGCGGCTTGGCAAATACCAGCGCACGCTTAACCCCGGACTCACCATCCTGATCCCGTTTGTGGACCGGCTCCTGCCGCTCCTTGACCTCAGGGAACAAGTGGTGTCCTTTCCGCCCCAGCCGGTCATCACCGAAGACAACCTGGTGGTCTCGATCGACACCGTCGTCTACTTCCAGGTCACCGATCCACGTGCGGCCACGTACGAAATCGCCAACTACATCCAGGCTGTGGAGCAGCTCACCACCACCACCCTGCGTAACGTCGTTGGTGGCTTGAACCTCGAAGAGGCCCTTACTTCCCGCGACCAGATCAACGGTCAGCTGCGCGGAGTCCTGGATGAGGCCACCGGCCGCTGGGGCATCCGCGTCTCGCGCGTCGAGCTGAAAGCGATTGACCCGCCCCACTCGATCCAGGACTCGATGGAGAAGCAGATGCGGGCCGAGCGCGACCGCCGCGCTGCGATCCTCACCGCGGAGGGGACCAAGCAGTCAGCCATCCTGACGGCCGAAGGCCAGCGGCAGGCGTCGATCCTCGCGGCAGAGGGTGACGCCAAGGCAGCCATCCTCCGTGCGGACGGTGAGGCGCAGGCCATCCAAAAGGTCTTCGACGCGATCCACAAGGGAAATCCTGATCAGAAGTTGCTGGCGTACCAGTACCTGCAGACGCTTCCCAAGCTGGCCGAAGGATCTTCCAACAAGCTGTGGATCATTCCCAGCGAAGTCGGGGAAGCACTCAAGGGCATCGGCAACGCACTCGGCGGCACCAATCCTGATCCGCGGGCCGGCGGCAGGCTCTTTGATGAGGAACCCGCCAAGCAGCCCTGAGCCTGACTCAGCCAGTTTCAAGGAGGCCGTGCCCGCCATGCCAGGCGGCACGGCCTCCTGCCGTAAGGTACGTCACTGGTCCACCGCCGGCGTTTGGCGGCAGGGATCCGTATCGGTATAATTGAGTGTTTGTCCGGTCGGACCAGATCCGCTGGAACAAGAATGCTTCGCAATGCGTTGAATTTAATGATGCAGCACAGTGCACACAGTAGTTCGGTGCGGTTATGTCGCGCCGGCTGGCGTGGGGCCTTGCTCCGCGAACCGACCAGAGGGAGAAAACATGAGCGATCGCAGCCTGCGGGGTATGCGCCTTGGCGCGCAGAGCATGGAGACCGAGTCCGGCGTCGAGCCGGCTCCGCGTCAGCGTGTCGAATACCGGTGCGCGGACGGCGAACAGGTCTTCGTCACGTTCTCTTCAGAGGCTGAAATTCCTCCTGTGTGGGTCTCCAAGACCGGCAAGGAAGCGCTCCTGGTTGATGGCGAACGTCCAGACACAAGCAACGAAAAAGCTGTCCGTACCCACTGGGACATGCTCCTGGAGCGCCGTTCCCTCCCCGAGCTGGAACAGATTCTTGAGGACCGGCTGACCATCCTGCGCGAACGCCGCGGTGAACGGCGCAGCGCCTGACCCTTGGGGCCCCAGCCTCACTGCCAGCGGCGTACTGAACTGACCGCGGCGCAGTGAACGAATTGCAAAGGACCGGCCCGGTAACGTCATCCACGTTGCCGGGCCGGTCCTTTGTTAATTCCGCTAAGTTACGTGTGTAAGTCCCGTAGCTATGCTGATCCGCTGTGAGCGGCCAGCTGCTAGCCCTGTGCCGCTGCTTTTTTGCCCATGAGCTTGTTCCAGCGCGCCTGCAGGCCCCACCTGGTGACGTTGATCATGGCCTCAACCACAATGTTGCCGCTCATCTTGGAGGCGCCCAGCTCACGCTCAACGAACGTGATGGGGCGCTCCTCGATCCTGAGGCCCATCTTGGCAACACGCCACGCCAGGTCCACCTGGAAGCCATAGCCCACTGAATCGACTTGATCGAGATTGAGCTTTTCCAGGGTTGACCTCCGGAAGGCGCGGTAGCCGCCGGTGACATCCTTGATCTTCAGCCCCAGCATCAGCCGCGCGTACGTGCTGCCAACGCGTGAAATCGCCTGCCGGTACAGCGGCCAGTTGACCACGCTGCCACCCGGAACCCAGCGGGAACCCATGGCCAGGTCGGCACCCTGTTCAACTGCTTCCAACAGTTGGGGCAGCTGTTCGGGCTGGTGGGAGCCGTCGGCGTCCATTTCCACCAAGACGTCGTAACCGGCCTCCAGGCCCCACTTGAACCCAGCAATGTAAGCAGCTCCGAGGCCCTCCTTGCCCTTGCGGTGAAGGACATGGACCTGTGCATCAGCGGAAGCAATCTTGTCCGCCAGGTGTCCGGTGCCGTCGGGGCTGTTGTCGTCCACCACCAGAACGTCCGAGGCCGGTACGGCTGCCCGCAGGCGCTGGAGGGTCTTGGGCAGCGATTCCAGCTCGTTATAGGTCGGAATAATGGTGAGGACGCGCACAAGGGGCCTTTCCTGGACGGGAGCAGTCGGAGCGGCTGATAATCAGCAGAGTTGCTGGCTGGCAGGCGCAACTACCCATTATAGGGCGCTGGCCTGCGCTTCGGATCAGGAACGCAGGGCCGGACTGGAAAATAGCTCGTGGCCGTCCCGGACGGTCTGCAGGCAAACCGGGTCTGTGCCGGTGTCCAGCGCCGGGAGCAGGGGCGTGCGGGCACGCGGATCCGTACTCCAGGACTGCACCCTTCCGTCCGCCACCTGGACCATCAGTTCCTCAACGTCCCAGACGGCGAAACTGGCCGGTGCGCCGGGAACCAGTTGTCCGGCCATCGGGTTGTGATACTTGGCCGCACGCCAGCCAGCCCTGGTGTGGCCCAGGAACGCCGCACGCGCCGAGATCCGCTCGTCGTGGTTGTGGTGTTCCAGGCAGGCCCGCACACTCGACCAGGGCCGCAGCGGCGTCACCGGGCTGTCGCTGCCGAAGCAGATGGGAACGCCGGCTGAATAGAATGAGGCAAATGCGTTCATGGACCGGCTTCGGCCGCCCAGGCGCTGCTGGTACATCCCGCCGTCGTTCCCCCAGACGGCGTCGAAGCGGGGCTGGGCGCTGACTGTGACGGAGTACCGGGCCAGTCGCTGGACGGCGCTGGCATCTGTCACTTCCACATGCTCAAAACGGTGACCGGCAGCTCGGATCCGCTGCTCCCCTACCTCCGCAGCAGCGATTTCCAGCGCCGCCAGCGCGGCGTCCAGCCCGGCGTCGCCAATAACGTGGAAGCCACCCTGGACGCCCAGCAGTGAACAGGCGGCAAGGTGGGCACCTGCCTCCGCTGCCGTGAGATACAGGCTGCCCCGCTCTCCGGCCGCGTCGCTGTAGCCGGACCTCAGCGCCGCGGTGCGGGAGCCGAGGGAACCGTCAATGTTCAGGTCGCCGGCGAGGCCGCGCACTGGAACGCCGAGGCCGTCCAGCAGGTGCCGGGCATGCTCCTCCGAGGTGGCCAGTTCGCCCCAGTACGGCATCACTTCCGGCACGGCAGCCTCTCCGGGTGCGGTGTTCCAGGCAGCGGCAAGCCGAAGATCATGCACTCCCCCAATATGTGGGGCGGCCATCTCTGCCAGCGCCACGTAGCCGTTCTCGGCTGCTTCGGTGAGGGCCCGCTGCTGGAACCCGCGGAGGCTGGCGTCCGGGAGGCGCCGCGCCTCATGGTGGGCTGCCGTGTGCGCGGCACGCGATACCTGCGCCCCGGCGGCATAGCCGTCGAGGCCGGCAAGCCCGGCGTCGGTGGCAAGCGAGGAGGATACCAGGGCCGAATGCGCATCCACCCTGGAGAGAAACACGTGCCGGCCGCCGGCGGCACGCTCGAGTTCATCAGTTGCCGGCAGCGTGGGGTCGTCCCACGTGGACTCATCCCAGCCGTGACCGAGCACCGGGCCGCTACCTTGGGAAGCCGACACGGCATCAAGTAGTTGCCGGGCGGAACGGACCCCGCCAAGCTGCAGGGAATCCAGGGCAATGCCGGTTTCTGTCAGGTGGACATGGGAGTCGACAAAGCCCGGCGCCACGAGCGCGCCCCGGAGGTCGATGATCTCCATGGACGAGTCCGCAATGGATGACGCTGCCTGTTCGGAGCCCACCCAGGCAACGGTGTCGCCGTCCACCACCATGGCGGTGGCCAACGGATCCGCGGCCGAGTACACCGAGCCGTTACGGTACAGGACCACCTTGCGCTCGGGCGGGGCAGGCACGGTGTAACGATCAATGGTCATCGGGGTAAAGCTCCTGGGTAGGGGTGGACAGCACCGGCTGCCGGTACATCAAAGGACTGTTGTATCTATGGTCGTACATCAAGGACGGCTTCATCACAGCACAGACGAGTACGCCACTACACCGCGGCGGATCAGCGAGATGGCCTCCGAACATAGCCGTGCGAGACGTGGATCAAGGCCGGGAATCTTGGCCAGTTGGTCCAGGAGGTCAATAACCTGCTTGACCCAGCGGACAAAGTCGCCCGCCGCCAGGTCAGTGCCGTTCAGCACGTCCTGGAGGTGCCGTCCCTTTGCCCACTTGTACATGGGCCAGACGAGTCCCAGTTCGGGTTCCCCGGTCAGCGGCAGCTTGTTCTGCTCTTCGACGTCCTCCAGCGCGGACCACTCACGGACCACCAGATCCACGGACGTTTCCAGTGCGATGCTCGGCATTCGGGGGCGGAGCCCCCTGTCTTCGCGCTTGGCCTGATAGACGAGGACACTCGCCAGGGCTGCAACCTCGACGGCGTCAAGATCGCCGAACGCACCCAACCGGAGGGACTGTGAAATCAGCAGGTCCTTCTCGCCATAGATCCGGCGGAGGCGCTGGCCGTCGGGACTGATGGACAGGCGGCCATCGGCGCCGGCCTCCAGGTAGCCGTAGGCCGACAGGACGTCGCAGACACGGTCGAACGTCTTCGCAATCGTATTGGTCCGGCCTTGGATCTGGCGGACCAGTGCGTCCGTATCGCGGCGCAGCTTCCACCAGCGTTCTGACCAGCGTGCGTGGTCTTCACGCTCGCTGCACCCGTGGCAGGGGTGTGCCCGGAGTGCCCGGCGAAGCTCCGTGATCCGCTTCTCCTGGTTGGGCAGCACACTTCCCAGGCCGAAGTCAGTGGTGCGGCCTGGCGCGGGTGGACGGTTTTCCCGCAGGGCGTTCCGGGCCGACGAGGCGAGGTCGCGCCGTGACTTGGGGATTTTGGCGTTGAACGTCTTCGGAATCCGGATCCGCGTCACGGGTGCGATGGGACCTTCGAGGTCCTCGGCGCCGATCCGTCTAAGCTGGTTGTCAAGGGTGAGGACCGCAGGCCGTGGCTCCCGGCCGCTGTGGTCCGAACTGAGCACAACGGCCAGCCCGGGAGCCCGCCCTCCCGGAACGTCCACCACGTCACCGGGCATGAGCCGTGCAAGGGAGTCCTCGTTGAGGGACTTCCGGGCCCGCGATTTGGTCCGCGAGGTGACATTTTCGGCGTCGGACAGTTCACGGCGTAACCGCGCATACTCGGTGAAGTCGCCGAGATGGCAGGTCATGGATTTCGCGTAGCCTGCAAGGGACTCTTCCCGGCTGCGCACCTGCTTGGCGAGACCCACCACGGACCGGTCCGCCTGGAACTGTGCAAACGAGGATTCGAGGATTTCCCGCGCGCGGGCGCGGCCAAACTGTGCCAGCAGGTTGATGCTCATGTTGTATGTGGGCTGGAAGCTTGAATTCAGCGGATAAGTCCGGCGCGAGGCGAGGCCAGCCACCGCCGCAGGATCCGTCCCCGGCTGCCAGAGGACCACCGCATGGCCTTCGACGTCGATGCCCCGGCGGCCGGCGCGTCCGGTCAGTTGGGTGTACTCCCCTGCTGTGATGTCCACATGGGCTTCGCCATTGAACTTGTCCAGTTTTTCCAAAACCACGGACCGGGCGGGCATGTTGACGCCAAGGGCAAGGGTCTCGGTGGCGAAGACAGCCTTAACCAGTCCCTCGACGAAGAGTTTCTCCACCACTTCCTTGAACGTGGGCAGCATGCCGGCGTGGTGGGCGGCGAAACCCCGCAGCAGGCCCTCCCGCCACGTCCAGAAGCCCAGGATGTCCAGATCCTCAGGCGGGATGTCCTGCCCCGCTTCGTCGACGCGCTGGACAATGATGCGCTGCTCCTTCTCCGTGGTCAGCCAGAGCCCCGACGAGACGCACTGGGCCACGGCGGCGTCGCAGCCAGCACGGGAAAAGATAAAGGTGATGGCCGGCAGCAGGTCCTGGCGGTCCAGGCTGGCAACCACCTGGGGACGGCTGGCCTTCCGGACGGCACCGGGCAGTGGTCCCTGTGACGTGCGGACCTCTGCACGTTGCCGGTGCTGGCGGCGCTGGCTCCGACCGCCATGGCCGAACCGTCCACGGAAGCTCTCCTGGCCTTCGCTGCGGGCCATGGCAAGCAGGTCCGGGTTGACCTCGAACCGCCGCCCTGCGGAGTCATCGCGGGCGGCGGCATCCCGTTCTGGATCCGGCTCTTCCCGGACCGGCAGGGGTGCTCCGGTCTGGGCGTCCGCGGGCGGCGCAATTTCGTCAAAAGTAGTTTCGCCGGCGAACAGGTCCACAATTTCCCGGCCCACCATAACGTGCTGCCACAAGGGAACAGGCCGGTGCTCGGAAACGATGATGTCGGTGTCACCGCGAACGGTGTCCAGCCACGCACCGAACTCTTCTGCGTTCGAAACCGTGGCACTGAGCGAAACAACCTGGACTTCGCTTGGAAGGTGGATGATCACTTCCTCCCACACGGCGCCGCGGAAGCGGTCTGCGAGGTAGTGGACTTCGTCCATGACCACAAACCCGAGGTCGTCCAGTGTGGCGGATTCGGCGTAGAGCATGTTGCGGAGGACTTCGGTGGTCATGACCACGACCGGGGCGTCCCCATTGATGCTGGTGTCGCCCGTCAGGAGCCCAACGTTTTCCGCCCCGTATTTTTCGGCGAGTTCGGTGAACTTCTGGTTGCTTAGCGCCTTGATGGGCGTGGTGTAGAAAGCCTTAAGATGCCGCTCCAACGCAAGGTAAATGGCAAACTCCCCCACAATGGTCTTCCCAGCGCCGGTAGGGGCGGCCACCAGCACTCCCCTGCCTTCCTGAAGGGAACGGCAGGCGAGGCGCTGGAATTCGTCGAGTTCAAAATCGAGGGTGCGGACAAACCCGCCCAGGTAGGTGCGCCCCTCGGCTGTGCGTTCCGCGCTGGCCCGGTAACTTTCAGAGGGCGAGAGCGGCCCGGAGATAGAGGACATGCTTCAAGCCTAGTGCGCTGCGCGCTACAGGTTCTTCAGTTCACTGCCGGGAGTAGCGATGTCGGCTGTTGCGTCCGTCTCGGCAACTTGTTTCGCCACCCGTTTGTCCTTGCGCTTGTCGTTGAAGATACACAGTCCAATGGCGGCGAAAAACAGGATCAGCAGGGGTGCAGCCAGCAGGAACATGGACAGCGCGTCGGTCCCTGGTGCGGCCAGGGCGGCGAGGACGAATACCAGGAAGACGATGATCCGCCAGGCTTTGAAGATGGTCCGGCCCCGCACAATCCCGGCCAGGTTGATACCCACCAGGATCACGGGCACCAGGAAGGAAATACCCAGGGTCAGCAGCATCTGCGTTGCGAACGTGAGGTAGTCGGTAGCCGAGATGTTGTTGGCGCCGGTCTGGGGCGTGAACTGGAGCAGTGCCCTGACTACCGTAGGGAAAACCAGCCAGGCCACAAAAACGCCGGCCAGGAACAGGGGTACGGCGGCAGTCATAAAGCCGAGCGTGTAGCCCCGTTCCTTCCGGGTCAGCCCGGGGGTAATAAAAGCCCAAACCTGGTAGATCCACACCGGGCTGGAAATCACCAGCCCGATCTGGATGGCAATCTGGATCTTGAAAGCAAACGGATCCGCGATGGTCGCAAAGTTCAGGACAGCCGTCCGGCCGGTTTCATGGGCAATGGATATCAGCGGGGCCGAGAGGCTTCCGACGACGGGGTCGTAAAGGAACCAGCCTGCCACGGCGGCAAGCAGCACAGCAATTGCCGATTTGATCAGCCGGTTCTTGAGCTCCTTGAGATGGTCCCAAAGAGCCATCCGCCCCTCCGGGTTGGATTTACGGCCCCGCGTCAGTGCCACTGTAGGTTATGCGCGGTTAGACGGCGGAACGTCAGTGCCGTCCGTCGGCTCGCCGGGCTTGGGGTGCGGGTGATTGACGATCTTGCCTTCCACCGGCCCCGAGGCGTCGTCGGTGGATTCAGTCTTGCCGTCGTTCTTCATCTCCTTGACCTCGGATTTGATGATCCGCATGGACTGGCCCAGGCTGCGGGCCATGGCAGGGAGCTTGGGCGCAGCAAAAAGAAGCAGCGCAACGACGATGATTATGACAATTGGCCAGGGGCCATCAAAGAGTCTTCCCACGGGAATTCCTTTCCTCTTACAACATCCTACGTCTAACTGAGATCCAGATCGCGAAGCGACTGGGGCTGGCCCCGATGGTGCTTGCGCTGTACCCGCCTCTGGCGGCGGTCCTCCCGGCGGGATGACTTGGATGCGTCGTAATCATGTCGCATCTGTGCAGGCGAGGCAAAAATGGCGCCGCCCGGTTGGACCGGCGCGGCACTTTGTGGCTCGCCGGCCACGACCGGTGCCAGGTGACCGAATTTCGAACCGGCGTCGCCAAGATCCTTCAGTACCGCCCTGATCTGGCGGTACAAACGGATGCCCAGGAGGACATAAAGGAGCAGGGACAACGCAACGAGCGCTATCCAGATCAGGATCCATGACCACCAAGGCATGCTGACGAGTCTAGACGATATGAGGGAGTGGGGGGGGCTGGCCGTGGGCGGCCCTTGGTCCTCTTGGAGTCCATTCTCGCCCCGGCGGATCCGGACCGCGACTGGGCGCAGGTGGGCACAAGGCAGCGCGTGGAGTGAACTCGCGTCGCGACTATGAGTAACCGGAAACGGCCACGCTCGACCCGAGAGAAGCAATCCGCACCAGCCGAACCCCTCGTCCTGCGGTAACCAAACCCGTGCATATTAGTCTGACAAAACCACGTCGCCAACGACACGCTGACCACCCCCACCAGACGCCCCGGACCAAACAAGATGCGAACCACGGACCAACCTGCCCACGGCACTTATCAGAAAAGCGGCCCCCGGCTTTCAAGCCCGCGACCGCTTCCCACTCTCCTCTTGACAGAATCCACTACATGTTAGTCGCCGTAGCGGACCAGGGCCGCCTCGATCCAGGCCCGCGACGCGGCCGCAAGGTCCACGGGGTGCAGGATCCGTGCCGACCCGCCATGCTGTGCCACGAACATGGGCAGCCAGGTTGTGCTGCCAAACCGGATCTCGGCCACGAGTCCGCCGTCCGGCAGGGTTGCCACCCGTTCGGCATAGTAGTCGTCGGCCAGTCCCGCGCCCTTCCTGGTGAGCTGCACCAGGACGGTGGTGTCGTCGTCGTTGGGCGTGAACAGTTTGGCCGGGAACCCTTCTTCCGGCCGGACCTGCGTGGACGCCGGGTTTCCGTTCGGCGCAATCCCCTGGACCCTGTCCAGCCTGAAATTCCGCAGTCCCCGGGCGGAGTGGCAGTAGGCCTCGAAGTACCAGGTGTTGTCCAGCGAGTACAGACGGAGCGGGTCCACGTTCCGTTCGGAGACCTGGTCCCGCTGAGCGGATAAATACACCAGCCGCAGCTGTGAGCGGTCCCGGATGGCATCCCGGACCACGTGAAGGACGGCCGAATCCGCGGGTCCGACTTCCGGGCCGGCCAGCGAACCTGCCCGGAGACCCTCTTCACCGGCCGCCGCCATTAGTTTAAGGGTCACCGATTCCAGGGCGCCGCCCTCGGCGAGTTCCGGAAGCCCGTTCAGCGTCTCCAGACCGGTCAAGAGTGCGCAGGCCTCATCCACGGTGAACCGGACCGGCCTGGTGAGGTCCAAATCCTGGGTGATGTAGACATGGCCTTCCTCCCAGTGGATATCCAGCAGGTCGTCAGGATAGCCCCCGGGCAGGCCGGAACAGATGAGGATCCGGAGGTCACTCTCCAGCTCGGCGGGTGTGATCCCGAACCGTGCTGCGACGTCGTGGATGTGCAGGCCCTGGTTGTGGACCAGGAAAGGCACCAGCTGCAACATGCGCTTGAGCTGGTCCTCCGAAGTACGCTTGCGGACGGACGGGCCGCGCGGGGAGTCCGCAAACCGGTAGCCAGGAACCGGAACCGCGCAGAACGTGGCGGCGCTCTGCAGCCGGTGACGCACTGCCGCCACCAGTTCCTGGGGCTCACGGGCCACGGCGTCCGGTCCGTAGGAGGCGAGCTCCTCGGCCAGCACCTCGGTGTCCCGGAACTCCACGTGCAGCCGTTCGTCGGCGCCGTCGGGCATTTCCGCACTGAGGTTGGGCACCAGCGCGGCGCGCCGGCGCAGACCAAGGAGGCGCCCCCTCCGGACGTCCACGACGGCGGTCCGGAGCGGAAGTTCGGGGAGCCCGTCCAACTCTTCGCGGATGTTGAAATCCGCCGGCGGCGAGTACGATTCCTTGCCCAGCACGGTGACGCCGCCGGTGAACCGGGAAAGCCGGAAATGGCGTGGCGCCAGTCGTGAACGGTCGTAGCCGGTCAGGTACCACTGGCCAAACCGGCTTCCGAGGCCCCACGGTTCTACCGTCCGCTGCTCTTCCTTTCCCGTGGTGCCGGCGAGGTACCGGAAACTGACCGGGTGCCGGGCATGCATGGCCGCAACAACGTCGTCGAACGCCTGGCCGGCCGGTCTAATCCGCGGCTGCACGCCGAGCGGAAGTTCGACGTCGGACAGCGTTCCGGAGGCCTGGAGCTTTCGCAGGGCGTTGGCGGCGGCAGCCCCCAACGCGGCGCGCTCCCATAGCTGGGAAGCCAGGAGAAGGACTGTCCACTCCCCCGGGCTGAGCCGGACATCGGGCAGGCGGTTCGATTCCTTGCCGATGCGGTAGCGCGTGGTCGCCGGGTCATCTTCGCTCCAGCCGTGGTCCGTCACCGTTTCCACGTCGAAGCCGAACTGTCGGAGGTCGTTCTTGTCCCGCTCAAACATCCGGCCGAACGCGACGTCGTTGCCGGAGGTGTCGTGGTAGACCTTCGCCCGCAGCTCTGAGCGGCGCAGGCCATATTTGGTGTTCAGAAGGGCGATCAGGAGGTTCAAGAGGCGCTCAGTACGGGTGACGGACACTCTGGCTACGTTACTAAATTCCTTCGCGGAAAGCCGAAAGCGCGGCAGCAACCGGGAAACAGCTCCTGATTGTTACCGCGCTTTCCGGTCCCAGTGTTTTCCGGTCAGCGGACGCCGACGAGGTCCACCACAAAGATCAGTGCTTCGTTGGGGCCGATTGCCCCACCGGCACCGCGGGAGCCGTACGCCAGCTCAGAGGGAATCTCCAGGCGGCGGCGGCCGCCCACCTTCATGCCCAGCAGGCCCTGGTCCCAGCCCTGGATGACCTGGCCCACGCCGACACGGAAGTCCAGCGGCGCGCCGCGGCCCCAGGAAGCATCGAATTCTTCGCCGGTGGACCAGGCCACGCCGACGTAGTGTGTCGACACAGTGTCGCCCTTCTTTGCCTCGGTGCCGTCGCCCTCAATGAGGTCAGTGATGACCAGCTCGGTGGGGACATCGCCTTGCGGGAAGTCAATCTCCGGCTTCTGGCGGTCGAAATCGCGTTGACCAAATGACATGTTTCTCCTTCGTATGGTGGGTGGGTGATGTGTTGAAAGCTATTTGACGCCCAGGATGTCCACAACGAAGACAAGGTCACCCTTGGCTTCGCCCTGGCCGGCATCACCGTATGCGAGGTCCTTGGGAACGACAAGGAGGACGCGGGAGCCCACCGTTTTGCCTGCGAGTCCCTGGGTCCAGCCCTTAATGACGCCGGTCAATGGGAAGCTGGCGGGCTTGCCGCGGTCAAAGCTTGAATCGAACTTGGTGCCGCCCACGAGGTTGACGCCCACATAGTTGACGGTGAGCGTGTCAGTGGCCTTCACTTCCGCGCCCTTTCCCTTGATGAGGTCCTGCGCCACCAAGGCGGTTGGTGCCGCGGCACCCTCGACGTAGATCTCGGGGATGCCCTGGTCATTTTCCTTGACCGTCGGTAGTCCGGCGGGCGGGGTGACAGTTTCGCCCTCAGGCTTTTCGAGCGCCTGCGCCACGTCTTTCGCAGAAATCAGCTTGATCACCAGAAGCTGGGTTGGCTGGGCTGTGGCGCCCGCAGCGGCAGCCTTCCCGGGTACGGCAAGGGCCAGGGTTGAACCGAGTTTCGCCCCCACAAAAGCGTTGTAGATGACCGGGCTTCCGGTCTTGAGGTCCTCGCTGAGCTCGAGCGGCTCAGGTTCTCCCGGGAAGGTATCTTCCAGCGTGGAACCGTCGGTTCCGTTGACTGCGAGAATCGAAATGTTGGCGATCTGGTTTGCTTTTACCGGGGCGCCGTCACCTTCAGCGAGCACCTTGATGGTGGGTGCTGTGACCTCCAGCGGCTTGGTGAACTCAACACCCGGAGCTTTTTTGTCCCCATTTTCCGTCAGTTTCAGGGAGTCGAACTTGGCAGTGTCACCGGCCGACTGGCTGGTGGGTTCCGGTGCCGCGGGCGAACCGCCACAAGCGGTAAGCAGCAGCAGACCGGGGATAAGGATTGCTAGGAGTCGGCGCACGTAAGAGAACTTTCGTCGGGGCAAGGTGGACGCGATACCGGAACAGGTGCCCGGCACCGCTGCAGGGCCAAAGAATGGCCCTGCCAAGGATAGCCCCTGAACCTGAACGTCACCCCATAGAGTTCAAGAGGGCATCCACCCGGTCATCGATGCTGCGGAACGGATCCTTGCACAGGATGGTCTGGTGGGCGCGGTCGTTGAGCTTCAGGTGTACCCAGTCCACGGTGTAGTCCCTGCCCAGTTCCTGTGCCCGCCGGACAAAGTCGCCCCTGAGCTTCGCGCGGGTGGTCTGCGGCGGTGCATCCACGGCGTCCTTGATCACGGTGTCGTCAACCACGCGACGCACCGCGCCCCTGGCCTGCAGCAGGTAATAGAGGCCGCGGGTCCGTGAAATATCGTGGTAGGTCAGGTCAAGCTGGGCGATCCGGGGTGCATCCAGGCCAAGGCCGTGCCGCTCCCGGTAGTTGTCCATCAGCTTCTTCTTGATGGCCCAGTCAATTTCTGTGTCGATGGTGCTGGTATTACCGCTTCCGATTGCATCCAGCGTCCGCTCCCAGAGGTCCAGGATCAGCGGAACGTGGGGGTTGTGGGCGCCGTGCTCCTGCACAAAAGCTTTGACCTTGGTCAGGTATTCCTGCTGGATCTCCAACGCAGTGAGCTGGCGGCCGTTGGCGAGCCGGACCAGCGCACGGCCGCTGAGGTCGTGGGAGATCTCCCGGATGCTGCGGATGGGATTCTCCATCCGCATGTCCCGCATGATCACCCCGGCCTCAATCATGCGGAGAATGAGGTCCACTGAGCCCACCTTGAGCAGGGCCGTGGTTTCGGACATATTGGAGTCGCCCACAATGACGTGGAGCCGACGGAAGAATTCGGCGTCGGCGTGCGGTTCATCCCGGGTGTTGATAATGGGACGCGACCGGGTGGTGGCCGATGATACGCCTTCCCAGATGTGGTCTGCCCGCTGCGAAAATGCATATGTTGCCCCGTGCGGAGTCTTCAGGATCTTGCCCGCGCCGGCGATCAGCTGGCGCGTGACCAGGAACGGGATCAGAATCTCTGCGAGCCGGGAGAATTCGCCCCGGCGCGGGATGAGGTAGTTCTCGTGGCTGCCATAGGAGTTCCCGGCGGAATCGGTGTTGTTCTTGAACAGGTAGACGGTTCCGTTGAACCCCTCGGCGGCAAGCCGTGCCTGCGCCTCATCCACGAGGTCGTCGAGGATCAACTCGCCGGCGCGGTCGTGGGCGACCAGCTGGGCGAGGTCATCACATTCCGCGGTGGCGTACTCGGGGTGCGAGCCGACGTCGAGATACAGCCGTGAACCGTTAGTCAGGAACACGTTGGAGGACCGGCCCCAGCTGACCACTTTGCGGAACAGGTACCTCGCCACCTCCTCAGGCGCCAGCGGCCGCGAATCGGGGCTCGAATACGAGATTCCGAATTCGGTCTCAATACCGAAGATCCTCTTGTCCATCTCAGTCCTCCTCCGCAAGCAGCGCCGTGATGTCGGCGTCGTTCAATCGCCGGAAGGCCCGGCGGAAGCCCCTGGCGGTCTCCGACTGCCTGTCCAGGACGGCAACCTCAACGGCTTTGGCCGGAAGGGTCGCGCCCTCTTCGCCCTGCTCCGTTCCGCCCGCCAGGCTGCTGATGGCCAGCCGGACGGCTGCGGGAAACCGCAGCGAAGAACGCCAGCCCTCGGCGATGACGGATGAGACGCGCTCCGCCTGGCCACCCATCACGATGAAGCCGTGCTCGTCGGCGATCGACCCATCAAAAGTCAGCCGGTACAGGTGGTCCTGCTCCGGCGTCGGGCCTACCTCGGCGACCGCAAGTTCCACTTCAAATGGCTTCTGCTCGGCAGTGAAGACCGCGCCGAGGCTTTGCGCGTAGACGCTTGCCAGGCCCCGCGCGGTGACGTCCTCACGGTCGTAGGAGTAGCCCCGCACGTCCGCGTATCGGACCCCGGCCTGGCGCAGGCTCTCAAATTCGTTGTACTTGCCGACGGCGGCGAAGGCGATCTTGTCGTAGATCTCACCGACCTTATGCAGCGAAGGTGACGGATTTTCAGCGACGAGGGTGATTCCGTCCTGGCAGCTGATGACAACCACGGACCTGCCGCGGGCGATGCCCTTCCGTGCGAAGTCCGCACGGTCCTTCATCAGTTGTTCAGGCGAGACATAGAACTGCTGCGTCATGTCAGGCCTCCCGCCGCTCAGCAGACCGGGCCGCAATGATGCTTCCCGCCACAGCCGCCAGTTCCGGTTCCGGGATGCGCCTGGCGCCGTCCCGGTTCACCGTGTACACGACGGGCCAGAGCTGGCGGACCGGATCCGGACCGCCTGTTGCGGAGTCGTCGTCGGCGGCGTCATAGAGCGATTCGACGGCAACGGAGACCGCTTCGGCTTCCGTCAGGTTGGGCCGCCAGAGTTTTTTGAGCGCGCCACGGGCGAAAACAGAGCCAGAGCCGACGGTGTGGTGCTCGCGTTCCTCGTACCGGCCTCCTGTGACGTCGTAGGAGAAGAGGCGGCCCACTCCGGCAGTAGTGTCGAAACCGGCAAAGAGGGGCACTACTGCCAGGCCCTGCAGGGCCATGGGAAGATTGCCGCGGATCATGGCGCCCAGTCGGTTGGCCTTGCCGTCCAAGCTCAGGAGTGTGCCTTCGATCTTTTCGTAGTGCTCCAGTTCCACCTGAAAGAGCCGCGTCAGGTCGATGGCAATCCCGGCAGTGCCAGCGATTCCCAGCACCGAGTACCTGTCTGCCGGGAAGACCTTTTCGATATGCCTGCTCGCAATCATGTTGCCCATGGTGGCTCGCCGGTCACCGGCCATCAGCACACCTCCGCCGTAGCTCATCGCCACGATGGTGGTGGCATGCGGCACCTGCAGCGGAGTGGCTCCGGCTGTGGCCCCAGGCAGCGCGCGGTTGTACGGAAGCAGGTCCGGACGGTCCCGCTGCAGATGCTCGGTAAATGACGACGTCGCGTTGCCGGCTACCTGGTTGGCGGTTGATTCCTGCACTGGTGCACTCCTTGAACGTGGTCCTTCTACGGAACAGCTTCCGGCCGGCGCGGCGTCCGCCACTATCCGGCTGCGGCTACTGGCCGCCCTTTTGGACGAAGGCGCGGACGAACTCCTCAGCGTTGGACTCCAGGACGCCGTCAATTTCGTCCAGGAGGTCATCGACGCCCTGGGTGGCGGCCGATGCCTGGGCTTCGGGGGCGGCCGGGGGCGCCTCCGGGATGTCCTCTTCGACCTGGCTGTCGCGCGATTGTGGCTGCTGCTGTTCCTGGCCTGCCATGGTGATCTCTCCTTCGGGAAGCATCGGATCCGGGCGGATCTGCTGATACGCCCATATTGCCACGCTGAACGCCTGCTGGCGCGGTTTACGCCGGAGGCGGAGGGGTGTTGTGCCCAAGGAGTTCGGCGAGGAACGGTCCGGCCGTGCGGTGGCGGGCGAATAGCCCTCCCGTGAGGGCCCTGGTGCCGCGAAGGGGCTCCCTGGTGGGCACGCGCTGCAGCCGGCCGTATCCCGGGACATCGAAGATGACCGAGTCCCAGCTGGCCCCGACCACGTCTTTGCCGAAGCTGCTGATGCAGTGTCCGCGGAAGAACGCACGCGTGTCCGGCGGCGGTTCGGTCACCGCTGCGGCGATCGCCGAGTCCTCGACAATCCGATCCATGCGGTTCCTGGCAAGGAACCGGTAGTACAGCCCCTTTTCCGGCCTGATGTCGGCCCACTGCAGGTCCACAAGGCCCAGCCTTGCGTCATTCCAGGCGAGGTTGTCCCGGCTGCGATAGCCCTCCAAAAGGGAGAGTTTCGCCAGCCACTCCACGGAGGTGGCCGCGCTACTCCTGTCCGAATGGAGCTGGGTCAGGGTAGCGGCCCAGCGTTCCAGTACTTCGTGCGTATGGCCGTCCCCGTCCACAGCATCGGCAACCCCGGTGTCCTGCGCCAGCTTGGCCGCCGCCTCGTGGTACATCCACTGCAGATCCAGGGCCGTAACGCGGCGGCCGTCCAAAAGCCTGAGCCTGGCCGTCAGCGACGTGTCGTGGCTGACCGCCTGCAAGGCCGAAACGGGCTCGTGGACCTCCACTTTGGGCGCCAGGCCGGCCTCGATAAGGCTCAGGACCAGCGCAGTGGTGCCGAACTTAAGGTAGTTCGAGGACTGGCTGAGGTTGGCGTCCCCGATGATGACATGCAGGCGCCGGTATTTGTCGGCCGTGGCATGGGGCTCGTCCCGGGTATTGATGATCGGCCGGCGGATGGTGGTTTCCAAGCCCACTTCGGCTTCGAAGAAGTCGGCCCGCTGGCTGATCTGGTACCCCGGGGTGGAACTGTCCTGCCCTCTGCTCACCCGCCCTGCGCCGCACATAATCTGGCGTGTGACGAAGAAGGGCGTCAGTCCCCGCACAATGTCCCCGAAAGGCACTGAGCGCGGCATCAGGTAGTTCTCGTGGGAGCCATACGAGACGGACTTGTTGTCCGTATTGTTTTTATAGAGGTTGACCGGCGGCAGCTCTGGATCCGCAGCCAGGCGCCGCACCGCTGCCAGCGCAACGAGATCTCCAGCAGCATCCCAGATCACGGCATCACGGGGATTGGTCACCTCGGCGCTGGAGTATTCCGGGTGGGCGTGGTCCACGTAGAGGCGGGCACCGTTTCCCAGCACCATGTTCATCAGCAGGCTGCCGGCCCCGTCCTCGCCGTCCAGTTCCAGCTCCTCGCGGCCGTAGGCCAGCGCCACCGCTTCGGCGTCGAGTACCGGCGGTTGGTCGGTGAGCTGGCTGGGGTGGGCCGAAGCGCGTTCCAGGGTCCAGCCACGGGCGTCGTGTAGGGGCTCCTCATCCGTGTAGTCCCACCGGGTCTCTGCCCCGCCGGCCGCCCGTTGCCGTGTCACGTGGGCGTACGCCTGGACAACGCGGGCGGACATCATGGTGGCATTTGCCCCCGGTGCGGACGGCGCATGGATGCCGTACTCCGTTTCCGCCCCCATCACGCGCATGGCCCCGCCAGCAGGGAGCGAGTCCCCGGCGGCGCGTTCCGGGGCTGCCGTCATAGGTACTGTCCCGTGTTGGGCATCGTTTCGATGGACTTGCCGGGCTCCTGGCCGGCTTTGCCCTGCACAATGGTGCGGATGTAGGTGATCCGCTCGCCCTTCTTGCCGGAGATGCGTGCCCAGTCGTCCGGATTCGTGGTGTTCGGCATGTCCTCGTGCTCGCGGAATTCGTCCACCACAGCACGAAGCAGGTGCTCAATCCGGAGGCCCTTCTGGTGCAGGGTCAGGAGGTCTTTGATGGCGTACTTCTTGGCCCGGTCCACAACGTTCTGAACCACTGCGCCGGAGTTGAAGTCCTTGAAGTAGAGCATCTCGGTATCACCGTTGGCGTAGGTGACCTCCAGGTATTCGTTGGACTTCTCCGTGGAGTACATGGCTTCGACCGTGCGCTGGACCATGGCGTCCACGGTCGCCTGGACGTCGCCGCTGTGTTCCGCGAGATCGGACTCGTGGAACGGCAGGTCCGTGGTGATGTACTTGTTGAAAATGTCGGCCGCGGCCTCGGCATCCGGACGCTGGATCTTCACCTTTACGTCAAGCCGGCCAGGGCGGAGGATGGCGGGGTCAATCATGTCCTCACGGTTGGAGGCACCAATGACAATGACGTTGTCCAGCCGCTCCACGCCGTCGATCTCGCTCAGGAGCTGGGGCACAATGGTGGTCTCGACGTCGGAGGAGATCCCGGTGCCGCGGGTGCGGAACAGCGAATCCATCTCGTCAAAGAAAACCACTACCGGACTGCCGTCCGAAGCCTTCTCCCGGGCCCGCGAAAAGATCAGGCGGATGTGGCGCTCCGTCTCCCCCACGTACTTGTCCAGGAGTTCCGGGCCCTTGATGTTGAGGAAGTAACTTTTCAGGTCCGTATTGCCGGACCGCTCAGCCGCCCGCGCGGCCAGCGAGTTGGCAACAGCCTTGGCGATCAGGGTTTTGCCGCAGCCCGGCGGGCCGTAAAGCAGAATGCCCTTCGGGGCCTTCAACCCGTGTTCGCGGTACAGGTCCGGGTGGAGGAACGGCAGTTCAACGGCATCCCGGATCTGCTCGATCTGCGGGCCGAGGCCGCCGATGTCCTCGTATGTGATGTCAGGGACTTCTTCGAGGACGAGGTTCTCCACTTCGGAGCGGGGAACCTTCTCGAGGGCGTACCCGGTGCGCGAATCGATGGACAGGGCGTCCCCTACCCGGAGCTTTTCGGTAAGCAGGGCGCCGGAGAGCCGGATGACCCGCTCCTCATCCGCCCGGCCCACTACCAGCGCGCGGTCCGTTCCCAGCATTTCCTTGAGCGTTGCGAGCTCGCCGGCGCGCTCGTAACCGAGACCGGCAACGATCAGCAGTGCCTCGTTGAGCAGGACCTCCTGGCCGGCAGCCAGCTGGTTGATGTTGACCAGGGGGCTGATCCCCACCCGCATCTTCCGGCCGGCATTGAAAATATCGGCTGATTCCTCGGTGGCGGCCTGCCCGCTGCCAGCTGATGGCATACGCCGGGGATTGAGCTGCAGGATGGTACCGAAGCTGTACGGGGGCTGGCCTTCCTGGTCCAGGGCGTTTTTCAGGCGCAGGATTTCGACTTTCGCCGCTTCCAGCGTGCTGACCAGCTTCGCGTTATTCTGCGTAGCGGCGGCAAGCTGGCGGTCGATGTGCCTGAGTTTGTCCCGGAGGACGTTGACCTGCCGGTCTGCGACAGACAGTTCGTTGGCGGCAGCCTGCTCCGCCGGTGTACGTCCGGAGTCCTGATTCGGCGTCTCCATGATGCATCAGCCCTTCCTGCTCTTCTGCTTAAGACCTTAGCCCCAAGTTGGCAGGTACTGCTGGCGACTCCCGAAATGTGGACTAGTTCGTGATCTCCGGTGCGTCCTTGACGTTGGTCCCGGCGATGGCATCGCGGGCGGCCCTGCGGAGCTTCTTGTCGGAGACCAGCCGCTCGCCAACTGCGCCCGGCGTCCAGGCGTTGACATCTTCTTCATTGAAATCTGTCTTTGAGGGACGCCGCTTGACCGAAATTCCTGTGACGCCGTCGGCCAGCCGGCGGCTCACCAGGAGGAAGCCGGTGTGGGCCACCATGCGGTGGTCCGGGCGGACTGCCAGGCCCTCCAGGTGCCAGCCGCGGACCATGGACTCCCAGGCGTCGGGTTCGGTGAAGCGGCCGTCTGCCCGGATGGCCTCCGCGGTCCGGGAAAGCTGCGTAACGGTGGCGACGTAATTGATCCAGACACCACCGGGGGCAAGCACGGTGGCTACGGCGTCCAGGCACTCCCAGGGAGCCAGCATGTCCAGGACCACGCGGTCAACGGAGCCGGGAGCCTCGCTGCGGACCACTTCCTCCTGGAAGTCGCCCAACGAAATTTTCCAGGCGGGGTGGGGGCCACCAAAGATGGTCTCCACATTCCCACGGGCGATGTCCGCAAATTCTTCACGGCGTTCGAAGGAGTGCAGGTAGCCGTTGTCTCCCACTGCCCGGAGCAATGAGATGGACAAGGCACCGGAACCCACACCGGCTTCAACCACCCTGGCGCCCGGGAAGATGTCGGCCATGGTGACGATCTGGCCGGCGTCCTTGGGGTAGACCACTGCGGCGCCGCGGGGCATGGAAAGGACAAAGTCCGAGAGGAGCGGGCGCAGCGTCTGATACTGCTGGCCGACGTTGTTCACCACAACAGAGCCGTCCGCTTTGCCGATGATCCCATCATGGTTCAGGAAGCCGCGGTGGGTGTGGAAGGCGCCGCCGATTTCAAGCGTGACGGTGTTCATGCGGCCGCGTTCATCAGTCAGCTGGACCCGCTCCCCTTCGCGGAAAGGTCCGCGGCGGCGGGCAGCCCCCACCGGCTGGACACCGTTGGCGGCAACACCGGCTGTGGACGGTGCTGCGGTTGCGGCGGCAGATTCGCTGCTCATGAAAAGTTCCTCGTTCCTGTAAGACATGGGGCCACGCATCAATAGTCCGCCGGGTGCGTACAGGCACGGGCAACCATGCGGCGGCAGTGCACGGCCGGCACGTAACTCTACCGGCTTTGACCCTGCGGGTGCTTATTCGGCCGGACTGCCTTACCGGTGATGGCGGTCACTACCGCGTTTTGCGACAGGAGGCCGGTGACGGTGCCGTTGTGGTCCACCACGGCATACTCATGGCCTTCCAGCTGCGAAAGATACTGGATCAGTTCCTGTCCCTGCGACCATTCAGGTACGTAGGCGCCAGCCGCCAAAGCGTAGGACACCGCCGTCGCGGAGGTGGAATCCGCTGCAGACTCGGGAACTGCGGCGAGTGCGCGCCTGTCCACGACACCCTGCGGGCGTCCCTCCGGCCCGCACACCACGACTGCTGGCGATCCCTCCGATGCCAGGCGGCGGATGTCGGCAACGGTGGCGGTCGCGGGAAGTCCGACGGCGGGGGCCGCGAGGGCCGTTGCGCTCACCAGGTGCAGCCGGCCGCGCATGGTTCCCTGCTGGATGGCGGCGCTTGCCCCCATCCAGAGGAACCCGCCGACGAGGACGGTGATCATCAGGAGGCTGAAATCCGGAGTCACGCCGGCCAGCAGCGGCATCGCTATGAACCAGAGGCCGAGGGCCACCACGATGACGCGGCCGGCCCAGCCGGCCGCTACCGTGCCCTTGGCCTGGCTGCCGGTGGCCTTCCAGACGGCCGATTCAACAATGCGTCCGCCGTCCAGCGGAAGTCCGGGCAGGACGTTGAAGATGCCAATGACGAAGTTTGCCCACATAAAGATGTTGCTCAGGGTGTCCGCCACAACACCCATGCTGGCGCCGGACAGGACCAGCCAGGCGCCGCCGGCAAGGACCAGGTTCGCGGCCGGACCTGCCAGCGCCACGACCACGGACCGTGCCGGGGTGGCGGTGAAATTCTCAAACTGGGTGTGGCCGCCCCAGAGATTCAGCACGATCTTCTGGGTGGGCCAGCCGTAGACCTTGGCAGTGAGGGCGTGAGCCAACTCGTGGACCAGGACCGAAATGAGCAGCAGCAACGCGTAGGCGAACGCCACGTAGTAGGCGGTAATGCCGAATCCGGGATTGCGTTCCAACAGCACCGGTCCGTAGACGATGACGGTAAAGGTGGCAATCACAAACCAGGAGTACGCCAGGATGATGGGGATTCCGGCGATCCGGCCGAGCCGGATTCCTTCCCGGCGAGCCGGAGCGGGCGTTTCACTCAAGACGGGCTCCCGGACGTAGGCGCCAGCAACCCCGCCGAAATTGCCAGGCTTTCGGCCGCGATTGCTTCCAGCTCAGAAACCGTGCGGCCTGCAAGAGAGTCCCAAGTGGTGTGCCTGGGGTCTGCCGGCAGCGGGACGATGTGGGGAATTGCCACTGTGGCCACCCCGGATGCCAGCGCCGCAGCCACGCCCGGCGCCGAATCTTCCAGGGCGACACAGTGGTCGATGGTCAGTCCGGGATCTGCGTCCTGAAGCAGTTCCACCGCTTTGAGGTAGGCCTCCGGGTGGGGCTTGCCCCGGGCCACGGTATCACCGGTGACCATGAATTCGAAGTAGGGCTTGGGCAGGCTCGCCACGATTTCGCGGGCCAGCGGCCCCTCTGACATGGTGACCAGCGCACACCGCACGCCGGCGCTGTGCAGGTCATCGAGCAGTTCCCTGGCTCCGGGACGCCACGGGACGGAGCGCTGGACGCTCTGGATTACTTCCGCGGTCAGGGTGTCGATAATTTGCCTGGTCTCCAGCCGGACGCCGGCGTCCTGCAGGATTGCGGCTGAAAACGTCAGGGCCTGCCCTACGAGTTGGGTGGCCTGTTCGTGTGACCAGGTACCGCCATGGGCTTCCACCAGGGCGCGCTCTGCGGCAATCCAATACGGTTCCGTATCCACGATGGTGCCGTCCATATCCCAAAGAACAGCACGGAGCGGGGAAACAGGGGGTGAGGATCGCATGCGTTCAGTCTACGGTGCCAGCCTTAACGCCAGCCGTGGGGTACGCCCTTGGCGAATATCGCGGTGGGTGCGGCGTGCCGGGGGGCGACGCAGGCACACTTTTTGGCCGTGCATGGAATGCATCGTCCCGGTTCTTGGACGTAGGGTGAAGAAATGAATAGCTTCGACGGAGACACCACGGAACCTGGTGCCGCGCCTGAACAGGAGCAGTTCCTGCTGCCAGTGGCCGATGGGGAGCGCATCACTGTGATGCTGGCGGCATTTGAAGGCTGGAACGATGCCGGCGAAGCAGCCAGTGACTCGCTGCGCTATCTCAATAGGGTGTGGGGCGGCAAAAAAGTCGGGTCCATCGACGCCGACGAATACTACGATTTCCAGTTCACCCGCCCCACCGTCCGCCGGACCGCGTCCGGGGAACGCAAGATCAAGTGGCCCGCCACCCGGATCTACAAGGCAAGTGCGCCGGATTCGAATGTGGATGTCATCTTCGTCCAAGGTACGGAGCCGTCTTACAAATGGCGGGCCTACACCGCGGAACTGCTGGTCCATGCGGAAGCGCTGAAGGTGGATTATGTGGTTCTTGTGGGGGCGCTGCTGGCCGATGTGCCGCACAGCAGGCCGATTCCGGTGAGCACGTCCTCGGATGACGCCCCGCTTCGGGAACGACTCAATCTGGAACCGTCCCAGTACGAAGGTCCCGTGGGCATTGTTGGTGTGCTGTCCGAAGTAGCCCTGCTGGCCGGAATTCCCACGGTCTCGCTGTGGGCGGCGGTCCCCCACTACGTTGCCCAGTCCCCGTCACCCAAGGCCCAACTGGCCCTTCTGCACCGGGTGGAAGAGCTGCTCCAGCTACCGTTGGATACCCACGAGCTGGCGGAGGAGTCAGCTGCGTGGGAGCGCGGCGTGGACGAGTTGGCCACCGAAGATCCGGAAATCGCAGCGTATGTCCGCCAGCTTGAGGAAGCGAAGGACACCGCCGACCTCCCGGAAGCCAGCGGAGAGTCCATCGCGCGTGAGTTTGAGCGCTACCTGAAGCGGCGGGGCCGCGACAAACCCTGAGCCCTGTGCCGGCGTCCGCCCGCAGTTACATGGCGGGCGGACGGTCACTTCGCTAAAGTACGACGCCGAGCAGCGCCTCGACGGCTTCCCTCACCAGGGCTTCATCCCGTGGGCTGCCCGCTTCCGCGGCTGCGATCGACGTAGCGGCCCAGCGGTCGACAGCTTCCAGCGCTCCCGGCGCATTCAGGTCGGCGGCAAGCGCCGACCGCATTTCCCCGATCACGGCTGCCGCGGATCCGGCCGGCGCGACGGAGAGGGCGCGGCGCCAGGCCGCGAGCCTGTCCTTCGCGTCCGCGAAGCCCGCCGGCGTCCATGACCAGTCTGAACGGTAGTGGTGGGCCAGGATTGCCAGCCGGATGGCGGCTGGCTCCTCGCCGGCTGCCCGCAGCTTTGACACCAGGACCAGGTTGCCCTTGGATTTGCTCATTTTTTCACCGTCCAGGCCCACCATTCCGGCGTGGGCGTAGTGGTGTGCCAGCGGAACACCGGCCAGCGAATAGGCGTGGCCTGCCCCCATTTCGTGGTGGGGGAAGATGAGGTCTGAGCCGCCGCCCTGGACGGTGAAGGGTGCGGGAAGATACTGCTGGGCGATGACCGTGCACTCGATGTGCCACCCCGGCCTGCCCTGGCCCAGCTCGCCGCCGGGCCAGCTGGGTTCGCCGTCCCGGGCCACCCGCCAGAGGAGGGGATCCAGCGCCTGCCGTTTGCCGGCCCTGCCTGGGTCGCCGCCGCGTTCGGCAAAAAGTTCAAGCATCTCGGCTTCACCGAGGTGTGAGATCGAGCCCAGGGTCCAGGCATCAGGTGCGACGGTTTGCTTGCCGGCGGCTTCGACGTCGTAGTAGACATCGCCGTCGGGTTCTCCCGCCGCACCCGGCACACGGTAGGCCAGGCCCATTCGCACCAGGCGCTCAATGGCGGGAACAATCAGGTCCACCGATTCAACAGCGCCGATGTAGCGGTCCGGGGCCACGACGTTCAGGGCTTCCATGTCCGTCTGGAATAGTTCGATCTGGCTCGCTGCCAGGTCCTGCCAGTCCACACCGGTGGCTGTGGCGCGCTCCAGCAGGGGATCATCCACATCGGTCACGTTCTGGACGTAGGAGACCTTGTCGCCGGCGTCCCGCCAGGCCCTGTTCAAGAGGTCAAACGCCACGTAGCTGGCGGCGTGGCCCATGTGGGTGGCGTCATATGGAGTGATGCCGCAGACATACAGTGACTGCTCACCACCGGAAGGCAGGCCTACTTCGCGCCCCTGGGCGGTGTCGAAGAGACGGATGGCGGGCATGGCGCCGGGCACAACAGGTACAGGGCGGGAGGTCCAGGATTTCACAGCCCTAGCCTACTTCTAGGCGCTGATGACATTGAAACCGAGCAGGAGGTATAAGGCCAAGCCCAGGAGGATCCGGTACCAGACAAAGACCCGGTAGCTCCGCGTGGAGACGAATTTAAGGAACCACCCAATGATCATGTAGCCAACCGCAAAGGCGATGACTGTGGCCAGCGCAGTCTCCGGGAGTCCGTACGGGCCCGTGATGCCGTCCTTGCTGACCACTTTGTACAGCTGGTACAGCCCGCTGCCGAACACCGCCGGGATGGCCAGGAGGAACGAGTAGCGGGCGGCGGCTTCGCGTGTGTAGCCCATCAGGAGGCCTGCGGTGATGGTGCCGCCGGATCGGGAGACGCCGGGGATGAGAGCCAGGGCCTGGGCGAATCCGTACAGGATGCCGTGTTTGTACGTGAGCTGGGAAAGATCCCTTTCCTGCTTTCCGATAGCGTCCGCCACAGCCAGGATCAAGCCGAAAACGATCAGCATGGTAGCGACGATCCACAGGCTGCGGAGTACCGACTCAATCTGGTCCTGGAAGAGCAGGCCCAGCACGATGATCGGCAGGCTGCCGAGAATCACCAGCCAGCCCATGCGCGCATCGGGATCGTTCCGGGCAACCTTGCCCCCCAGCGAGCCCGCCCACGCTTTGATGATCCGGACAATGTCGCGCCAGAAGTACACCACCACTGCAGTTTCGGTACCGAGCTGGGTGATCGCCGTAAACGCCGCCCCTGGATCAGACGCGTTGGGTAGGAACTGTCCCACAATCCGCAGATGCGCGCTTGATGAAATCGGTAGAAATTCGGTCAGACCCTGTATCAGGCCCAGCAGGGCCGCTTCAAACCAGTTCACGCTAAGACACTACGTCATGCACCCTGTTGATTCCCCGTAAGCTTGCAGCTATGCAGCAGCGTTACGTCGGCAACAGTGGATTGCGAGTCTCCGCCCTCTCCCTCGGCACCATGTCCTGGGCCGGCGAAACCGATGAACAGGACGCCTCGGAGATGTTGCGCACATTCGTCGACGGCGGCGGAAAACTCATCGACACGGCTGCCTCCTACTCGGAAGGGCGTGCGGAGGCGATGATCGGGTCCCTGTTGGGTGACGTGGTCTCCCGCACCGAAGTCTGCATTTCCACTAAAGCGGGGACGTCGGCGTCGGACGGCCGGCGGACGGTGGACACGTCGCGAAACGCGATGCTGAGCAGCCTGGACGCCAGCCTGGCGAGGCTTGGAACTGATTATGTGGACGTCTGGTTTGCCCAGGCATGGGACGGCAACGTCCCCCTGGATGAAACGCTGTCTGCCCTCGAATTCGCGCTCCGCAGCGGCCGCGCCCGTTATGCGGGCATTGCTAATTTCAATGGCTGGCAGAGCGCAAAGGCCGCAGCAGTGGCCGGCTTTCAGCTCGTCGCTGCCCAGGCCGAGTACTCATTGCTCCAGCGGACACCTGAGGCGGAACTGATCCCGGCCGTTGAAGACGCCGGCCTGGGGCTGATGGCATGGGCACCCCTGGGCCGGGGCGTGCTGACAGGCAAATACCGCAGCAGTATCCCCGCTGATTCCCGCGCGGCGCGTCCTGGTTCCGCACCTTATGTGGAGCCGTATTTGGAGCAGCAGCCCTCGAGTGTTGTGGAAGCTGTGGCGATGGCAGCCAAGGGCCTGGGCCGGACGCCACTTGATGTGTCGCTGAGCTGGCTGCTGGCGCAGCATGGGGTGGCCACCGCCGTCGTCGGACCCCGCACGCCGCTCCAGGCAAAAGAGATCCTCGCTGCCCAGTTGACCCGCCTTCCCCCGGAGATTGCGCGGGCGCTCGAGGATGTGTCCCAGCCCGCCTAAGGCTGTGGAACGTGCTGGTGTCCGGTCGCGTCAGTCCTCGAGGATTTCGATGTCCTCGTCTTCGGTGATAGTGGCGTCATCGTCCTCGTCCTCTTCGTCGTCAAAGACCTGAAGGGGCGTGACCTCGCTGTAAGCCTCGTAGAGCGCGTCTTCATAAACCTCGAACGCATCTGAAACGGCAAAAAAAGCGGCTTCGACGGCGGGATCCCCATCGTCGCGCCGGTTGGATGCTGCTATAAGGTGTTCTTCCAAGGCGGTTGTCAAGGACTGAAGCGCGACACGCGGATCGATGCTCATGACTTCACGTTAGCCGGAAAAGGACGAAAATGGAGAGCAATGAAGGAACATTTTCTCACCAGCTCGGTCCAGCGCGAACGGGACTTTCTTAAGCAGTACGAGTACCTCGTACTGACGGTCAGCCCCGACGATTCACTGCCTGATGCCAGGCGCCGGCTCGTGGAGCATTCCGAGTACGGCAAGTGGGAGCTGGAGCGCAGCGTGCTGTATCTGGGCGGCGCCAGGCGCTTCTGGCTCCGCCGCCGGGTCATGCAGGTCCAGCGGACCGTATAAGGGTGCGTAGACCAGCGGACCGGCTAGGCCTCCAGCGGCCCCAGCCAGGCGTTCGCCACCGTGTTGTGCGCCGATTCATCATCTGACGGGTGGAACATGCCGGCCAGGACGTCCCGGTACAGGCGCTCGAGTTCAGAGCCTCGGAAGTAGCTTGAACCACCGCTGACCCTGATGGCCAGGTCCACTACGCGGCGTGAGGTCTCCGTGGCATTCACCTTCAGTCCGACCAGCTTGGGGAACCACTGGGACCCGTGGTCGGTGAGGGCATCGACGTCGTGGGTAACGGCCAGCAGCTGGGGGTAGAGGCTGTCCATGGCCATCGCGGCCTCGGCGACTTTCCAGCGGATGTCCGGATCCTGTGCGTAGCTTCTGCCGCCGTTCTTGAAGGAGGTCCGCCGTTTCACCGCCTCCACTCCAAGGGTGAGGGCACGCTCGCCGATTCCGGTGTATACGGCAGCGAGCAAGGACTCAAAGCAGGCGAAGATAGCGAAGATCAGCGGATCGGCGTTGGGCCCCACCGGCAGCTTTCGGAAAATCCGGTCCGGCCCTGCCTCGACGCCGTCAAGGACCGTGGTGTTGGACTGGCTGGCCCGCATGCCCAGGGTGTCCCAGTCGTCCAGGATGGTGTAACCCGCAGCGTCCCGCTGGATAAATCCGTGCACCAACTCGCCGTCGCCTGCCCGGGCGTGGGCGTCCTTGCCGAATATCCCCAGCCTGGTCCATGCCGGCGAAAGGCTGGTGAAGATCTTGGTACCGGTGAAGCTGTAACCGCCGCTTGGCAGCGGGACGGCCGCCGTCTTCGAATCAAAAAGGACCGAATCGTTTCCGGCTTCGGAATTGCCGAACGAGAAGATCTCGCCGCGGGCTGCTTCCTGCAGGACGAAGTCCAGTGATTCATCGCCCCGGGCGGCCAGGACCTGTGCGACGCCGGTCCAGACCAGGTGCATATTGACGGCCAGGGCGGTGGCGGGAGCAGCCGTTGCCAGCCTCCGCTGGCACTGAGCTGCCGCCTCGAGCCCAAGCCCCAGGCCGCCGTCGGACGTTGGAACAAAAAGCCTGAGGTAGCCCGCGGCGGTCAACTCTTCAAGGTCCTCAGCGAAAAACGAATTGTCCCGGTCGTAACGGGCAGCGCGGCTGCGGATGCCCTCGAGCAGCGGGTCAGGAAGGAGTTCTTCGGGTGTCATGTCCTGCACGGCTCAGTAGTTGGTGAGGAGAGTGTTGAGGACCCGGGCGCCGAACTTCAGGGAGTCCACGGGGACTCTTTCATCCACGCCGTGGAACATTCCGGTGAAATCAAGGTCCGCAGGCAACTGGAGGGGTGCGAAGCCGTAGCCGGTGATGCCCAGCCTGCTCAGGGATTTGTTGTCCGTGCCCCCGGAAAGAGTGTACGGCAGGACCTTCGCACCGGGATCCTCGGAATGCAGAGCATCGATCATGGAGTCCACCAGGTTCCCAGCGAACGGCACTTCCAGCGAAACGTCGTTGTGGACATAGCTCACATCAACGCCTGCACCCGCGAGTTCCCGCACGATTTCCAGGACGTGATCCTGCTGGCCGGGAAGAGTGCGGCAGTCCACCAGCGCCTCAGCCGATTCGGGGATGACGTTGTGCTTGTAGCCGCCTTTCAGCAGCGTGGGGTTAGTGGTGTTCTGCAGGGTAGCCCCAACAAAGCGGGCTACCGTGCCGAGCTGGTCAAGGAGGCGGTCCGGGTTGTCCGGATCGAATTCGACGCCGGTGAGTTCGGTCACGCCGTCCAGGAACTGCCGCGTTGTAGGAGTGAGCTCAATGGGCCACTTGTATTCACCGATCCGGGTCACCGCCGCCGCCAGGCGCGTCACCGCGTTGTCCGTGTTGATCTGGGAGCCGTGTCCTGCCCGGCCGTGGGCCACCAGACGAAGCCAGGAGATGCCCTTTTCCGCGGTCTGCAGGAGGTACGTGCGCTGGCCGCCGATGGTTGCCGAGAACCCGCCCACTTCTGAGATGGCTTCGGTGGCGCCCTCGAAAAGCTCCGGCCGCTTGTCAACGGCGTAACGGGCGCCGTACTCACCGCCGGCCTCCTCGTCGGCAAAAAAGGCGAACACGATATCGCGCTTGGGTTTCCGTCCCGACCTCGCCAAATCCCGCATGACGGAAAGGATCATGGCATCCATGTCCTTCATGTCCACTGCCCCGCGGCCCCAGATGAGTCCATCCTTCACTTCGGCACCGAAGGGATCCACGGACCATTGGTCACGCAGCGCCGGAACGACGTCCAGATGACCATGCACCACCAACGCGCTGGCAGAAGGGTCCTGGCCTGTCATGCGGGTAACGACGCTGGCCCGGCCGGGAGCAGATTCGAAGATCTCCGCAGCGAGGCCAACCTCCTCGATCAGCCCCGCCGTGTACTCAGCTGCTGCCCGCTCGCCCGGCCCGGAACCGTCACCGTAGTTCGAGGTGTCTATCCGGATAAGGTTCTGGCAGATCCGGACAACTTCGTCCTCGGCACGGATGTCAGACATGGAAACTCCTTGGGCAGGGGGCTGGCGGGAAAACCAGGGCGGTTTCGTGTGCCTTCAGCCTACCCATCCGCCCCGATTCGATGTTTACGGAAACTTCGTGTTAGAGTCTTTCTCGCTGCTTCGGACAAACGCGAAACGCTGAAAGGCGGAACCGTTGACCGAATTACCACCTGCGCGGGTGGCGGAATGGCAGACGCGCTAGCTTGAGGTGCTAGTCCTCGAAAGGGGGTGGGGGTTCAAGTCCCCCTCCGCGCACACATGGGAAAACCCCCGGAATCCTTGGATTTCGGGGGTTTTTTCTATATCTGCCCGCGGCGCCACAGACAAATTTTTGCCAGCCTATTGGGGAATAGCAGCCGGATGCTGTACGTTGCATACGCGACAGACGAACCAAAGAAAAGAGATACACCTAAGTGGCAACCGATTACGATGAACTTCGCTCCGACGTCAAGGAGTCGCAGGACAACTCACTCGAGGCACTGCAGTCCGCCAATGCACCGGACGCCCGCAGCGTCGTCCTCGAGCTCGATGAAGCCGATGGACTGGATGGCGCCGGCGTCCCCGGCGGCGAGTTCGTTGCCGAGGAACTGGTCGTTCAGGTTATCCCCCAGGCCGAGGACGAGTTTACGTGCTACTCCTGTTTCCTGGTCCGGCACCGCTCGCAGATTGCACGCCAGAAAGACGGCCACAGCTACTGCACGGACTGCGAAGGCTGATTCCAAGCACCGCAGAATTATCTGTTCCGGTTTCTTTACCCGCCGGCAGGAGATCAAGGCACGCCCACACACAGTAGGCGTGCCTTTCCTGTTTCGCGATGTTGAGCCAGTGAATGTTGAGTTAGGCAGGGTTGAGTCCTGCGGGGTTGGGCTTCGGATTCACGCCAGCCGGCTGCGCACGATCTCGCTGACCGCCTTGCCGTCGAAGCGCCCGGCAATCCGCGCCGTGACAGGTTTCATGACGGCACCCAACTGACGAAGGCCTGGTTCCACGCCTTCGGACCGCAGCCCGGCAATAGTTTCGTCAACGATCGCCTCGACTTCCGCAGCCGTGAGCGCACGGGGCAGGTACGCCTCAATGACTTCCGCCTCGGCGATCTCGGCGGCAGCCCGCTGAGCTTCGCCGGCGTCCGTGTAGATCTTTGCCGTCTCGCGCCGCTTGGCTGCCTCCTTCTGCAACAGCGAGGTCACCTGGGCATCATCGAGCTCAATAGGCGTTTTCCCCGACTTTTCCCGGGTTTCGATTTCGCCCAGGACATTGCGCACCGTTATCAGGGCGGTCTTATTCCGCTCCTTCATATGTGCCACAACGTCAGCGTGCAGACGTTCCTTCAAACTGCTCACAGTGTTCCTCGATTCGTTCAGCGCCGGCGGGAGGCAGGACAATGATGAACCGTCCCTCTAGTACCGTAGAGGCCTATGGCTGACAATAACTACTCCCTGTCCGGCGGGGAATGAATTTGCTTTCCGAGCAACTGTGGCAGCGGGCCATGGACGCCTTCAGCATGGCAGCCGTCCCCCACGTGACGCTTGTCGAACTGGCGGTGGTCTTCTTGATGGCAACCGCACTGTCCATCCCCCGGGCCACGTGGCAGTACTTTGGGCTCCTCGCCACCGCAACCCATGAACTCGGCCACGCCTTTGCCGCACTCATGAGCGGCCAACGCCTCAGCGGAATCACGCTCCGGCTGGACCATTCCGGCACCACCACCAGTTACAGCCGGGGACGGCTCGCTGCCGTGTGGTCGGGATTCTGGGGTTATCCGGTTCCAGCCCTGACGGGAGCCGCCCTGGTCACCGCCGGGTTTGGTGGCTGGGGTCCGGCAGCCCTTGCTACCGGCACGCTCATCCTCATAGCTTCGCTGCTCTTTATGCGGAACTTCGCCGGTGTCCTTATCACCGGCGGTGCGATCACCGGCGGCGTATTGCTCGTCCTTTTTGTCCCCAGCGGCCTCACCGGCCACGTGGCGATCAGCCTGGGTGTGGCCCTGTTGGTCGCAGCAGTCAGGGACCTTGCCAAACTCACCAACGTCCACCTGCGGCGCCGGGACCGGCTGGCCAGTTCCGATGCCTACATTCTGTACCGCTCAACGTCAGTTCCGTCGGGCATCTGGATTGCGCTGTTTCTCGCCATTGTTGCCGGCTGCTGGCTGGTCGCGTGGCAACCCATCTCTTCAATCCTCGACGCAGTCGCCTAGGCTTGTCCGCATGAGCCAGGAATCAGCGGGCCGTCGGCCTGCCATCAACACACCGAGCATCAACAGCCCGGATCGCTCCGACCACAGCAACGCCCACAGCACCAAGGGCGCCTATGTGACAGGCGGCGCTGAGTTCATCCGGGACACCAACTACATCGAGGACCGGATCACCCGGGACGGCCGCCCGGGCGACAACGGCGAGCCGGGGTGGCCCGTGGAGGCCGGCCGCTACCGGCTAATCGCGGCGCGGGCCTGCCCTTGGGCAAACCGGACCGTGATTGTTCGCAGGCTCCTGGGGCTCGAGGACGCGATCTCCCTCGGCCAGCCGGGGCCCACTCACGATGTCCGGTCGTGGACTTTTGACCTGGATGAGGGCGGCGTTGATCCGGTCCTGGGCATTGAGCGGCTCCAGAGCGCCTACTTCCGGCGGTTCCCGGATTATCCCCGCGGCATCACAGTACCGGCCATCGTGGAGGTGGCCAGCGGCGCGGTAGTGACCAACAACTTCCCCCAGATCACGCTGGACTTTGGCACGGAATGGGCTCAGTTCCACCGGCCGGGGGCCCCGGATCTGTATCCGGAACACCTCCGAACGGAAATTGACGCCGTCAACAAGCGCGTCTTCACCGAGGTCAACAACGGCGTCTACCGCTGCGGGTTTGCAGGCTCCCAGGCCGCGTACAACACCGCTTACACGCGGCTGTGGACGGCCTTGGACTGGCTCGAGGAACGCCTCACCGGCCAGCGGTACCTCGTAGGTGAGACCATTACCGAGGCCGATGTCCGGCTGTTCACCACCCTCGCCCGCTTCGACGCCGTCTATCACGCCCATTTCAAATGCAACCGGCAGAAACTCAGCGAGATGCCCGCTCTCTGGGGCTACGCACGGGACCTTTTCCAAACTCCAGGATTTGGCGACACTATCGATTTTGTCCAAATCAAGCAGCACTATTACATCGTCCATGAGGACATCAACCCCACCCGGATTGTACCGCAGGGTCCGGACCTGTCCGGGTGGCTGGAGCCCCACGGGAGGGAATCGCTTGGTGGCAGGCCGTTTGGTGATGGCACACCCCCGGGACCTGTGCGGGCCGGCGAAGAAGTCACTCCGGGCCACGGCGCAATGGCCGCATCGGAAAGCGCTTTTTGACAGGCTATGAGTCAGTCCTGGATCTGTTCGAAGACTTCCTGGCAGACGATCCGGCGTACAGCGCGCAGGTGGCAGCCTACCGGCACGGTGTGAAAGTAGTGGACCTGCACGGCGGCTCCCACATGACGGCCGAATCCATCACGGGCGCGTACTCGGTATCCAAGGGGGCCCGCGGCCCTGGTCATCGCCCTGCTCGTCCAGGAGGGCCTGCTGGACCTTGACCGGACGGGGGCGCACTATTGGCCCAAATTCGCTGTCCACGGCTAGGACCGGCTCCTCGTCCGCGAAGCGTTGTCCCACCAGGGCGGCCCGATAGGTATTGAGGGCAGATTCGCCTACGACGAATTCACCACACCCGAAGCAGACACACGGTTGGCCAAGGCCCGGCCGTTGTGGCGTTCCGGCAGCTGCTTCGGGTACCACCCCTCACCATCAGAATTGTCATGGCGGAACTCTGCCGGCGGGTCACGGGAACCACCCTGCAGAGCCTCTTTGACCATCGTGTGCGCACGGCTTACGGTGACGACTTCTTCCTGGGCCTGCCGGCGGAGCAGTAGTCCCATTACCGGGACGTTCTGTCCAACGTCGACTCCGGGCAACCGTGGCTGGATCCGCTGAGGAGAGGGGCTCAACGCGAACGCCGCGGTGGGTTCCGTCATGGAACTGCCCAACCACCGGTCCGTGCGGGCTGCGGGCATGAGCGCCGGCGGTGGCCTCGGCCGCCTTGTCGTAGCGGACGGCGGCACCTAACGTAAGCGGATGGGTGATACTCACACGCAGCCGGAGCCCCCTCGCGCGAAGGCGGCCCGAATGCTGAGAAGTGCCGTGGCCGATGTCTCCGCGGCCTTCACGCTCCAGCGCCTGCTGCTGGCGGCGAAAGCGGCCCTTGCTGCGGGACTGGCGTTCGCCGTCGCGCCCCTTATGCCAGGTTCTGCTGCAGACTATCCGTACTACGCGCCACTGGGCGCCTTGGTGGCGATGTACCGCAACGTTGCGGGATCGGTCCGGCAGGGACTCCAGACGCTGGTGGGCCTCGCCTTGGGCATTGGCCTCGCCTTTGTGCTCGTCAGTATCAGTGATCCCTCGCCGATCGCCGTCGCGATATTCATGGGGATAGGGGTCCTGCTTGGCGGACTCCCCCGGATCGGTTCCGGCAGTGACTGGATTCCGACGGCGGCGCTGCTGGTCCTGCTGGTGGGCGGAAGTAACCCGGACGACTTTTCTTTTGGCTACCTGCTCCAGATGGGAGCCGGCGTCGCAGTCGGTATCGCCGTCAACTTCCTGGTCTTCCCGCCCCTTCACTTCGAGGCGGCAGCAACAAGCCTGAGCGAACTCCGCCTGGCACTGGGCAGGCAGTTGACCGATATGGGAGCAGCCCTGACGGAAACGTGGCCTCCCGAGCATGAGGACTGGTCCAGCCGCTCGAATGAGCTGTCAGAAGCCGCTCGGACCGTCCGCCACCTCGTCCAGGAAGCCGACGCAAGCCGGCGGGCCAATCCGCGCAGGCGGTTCCATCCGCGGGATGTGGATCTTGACTACCGCAACCTGCGCGAGCTTGAGCGGGTGACCTTCCACATCCAGGATATGACCGAAGTGCTCTCCGACGTCATCTGGGCCGATGACGCACCGTACACGGTTCCGTTCCAGGACAGCGCGCCGCTGGCCGCCGCCCTGAACGCTGCCGGGGAGCTGCTGGCCTCGTTCCATGGGGAGAACGAGGCCGAGCAGCGGCGGCTGTTCGCGGCGGCGAAGTCAGCCGTGGACGCCTGTATGGCCGGGGAACATCGGGACCGTGCCGATGCTGCCGTGACGGCGTCCGAGTCCATCGTCCTGAGCCTCCACCGCATCCTCCGGGCCGTCCGCCCGGCGTCCTAGAGTGGTGCCACAGAGCCACTGAAGTGCTTGCGGCCGGAGCTGGGATTCCATGCGACGTACTCCGACCGCTGCCAGCCTCCCCCCGGCGCCTGGTCAGTAGTGATCTCCAATGCAACCCGGCCCGGCAGGAACACCGGTGCCTCGAACGTCACGGCCCAGGTGAAGGTTTCGCCCTTCACGGGCCCCACGTCCGCGAGTGCCCTGGACGCGAGGTACATCCCGTGGGAGATGGAGCGACGCATCCCCAGTGCTTTGGCCGACAGGACACTCAGGTGGATTGGGTTGAAGTCACCGGACACGGCGGCGTACGCGCGTCCCGTGTCGACCCCCAGGTTCCAGACCGCCGTCGGGTCCGGCGGCGTGAAGTGGGGCTGTCCGGTGTTGGGTGATGGTTTGTCTATGCCCGGAAGGAACACGCCCTTGGCGAGATACGTGGACCGGCCTATCCAGCGGATGTCCGGTGTCCCCGCGCCACGGATCTCGGCGACGACGTCCAGTTGGGTCCCCGCCCGGTGCCCGCGGAGGTTCTCCACCCGGGCCTCAATGTCGAGGAACTCCGTGAACAATACCGGGAAACGTTGCTCAACATAGTTGTTCAGGTGGATCATGCCCAACAGCGGCAACGGAAAATCGTCACGGTTCATGACGCTCATGGCAAGGGGGAAGGCGAGCGCGTGGAGATATCCGGCGGGGAGGGTGTCCCTGGCCGTCAGGCCGATCAGGTGCTGGTAGGCGGTGAGATTGCCAACGTCGGCCCCGACGCTGCGCACTTCGTGCCCGGTGGCCGGCAGGGTTGAGCCATGGTGGGTCCCCAACACCCGGCGTCGCGCCGCCTGTGCGGCGGCATTGACGTAAAGCTTTGAGAGCGAGGGCATTTCGCCCAGGATGACCGGTTGCGCGGCACTCATGCTCCCACCAGGTTCTGTCCGCAGACGCGCAGGATGTCCCCGTTGATACCGCCCGCGGCATCGCTGGCGAGGAAAGCGATGGCCTCGGCCACGTCGGACGGCAGGCCGCCTTGCTGCAGCGCGTTCAGCCGCCGGCCCACTTCCCGGACGGCAAAGGGGATCCGCGCCGTCATGTCAGTTTCAATGAAGCCGGGCGCCACCGCGTTGACTGTCCCGCCCCGGACGGCCATCAGGGGAGCCGTGGCACGGACCATCCCCATAACCCCGCCCTTGGAGGCGGCGTAATTCGTTTGGCCCCGGTTGCCCGCAATTCCGCTGGTGGAAGCGACCGAGACGATCTTGGGTGAATCGCGGAAGTGGTCCGAGGCGAGCAGGGCGTCGTTGATCCTGAGCTGTGCGGCAATGTTGATGTTGAGCACCGAGTTCCAGCGCGCGTGGTCCATGTTGGCCAGGAGCTTGTCCCTGGTGATGCCGGCGTTGTGAATCACGATATCCAGGTGCCCATGCCGCCGTACCGCGTGCTCAAGGATGCGCTGGCCTGCATCCTCGCGGCTGATGTCCAGTTGCAGGGCCGTCCCGTGAACGTCGTTGGCCACTGCGGCCAGGAGGTCCCCTGCCGCCGGGATGTCAACAAGCACCAGCGTGGCCCCGTCCCGGTGGAGGGTCCGGGCAATGGCCGCGCCGATGCCTCGGGCGGCGCCGGTGACCACGGCAACCTTGCCCGCCAGCGGCTTCTCGGCATTATCAGGCAGTGCGCCCTCCGCTGTGCTGACCGTCAGGAACTGGCCGTCAACGAATGCCGACCGGCCAGAGAGGAAGAAGCGCAGCGCCGCCAGGGCACTCGGACCTGTGGTCCCGACAGCTTCGGCCAGGAGGATGCCGTTTGCCGTCGCGCCCGCCCGGAGCTCCTTGGCCAGGGACCGCACGAAGCCGTCCACACCTTGCCGTGCCGCCGCCACGGCTGGACTGCCCGCTTCTGCCGCTGGCCGGGAGATGGTGACGAACCGGGCGCTCGGGCCGAGATCCCGCAGCGAGGACGCCGCGGAGAGCACAGGCTTTTCAAGGTCATCCGGGGTTGTCAGGCCGTCCAGCACCACAATGATGGCTCCGAGCTTTTCGCGGGGTACAGCGTGCCGGCGCACATCAAGGTTCCACGAAAGCAGTGTGGCGGCCAGTTCGTCCGCGCCGGCCGTACTTCCCTGCACCAGGACGGGGCCGCTGACCAGGGCCTGGCCCGGCGTGTAGCGACGCAACACCGCCGGCTGTGGAAGGCCCAGCCGCTTGGCGAGGTCCTTGCCCGGGCCCTGGCTGACCAGGCGGGTGTATGTGTCTGTCATCCGGTGCTCCTACGCTGCTTCGAGAATGGCGACGACGCCCTGGCCGCCGGCAGCGCAAATGGAAATGAGGCCGCGTGCTGGCCTGCCGTCCACTGCGCCCTTGGCCTGTAGCATCTTGGCGAGCGAGGCGACGATGCGCCCGCCGGTGGCAGCGAACGGATGGCCCGCTGCCAGGGACGAGCCGTTGACGTTCAGCCTGGTGCGGTCGACGCTGCCGAAGGCGCCGTCGAGTCCCAGTCGGGTGCGGCCGAATTCCTCGTCTTCCCATGCAGCCAACGTGCTGAGGACAGTCCCGGCGAAAGCTTCATGGATCTCAAAGAAGTCGAAGTCGTCAAGCGTCAGACCGTTGCGGGCCAGGAGCCGTGGCACTGCGAACGCGGGAGCCATCAGCAATCCGTCCTTGCCGTGGACGAAGTCCACAGCAGCGGCTTCACCATCCACCACAGTTGCCAGCATGGGCAGGTCATGTGCTTCGGCCCAGTCCGCCGATGCCAGCAAGACCGTGGCCGCCCCATCGGTCAGCGGGGTGGAGTTTCCCGCGGTCATGGTGGCTTCGGCGCCGAGGTTTTTGCCAAAGACGGGTTTGAGGGTTGCAAGCTTCTCCAGTGTGGTGTCCGGCCTCAGGTTCGAGTCCTTGGCGAGCCCCCGGTACGGGGTCAGGAGGTCGTCGAAGAAGCCTGCATCGTAAGCTGCGGCCAGGTTGCGGTGGCTGTTGAACGCCAACTCATCCTGAGCCTCACGCGAAACGTTCCATTGCGCAGTTGTGAGCGCCTGGTGCTCCCCCATGGACAGGCCGGTCCGTGGTTCACCGGTACTAGGCGCGTCAGGGGCAAGATCCTTGGGCCGCAGCCGGCTGAGAACCTGGAGCCTTTGCGGAAGGGTCTTGGCGCGATTGAGGTCCAGGAGCACCTCGCGCAGGCCTTCACTGACAGCTATGGGGGCATCCGATGCAGAGTCCACACCGCCGGCGATCGCGGAATCGATCTGGCCCAGCTTGATCTTGTTGGCCAGGCCAAGGACCGCTTCCAGGCCGGTGGCGCACGCCTGCTGGAGGTCGTAGGCGGGAGTCTCCGCCGATAACGCTGAACCCAGCACTGCCTCGCGGGTCAGGTTGAAGTCCCGTGAGTGCTTCAGCACGGCTCCCGCGGCCACCTCTCCGATCCGCTCATCCTGGAGGCCGAACCTGGCAATCAGTCCGTCCAGCGCAGCAGTCAGCATGTCCTGGTTGGACGACTTGGTGTAGGCCCCACCGGAACGGGCAAATGGGATCCTGTTGCCGCCGACGATCACGGCCTGGCGCACCGGGCGCAGTGCGTTAGTCACGGCGGATCCGGCGAATTCCTGGGGTCCGGTTGCGGACTGTCCGTTGACGGACATGGGTGTCTCCTCTGATCTGCGACAGTTACCGATACCCAGCGTACCTGATACGCTGGGTATCGTGAACAACATCCCCCCAGAACGCCCGAGGCCGGCCACCGGCGGAAATGCCGACGGCCGCTCCGCCCGCTGGCAGACCCACCGGGAGGAACGCCGCTGGGAGCTCATCAAGTCCGCGCGGCGTGCGGTCCACGCCTTGGGGAGTGACGCGTCCATGGAGGAGATTGCAGCGGCCGCGGGCACGTCCAAGTCAGTTTTTTACCGCTACTTCGGTGATAAGGCCGGCCTGCAGCACGCTGTCGGGGAAGTTGTCCTCAGCCAGATGCAACGTAAGATCCGCGAAGCGGCCCAGAGTGCGCAGACCCCGAGGGAGGGCCTGTTCGCCATGATCTCTGCCTACCTCCAGATGGCGGAGACCAGCCCCAACGTCTACAGCTTCGTCACCCGCTACACTCCGGTGGACGTGGAGACCAGCCAAGGGCCAGCGGCGATTTCAGGGGCATTGGGCCACTTTTTTGATTCCATCGCCGAGATGATCGCGGCTCCGATGCGGACACACCTGGGCAACGGACGGTTAGCAGTGCTCGGCTACTGGCCCACAGCTGCCATCGGACTGGTCCGGAATGCCGGTGAGCAGTGGCTCAGCACTCCCGATTCCGCGGCCAAGCCGGACCAGGAAGCAATGGCCCAACAAATTACAGCCTGGCTCTGCGTGGGAATCGCCCCAGAGCTCTCCGAAACACTTGTCAGAACCAACGAAGGACATTGACATGACCGAAGTAGTGGACCGACCGGGCGGCCAGAACGCCGCTGTCACCAAATCAGGCGCAACCAAACAAAGCGCAACCACTGCAGGCGCAATGTACCCGGCCACCTCGCGGCGGGACACGCTGCCCGCCGTCGACGTGGCTGCCCTCGGCGAGCAGCTCCTCGGCAAGTGGGCTGACTCCCGCAGGCACGCGCGCGCCCTGTCGGCCGATCCGGCCCTGCATAAGACCGAGGGCCTGACGCATACGGAGCACCGCACCCGGACGTTCGGCCAGCTGAAGTACCTCGTGGATCACAACGCCGTACACCGGGCCTTCCCGGCGGCACTCGGTGGCGCCGACGACCATGGCGGCAACGTGGCCGGGTTCGAGGAACTGGTCACCGCAGACCCGTCCCTGCAAATCAAGGCCGGCGTCCAGTGGGGCCTCTTCGGCTCAGCGGTGATGCACCTCGGCACGGAGGAGCACCATGCCAAGTGGTTGCCGAGCATCATGAGCCTGGAGATCCCCGGCTGCTTCGCCATGACCGAGACCGGCCATGGCTCTGACGTTGCAAGCATTTCCACCACCGCGACGTTCGACGTCAAGACCCAGGAGTTTGTCATCCACACGCCGTTCCGGGCAGCGTGGAAGGACTACATCGGCAACGCAGCCACGGACGGCCTGGGCGCCGTGGTTTTCGCGCAGCTCGTGACCAAGGGCGTCAGCCACGGCGTGCATGCGTTCTACGTTGACCTCCGGGATCCCCGGACCAAGGAGTTGCTGCCCGGCATCGGCGGCGAGGACGACGGCGTTAAGGGTGGCCTTAACGGGATCGACAACGGCCGGCTGCACTTCGATCACGTACGCATTCCCCGGACCAATCTCCTCAACCGCTATGGCGATGTTGCCCCCGATGCCACCTACACCTCCTCGATCGCCAGCCCCGGCCGCCGCTTCTTCACCATGCTGGGGACCCTCGTCCAGGGCCGCGTGTCACTGGATGGAGCGGCCGTTGCAGCGTCAAAGATCGCCCTGGCCGCCGCCATCCGCTACGCCACCGAACGACGCCAGTTCAATGCGTCCTCCCACACGGACGAAGAAGTCCTCCTCGACTACCAGCGGCACCAGCTCCGCCTCTTCACGCGGCTGGCCACCACGTACGCTGCGGGCTTCGCCCACGAGCAGCTGCTCCAGAAGTTCGACGACGTCTTCTCGGGCGCCCACGACACCGACGAAGACCGGCAGGACCTTGAGACACTCGCGGCAGCACTGAAGCCGCTCAGCACCTGGCATGCCCTGGATACCCTGCAGGAATGCCGCGAGGCCTGCGGTGGCGCCGGCTTCCTGATCGAAAACCGCTTCGCCTCCCTGCGTGCAGACCTGGATGTCTACGTCACGTTCGAAGGCGATAACACCGTACTGCTCCAGCTCGTGGCCAAGCGGCTCCTGGCCGACTACGCCAAAGAGTTCAGGAACGTCGATTTCGGGGTGCTGGCCCGTTACGTGGTGACCCAGGCAACAGGCGTGGCGATCCACCGCACCGGCCTGCGGCAGGTGGCCCAGTTTGTGGCCGACACAGGCTCCGTCCAAAAGGCAGCTATTGCGCTCCGCGACGAGGAGGGCCAGCGCGCCCTCCTTACCGACCGCGTCCAGACCATGGTGGCGGACGTCGGGGCAGCTTTGAAGGGCGCCAACAGGCTTCCCTTCGAAAAAGGCGCCGCCCTGTTCAACCAGCACCAGAACGAGCTGATCGACGCTGCCCAGGCGCACGCGGAACTCCTGCAGTGGGAGGCGTTCACGGAGGCTCTGGGTGAGGTCACCGACCGCGGTACGAAAGTGGTGTTGACCTGGCTCCGCGACCTCTTCGGCCTGTCGCTGATTGAAAAGAACCTCGCCTGGTACCTCATGAATGGCCGGCTCTCCATGCAGAGGGCGCGTACCGTGGGTGACTACATCGACCGGCTCCTGGTCAAGATCCGGCCCCACGCCCTGGACCTCGTTGACGCCTTCGGGTACGGCGATGAGCATGTGCGGGCCGCGATCGCCACCGGCGCCGAAAAGACGCGGCAGGACGAAGCCCGTGCCTACGTCAGGGCACAGCGGGCCAGAGGCAACGCTCCGGTCGACGAAAAGGTGCTGCTGGCGCACGCGGCTGCCGCCGCACAAACCCGTCACGCCTAGCCGCCGGCCCCGCGGACACCGCAGTTTGTGTCCAGATATCACGGCTTTTCGGGTGCGGAAGTCGCGGTATCTGGACAAAAACTCGGGGAAATAACGACGACGGCGCCGCTCCCCTGATGTGGGGAGCGGCGCCGTCGTGCGTTGCTGAATGTTTAGTCACTGACCGACGTGGCGTCAGGAAAGCACCGAGCGGTAGACCTCAAGGGTGGTCTCCGTAATGGACTCCCAGGAGAAATGCTCCTCCGCACGGCGGCGGCCCGCCTGCCCCATGGCACGCGCCCGCTCAGGATCGGACACAACCTCAGTCAGGGCCGCGGCAAACTCGGTCACGAACTTCTCCGGGTCCAGCGGAGTTCCCGTCCCGTCGGTGACCTGCTCGAGATCAACCAACAGGCCAGTCTCACCGTGCCTGACCACCTCCGGAATACCACCGGTGGCACTGGCCACAACGGCCGCGCCGCAGGCCATGGCTTCGAGGTTCACGATGCCGAGCGGCTCATAGATCGACGGGCACGCGAAAGCGGTTGCGTGGCTCAGGACCTGGACAAGTTCATGGCGCGGAAGCATTCGCTCGATGAGGATGACGCCGGTACGCTGGCGCTGCAGCTCCTCGATGAGGCGGGCCGTTTCGGCGGCGAGTTCAGGAGTGTCCGCGGCGCCCAGGCACAGGACAACCTGGACATCGGCTGGCAGCTTGGCGGCCGCGCGAAGCAGGTACGGAACGCCCTTCTGGCGCGTGTTCCGGCCCACGAAGACCACGCTTGGTTTCTGGGGGTCGATGCCGAGCGCCCGCACTGCATCTTCGCCTTCATCGCGCTGCCACAGTTGAACATCGATGCCGTTGTGGACCACCCTGACCTTGGCAGGGTCAACATCGGGGTAGCTGCGCAAAATGTCCTGGCGCATACCTTCCGAGACTGCGATGATGGCCGCGGCTGCTTCATAGGAAGTCTTTTCCACCCAGGAGGAGAGCGCGTAGCCGCCGCCGAGCTGCTCGGCTTTCCAGGGCCGCAGGGGTTCCAGGCTGTGCGCGCTGAGAACGTGCGGGATGCCGTGCAGCAGTGACGCCAGATGCCCCGCCATGTTCGCGTACCAGGTATGGGAGTGAACAAGATCGGCCCCCTCGATGTCAGGCACGATCCGCAGATCAACCCCCAGGGTCTGGACGGCCGCGTTGGCCGAACCCAGGTCCTCGGGCACGGCATAGGAAGTCACCCCGGCACCGTGGTAGCCAGCGTCGCGGGGCGCCCCAAAAGCACGGACCTGCAGGTCAACATGCTTACTCAGCACCCTGCTCAACTCGGCTACGTGGACTCCGGCGCCACCATAAATCTCCGGCGGGAATTCTTTAGTCACAATATCTATTCGCACGTTACCCAAGGTAGTCGTTCCGCAGCATCTGTTCTAGTGTGAAGGAGTCCGGGCAAGCCGGACTGTTTGGGGAGTTACGAAGGCGTACAGGAGCGACCAATATGCCGTTAAACAAAAAAGTCCTGGCCATTGTCCTTGCAGGCGGCGAGGGGAACCGGCTCATGCCATTGACGGCAGACCGGGCCAAACCAGCCGTGCCTTTCGCGGGCGGCTACCGCCTGATCGATTTTGCGTTGTCCAACCTGGTGAATTCACGGTATTTGCAGATCGTGGTGCTCACGCAATACAAATCCCACAGCCTCGACCGCCACATATCCGAAACGTGGCGGATGTCCAACCATCTGGGTAACTATGTAGCGTCCGTCCCCGCCCAGCAGCGTGTCGGCAAGAGCTGGTTCCTGGGCAGCGCAAACGCCATTTACCAGTCCCTGAACCTGATCCACGACGCCAACCCCGACATTGTCGTCGTTGTTGGCGCGGACCATGTCTACCGCATGGACTTCGCCCAGATGGTGGAGCAGCACGTGCTCAGTGGAGCGAAAGCCACCGTAGCTGCAGTGCGCCAGCCCCTGAACATGGCCGACCAGTTCGGTGTGATCGAAGTGGACAAGGCGGATCCGCAGAAGATTTCCGCGTTTGTGGAGAAGCCCGCCTCCACCCCCGGCCTTGCTGCAGACCCCACCCAGTTCCTGGCCTCCATGGGCAACTACGTCTTCAACGCCGACGCCCTGGTGGAGGCACTGCACGTTGACGCGGAACGGCTGGACACCAAACACGACATGGGCGGGGACATCATCCCGTACTTCGTCAGCCAGGGCGAGGCCGGCGTCTACGACTTCACCCTTAACGACATCCCCGGCTCCACCGACCGCGACCGCACGTACTGGCGTGACGTCGGCACCATCGATTCGTTCTACGACGCACACATGGACCTCATCTCGCCCGTGCCGATCTTCAATCTGTACAACTCTGAGTGGCCCATCTACACGCGGCAGAGTGTCTCGCCGCCCGCCAAGTTCGTCCGCGGCGAGGGCGGCACCGTCGGCTCGGCGCTGGATTCGATCGTTGCGAGCGGAACTGTGATCTCAGGGGGCATCGTTGAAGGCTCCGTGCTGTCCAACGACGTCTTTGTCGACAGGTCCAGCCGCGTGCTCGACTCCGTGCTGATGGACAAGGTGAACATAGGTGCGGGAGCCGTTGTCAAGCGGGCCATCATTGACAAGAACGTGAAGGTCCCGGCCGGCGCGGCGATCGGGCTCGATCACGACCTTGACCGGGCCCGCGGCTTCAAGGTTACGGACTCAGGCATCACGGTCCTGTCCAAGGGGCAGGTCGTTCCCGAACCGGACGAGGCTGAGCGGGCCCTGTCGGCTAACAACCTGGTCATGGTGCCGGAAGCCGTGCGGGCCGCCACGGAATCGTGGCCCGAGTTGAGGGAGTCGATGGACAGGGTCGTTGAAGTCCACGCCGCCGCCGTCGGCGTCACAGTACCGGACTCACAGTCCAGCAAAGCGTAGTGTCCGGCGGGAGCCCGGTGCCGTCGGCCCGGGCCCCCCGCAGGCTGTAAAATTGGGTCAATGAGCTCTCCAGATCCATTAGCCGGACTGACCCCTGAGGAAATCCAGGCCTGCCTCAAGGTCCTGAACACCATCCACGTCTACGACGAGGAACACCCGGACTATGTTTCGGTGCGCCGGGCCACGGGAAAAATGTTCAAAGCCGTGAAGCGCCACCGCCGCGTCACGAAGCGTGATTTAATCTCAGAAGCTGACCGGGCCGTCATTGCCCAGACTGCCACCGCGGCGCCGGACCGCATTGACGACGAAACGCGCGGCAACAAGCTGGCGACGTCTGCCACCGGCGAGATTGCCGGACACCTCATCCGGTCGCGGCCCTGCTACATCTGCAAGCGCCACTACACACAGGTGGATTCCTTTTACCACCAGCTCTGCCCCGAGTGCGCCACGTTCAGCCACAGCAAGCGGGACGCGCGAACGGACCTCACGGGCCGGCGGGCGCTGCTTACCGGCGGCAGGGCAAAGATCGGCATGTACATCGCCCTCCGCTTGCTCCGGGACGGCGCCCACACCACCATCACCACGCGGTTTCCCAAGGACGCTGCGCGCCGTTTTGCGGCCATGGAAGACAGCGGCGAGTGGCTGCACCGGCTCCGGATTGTGGGCATCGACCTGCGTGACCCCTCGCAGGTGATGGCCCTGACGGATTCCCTCAATGCGGCGGGCCCGCTGGACATCATCATCAACAACGCCGCCCAGACCGTGCGCCGGTCCGGGAACGCCTACAAGCCGTTGGTGGATGCGGAGGACGAAGCGCTGCCGGCCGAACTTGAACCCGCCAACGGTGGGCCCGAGCTGCTGACCTTCGGCCATGCCCACGACAAACATCCCCTCGCCCTGACCAGCACCGTGACAGAACACCCCGTGCTGGCAGGAGACGCGATTACCTCCCTGGCGCTCTCCACAGGTTCCGCCTCGTTGGAGCGCATCGCCTCTGGCACTGCGATCGACGCCGGCGGGCTTGTTCCGGATCTTGCCACCATCAACAGCTGGACCCAGGTAGTGGATGAGGTGGAGCCCCTGGAGATGCTGGAGGTCCAGCTTTGCAACGTGACGGCTCCCTTCCTCCTGGTCAGCCGGCTCCGGGATGCCATGAAGCGTTCCACGGCCCGCAGGAAGTACATCGTCAACGTCTCCGCCATGGAAGGCCAGTTCTCCCGGGCCTACAAGGGACCCGGGCACCCTCACACCAACATGGCCAAGGCCGCCCTAAACATGATGACCCGGACCAGCGCGCAGGAAATGCTGGACGCCGACGGCATTTTGATGACGGCCGTGGACACCGGCTGGATCACCGATGAGCGCCCGCACTTCACCAAGGTCCGCCTGATGGAAGAGGGCTTCCACGCTCCGCTGGACCTGGTGGACGGTGCCGCGAGGGTCTACGACCCGATCGTGACGGGCGAGAACGGCGAAGACCAGTTTGGGGTATTCCTGAAGGATTACAAGCCCAGCCCCTGGTAGGCAGAAGGGCACTGTCCTGACAGGGCACCCACAGCGTAGGCTCGGCGTCATGAGCAGCGAATCAGTTACCGAAGTACACAATCTGGAGCACCACGTGTGCTGGGACCTTCTCCGGACAGTCTCCGTAGGCAGGCTGGCTATCCTCGTGGACGGGCATCCGGACATCTTCCCCATCAACTACACCGTGGACGGCGGAACAATCGTCTTCCGCACCGGCCAAGGGACCAAGCTGGCCGGCGCCTCGGGAGGTTCCCCTGTGGCAGTGGAAGCCGACGGCGTAGATGCCGTCAGCGGCCTTGCCTGGAGCGTGGTGCTCAAGGGGCCCGCGACAGCTATCAAGGGCACCGAGGCCGTCCTGGACACCGCCGCCCTGTACCTGTTCCCATGGCAGGCCGGAAAGAAGGACACCTTCATCCGCGTCAGCCCTGACACCCTGACTGGACGCCGGTTCAAGGTCACCGCTCCGATGACGTGGTGGACCCAGCTCAGTGGGGCCGCCAAGGCCTCCCCCGAGTAACCCTGGCGGCCGCTCAGCCTAGGCCAGGCGGCTGATTTCCACGCTCACGCTTAAGGCCGAACCTCCGCCGCCGGACAGGATGCCCTTCAGCGGCGGCACGTCGCGGTAGTCACGGCCCCTGGCCACTGTGACGTGGAAGTCGCCGGCGGGTTTGTGGTTAGTGGGATCCCAGCTTCGCCAGTCCCCATCCCAGAACTCCAGCCACGCGTGTGACTGGCCTGCGACGGTCTCGCCGATGTCCGCCGTCGACCGCGGGTGCAGGTACCCCGAAACGTACCGGGCGGGGATCCCGCAACTGCGCAGCGCACCGATGGCCAGGTGGGCAAGGTCCTGGCAGACGCCTTGCCGCTGGCCCCAGGCTTCTTCGGCGTTGGTGGTAACCGCTGTGGAGCCGGACATGTACGTCATTTCGCCGCGCATCCACTCAAAGATGGCCATGGCAGCCGCATGCGGGTTCTTGCCCGCGACCACGCCGGGAATGATTCCCAGCACTTCCGCGCCCGGGCCGCTGAGCTGCGACTGCGGCAGCCAGTCGCTGAAAGTATTCAGCGTCTCCTCCGAGGACAGCACGTCCCAGCCCACGATGTCGGCATCGGAGGGGATTTTTTCGGCCCGGTGCACTTCAACCGTGATGTTCGAGACAACTTCGAGGTGCTCATGCGGCATCTGCATATCGAAAGCAGTCACGCGGGTGCCCCAGTAATCCCGGTAGTTGCTCACGGCCGCCTGCGACGGCGAGACCTTCAGGATCGATTCGAGGACCACCTGCTGGGGATCCGTCAGAGGCGTCATACGGGCCTCGTTGTAAGAGAGCGTGACGCGGCCGTTGTATTTGTAGGTGGTCGTGTGCACGATGCTTAGCCGGGTCATGAAACTTCTCCCACCCAGGCCAGTTCGTCTGCCTGATTGAAGTATTTACGGGAAATGGCGTCGGAAGCCTGGGCGACGGCCTTCTGCACGCGTTCCATATGTTCGGGCAGCTCTGACATGAGATCGTCCGTCCGATGGAACTCCAGGAAGGTGCGGGCCTGGCCCACGATGCGGCGGGCATCGTTGATGAATCCGACGCGCTGCGCGGACGGGTCCAGCTTGGCGAGGCACTCGTCGGCGTCCCTCAGGGCGTAGACGATGGACCGTGGAAACAGCCGGTCCAGCAAGAGGAACTCGGCGGCGTGCTGGTCCCCGAAGGCCGCTCGGCGGGTCCGTAGGAACGACTCATAGGCGCCGGCACAGCGCAGCATGTTGACCCAGGACATGCCTGCGGACAGGACATCCCGGGTGGAAAGCATCCGCGCCGTCATGTCCGCGCGCTCCAGGGAACGGCCCAGCACCAGGAACAGCCAGCTCTCGTCGTGGCTTACGGTGGTGTCGGCCAGGCCGCTGACCATGGCCGTCCGCTCCAGGGTCCAGTTGCAGAACCGGTAAGTCCCCACTACGTCCTTCCGGTGCTGGCTCAGCCCGTAGTACGTGGTGTTGAGGCTTTCCCACAAGCCCGAGGACACGGTCTCGCGGGCACGGCGGGCGTTTTCGCGTGCAGCGCCCAGCGATCCGGCGATGGACGTGGCGCTGGTCTTGTCGTAGGCCAGGGCGTGCAGGAGTTCGGGCAAGCCAAAATCCTCGCTCTGCGGCCGGGCGCCCATCACGGCGAGCAGTTCCTGGGCAACGCGGCGGCGTTCGTCCATGGGGAGGTGGTTGAGGCGCTCCAGGTGCACGTCCAGGATGCGTGCCGTACCGTCGGCCCGCTCAACATAGCGTCCGATCCAAAAAAGGGACTCAGCAATACGGCTAAGCATTCGCGGTGACCTCCTGCACGTCTGAAATCAGTGGGGATGAACCCATGGGTGATTGCGCCGGTTCCAAAGCCCGGCTCACTGCTGCTGCTCCGGCTGGCGGTCGCGCCAGTTGCTTTCCACTGGCCAGACCGATACCCGCTCGCGGAGGGAAATCGTCGGCCGCGGAACCGTCTCCACGGGCACCTGGGGCGAACCAGCCAGCACCCAGGTGTCCTTTGAGCCGCCGCCCTGGCTGGAATTCACAATCAGGGAGCCTTCCTTGAGTGCAACCCTGGTGAGCCCGCCGGGCAGCACCCAGACGTCGTCGCCGTCGTTCACTGCGAAGGGGCGAAGGTCCACGTGCCGGGGGCCGAACTTGTCCCCGCCCAGGGTGGGGACGGTGGAAAGCTGCAGGACCGGCTGGGCAATCCAGCCGCGTGGATCGGCGATGACCCGCTGGCGCAGGGCTTCCAGTTCGTCCTTGGAGGCATCCGGCCCGATCACCAGGCCTTTGCCGCCGGAACCGTCCACGGGCTTCACCACCAGTTCAGCGATGTTGTCCAGGACGTACTCCCTGGCTTCCTTTTCCTCGAGGCGGAAAGTGTCCACGTTCGCGATGACGGGCTCCTCGCTGAGGTAGTAGCGGATGAGGTCCGGAACGTAGCTGTAGACAAGCTTGTCATCGGCCACGCCGTTGCCCACGGCGTTGGCGATGGTCACCCCGCCGGCGCGTGCAGCATTGACCAGGCCGGGGCAGCCGAGCATGGAGTCTGAGCGGAACTGCAGCGGGTCCAGGAATTCGTCGTCGATGCGTTTGTAGATCACGTCCACGCGCTGCTCCCCGGCCGTGGTGCGCATGTAGACGCGGTTGCCGCGGCAGATGAGGTCACGGCCCTCCACGAGTTCTACGCCCATCAGCCCCGCCAGGAGGGTGTGTTCAAAGTAGGCGCTGTTGAAGACGCCGGGCGTCAGGACAACTACCGTGGGATCGTCGACGCCGGCGGGCGCTGTTTTGCGCAGCGCCGACAGCAGCCGTCGCGGGTACTCTTCCACCGGCCGGATAAGCTGCTGGCCGAACGCTTCAGGCAGGCCTTTGGCCATGGCACGACGGTTCTCCAGCACGTAGCTGACCCCGGACGGCACCCGAACATTGTCCTCCAGGACGCGGAACGTCCCCGCCGCGTCGCGGACCACGTCGATCCCGGAAATGTGGACCCGGACCCCACCGGCGGGGTCAAAGCCCTGCACCTGGCGGTGGAAGTGTGCGCTGGTGGTGACGAGCTGGCGCGGGATCACGCCATCGGCCACCACGTTCATTTTGTCGTAGACGTCGTTGAGGAAGGCTTCAAGGGCGCGGACGCGCTGCGCCACACCCTTTTCCAGCACGGTCCACTCATCCGCGGGAATAACCCGCGGCACGATATCGAGGGGGAAGGGCCGCTCCTCCCCCGCAAAGTCAAAGGTCACTCCGCGGTCCAGGAACGTCCGCGCCATCGAGTCCGCCCGTGCACTGACATCGGCGAGGGACAGCTTGCGGAGCGCGTCCGCCACCTCCGCATACGAGTCGCGGGCTTCCTGGCCTGGGGCGAACATCTCGTCGTAAGCGCCGGTTCGCCCGGCGGCCACGGAGTAATCCTGGAATAGGTCTGACATGTCCTTTAGCCAACCATCTTTTTGTTTCGAAATCATTACCGCCATCCATTGTGGCGTGTTGCGGCACATGCGCCGGTTCGTGGAATTCGCGCGCCATCCGGCAAGGTAGGTGAGTGGCAGAGAAGACTAATCCCGGGAACTCCGGAACCGGATGGAATGGTGGCCGCGGCCTTAGACCCCGCCGCCGCTGGCTGCCGGGTGATGTGGACAGGCTCCTTCCCGGCCTCCTGACGGCTGCGATCGCCCTGGGCGGTGCCTTCGCCGTGCATGCCGCAGTGCCAGCCCTTCCGGCGATGACAGTTGCCGTGGCCCTGGGTTTGCTCGCCGCGAACCTGCCCGGGACGGCAGTCTGGATCGCGGGGCGGGCAAGGCCGGGCCTGGACTTCGCGGGCAAGCACCTGATGCGGGGCGGAATCATCCTGCTGGGCCTCAAAGTGAGCATCATGGACATCCTGGGCCTGGGCTGGCTGGCCATGGTCCTGATCACCGCTGTGGTCCTGCTGAGCTTCGGCGGCACCTACCTGCTGGTCCGGCTGTTCCGGTTGCCTCGCGAGACCGCATTGCTGGTGGCCACCGGCTTTTCCATCTGCGGCGCGTCAGCGATCGGCGCCATGGCTGCAGTACGCCGCATCCGGCATGCAGACACCGTCCTTCCAGTCGCGCTGGTGACACTCTGCGGCACGCTGGCGATCGGACTGCTGCCGCTACTGATGCATCCCCTGCAGCTGAGCCCGGTGACATTCGGAGCCTGGACCGGGGCCTCAGTCCACGATGTCGGCCAGGTGGTGGCCACAGCGCAGACCGCAGGCACGGCGGCACTGGGGATCGCCGTCATCGTCAAACTCACGCGCGTGCTGCTGCTGGCACCGGTGGTGGCAGTGGCAGGCGTGCACCACCGCGCCAGCGTGTCCCCGCAGAAGCAGCAGCAGTCGCTGCCTCCCGTGATCCCCTTGTTCGTGATCGGGTTCGTGGCCATGGTGGCGCTCCGGTCCACGGGCTGGCTGGCCACGGGTTGGCTCGAGGCAGGCGCCGGGCTCCAGGACGTGTTGCTGGGCGCGGCGCTGTTCGGGCTCGGTTCGGCCGTGCGGATCCGTACCCTCCTGCACACCGGAGCCCGGGCGCTGCTGGCCGCGCTCGCGGCGTGGCTCCTGATCGCCCTGCTGGGCTTGGGAGCGGCTTTGGTAATCACTGCCTGACCGCCAGCCCTCGCCCCGGGGCGTCAGCCGCTATCCGCAAGAGGCTCCCGTGATTAGATAGCTGAGTGTCACATGAGAATCTGCAGCGCAGCGAGGCCGCCCAACGTTCAGCGCTGATCACCACGCACAGCTACGACGTTTCCCTGGACGTGAGGCAGGCCGCGGATCCGGCCGTCGCGGGGTACCCCAGCCGCAGCGTCATCAATTTCTCCGCAGCGGAGCCCGGCCAGGGCCTGACAGCGTCCACCTTCCTGGATTTCATCTCCGGCGAGGTCCACAGCGTGCTCCTCAACGGCGAGGAGTTGCCGGTGGTGGACGTTCTGGACGGGTCCCGCATCCGGCTCGACAACCTGCAGGCCGAGAACCAGGTCACCGTTACCGGCACCGCCCTGTACAGCCGGTCGGGCGAAGGCATGCACCGCTTCGTCGATCCCGCCGACGGGCAGTGCTACCTCTATACGCAGTACGAGCCGGCCGATGCGCGGCGCGTGTTCGCCAATTTCGAGCAGCCGGACCTTAAAGCCGTATTCACGTTCCATGTGATGGCACCGGCGGGCTGGGAAGTCGCCTCCAACGGGGCCGAGGCCGCCCGCACCCAACTGGCCGGCGATCCGGACACCAGCCGCTGGGACTTCGCCCCTACCAAACCGATGTCCACCTACATCACCACCGTCCTCGCCGGCCCCTACGTCAAAGCCCAGGACCACTGGAGCGCAACGCTCGACGACGGTACGCAGCTGGAGCTGCCGCTGGCACTGTATTGCCGGGCTTCCATGGCGGATTCCTTCGATCCCGCGGTCCTTTTTGGCCTCACCAAGAGCGGCCTGGATTTCTTCAACAGGCTCTTTGGCTTCCCTTACCCCTGGGGCAAGTACGACCAGGCCTTTGTGCCGGAATACAACCTGGGCGCAATGGAAAACCCGGGACTTGTCACCTTCACCGAAAGCTACGTCTTCACGTCGCGGGCCACCGACGCCCAATACCAGGCGCGCGCGAACACCCTGATGCATGAGATGGCGCACATGTGGTTCGGGGACCTGGTCACCATGCAGTGGTGGGACGACCTGTGGCTCAAGGAATCCTTTGCCGACTACATGGGTACCCTGGGCGTTGACCGGGCCACGGCATGGGAGACAGCCTGGGTGAGCTTCGCGAACAAACGCAAGGCCTGGGCCTATGTCCAGGACCAGCTGCCCACCACCCACCCGATCGTTGCGGACATTCCCGACCTCGAGGCCGCCAAGCAGAACTTCGACGGCATCACCTATGCCAAGGGCGCCTCCGCGCTCAAGCAGCTGGTGACCTACGTGGGGTTTGACGCGTTCATCGACGGTGCCAGGCAGTATTTCCGCGACCACGCGTACGGAAACACCACTCTGGCAGATCTGCTGGCCGCCCTGGGCGCGTCTTCCGGCCGGGACCTGACCGGCTGGGCAACGCAGTGGCTGCAGACCTCCGGCATCTCCACGCTGTCCTGGGAAATAACGGCCGACGACGGCGTCCTGGGCTCGGTGACAATCGTCCAGGATGCGCTGGACCCGGTTACCAGACGGGAGGAGCTGCGGCCGCACCGGCTCCGGGTGGGCCTGTACAACACGGACGACGCCGGCGCCCTGGTCCGGACCGGCAGCATCGAAACTGACGTAGTGGGCCGCAGAACCGAGGTGCCTGGGCTCGCCGGCCAGCCCCGGCCTGAGCTGCTGCTGCTCAACGACGAGGATCTGACCTATGCGAAGGTCCGGCTCGACCCGGCATCGGAAGCCACGGTGCGGGCATCTTTGGACCGGCTTACCGACCCCATGGCACGTGCCCTGTGCTGGACGGCGTTGTGGAACTCTGCCCGTGACGGGGAAAGCCCGGCCACCCGCTACGTTGACGCGGTGACCGCTTTCGGTCCGTCCGAGACCGGGATCGGCGTGCTGCTGAACATCCTCCAGAACGCGTCCACCGCCGTCGAACGCTACACCGCGCCAACCAGACGCGGGGCGGCACGCAGCGCCTTCCTGGCCGCGGCCGACGCCCAGCTTGGCAAAGCCGATCCAGGCTCCGACCACCAGCTGGCATGGGCGCGGACGGTGGCGGCCGTCAGCCAGCATGACGCCGCCCTCATGACGCGGCTCAGGCGACTCCTGGACGGCCCTGTGGCGGTCAACGGCCTGGAGGTGGACGCGGAGCTGCGCTGGAACATCTGGCACGCTCTGGCGGCCAATGGACAGGCCACCGTGGCCGAGCTGGGCGCCGAGTTGGCGCGGGACACCACCGCCTCTGGCCAGGCTGGCCACGCAACGGCGCTCGCAGCCCGTCCGGATCCCGACGTCAAAGCGGCCACCTGGCAGGATGCCGTTCACGGAACGAAGCTGTCCAACCAACTCCTCAGCGCCACCATCGCCGGGTTCACCACCGCTCCCGCCGCACTGCTGGACCCTTATGTGGAACCGTATTTCGAGTGCCTGCGCGACGTGTGGGCCAACCGCAGCATCGAGATCGCCAGCCGGATCGTGCGGGGTCTTTACCCGCCGGCGCCGGACCTGCCGGAAGATGGCACCCTGCCGGCGGAACAAGCGGTGGTACGCCGCACCGACGCCTGGCTGGATGCAAACGCCGATGCTCCCGGCGGCCTGCGCAGGATCATCGTGGAGCAGCGCAGCCATCTGCTGCGGGCGCTCACCGCACAACTGAAGTAGTTCGCCGGAAGCCGCCCCGTCAGGGGACGCGGTGCAGCCATTCCTCAGTGCCGAACTTGGCAGCCACCCGGTCGCGGGCGGCGGCCAGTTCGGCGCCGGTCAGTTCCGACGGAGTGGCCGCGTAGCGTTCCGTGAATACTTCCGTCATGGCAGCAATAATCTCCGTGCGGGCGAGCCCCGTCTGGCGCCGGAGCGGATCCACGCGCTTCTTGGCACTGCGTGTGCCCTTGTCCGAGAGCTTTTCCTTGCCGATGCGCAGGACTTCGACCATCTTGTCAGCGTCCATGTCGTAGCTCATGGTGACGTGGTGCAGCATGCCGCCGTTGGCCAGGCGCTTCTGCGCGGCCCCGCCGATCTTGCCCTGGTCCGTGGCGATGTCGTTCAAGGGCACATAAAAGGCTGTGATGCCGAGCTTCTCCAGCGCGGCCATCACCCAGGCATCCAGGAAGGCATAGGAGTCCGCGAAGCTGATTCCGTCCACAAGAGTCTGCGGCACATAAAGCGAGTAGGTGATGCAGTTGCCGGCCTCCATAAACATCGCTCCCCCGCCGCTGATCCGGCGGACCACGCTGATGCCGTGCCGGGCCACGCCGTCAGGGTGCAGTTCGTTGCGGACCGACTGGAAGCTGCCGATGACCACCGACGGTTCCTCCCAGTCCCAGAACCGCAGCGTGGGGTTGCGGCGGCCAGCGCCCACCTCTTCGGTGAGGACCTCATCCAGGGCAACATTGAGGTGGGTGGGCAGCACCCTGGGCGCGATGATGCTCCAGTGATGGTCCGACCAGGACGTCGCCTGCGCCAGGGCACGGCGGACGGTGACCGCAACTGCGTCGGCGGTAAAGCCGAACAGGACGGCCCCGGGCGGCAGGGAGTCGCTGACCGCCGCGGACAGCTCGGCCGCCGTCGTCGTCTCCGCCAGTCCGTTGAGGGCCCGGTTGATCTCAGGAAGCGCCTCGTCCGGCTCCAGGAAGAAGTCGCCGCTCACGGACACCTCCGCCAGGAAGCCGTCCACGACGGCGAGGTCCACCACCACCAGTTTGCCGCCGGGTACCTTGTACTCGCCGTGGCGGCGGCCGGAGCGGTCTTCAGCTGGTTCTGGTGTGAGCGTCATGCACACTATCCTGCCCCACACCGCACGTGGTTACGCAACGCCAGGAACGCGAAAAGCCCGCACCGTTGCCGGTGCGGGCTTTCCAAAGAAGCTTGGGCTGAAGTGAATTACTTCTTGCCGCCGAAGCCCTTGAAGCGAGCGTTGAAGCGCTCGACGCGGCCTGCAGAGTCCATGATGCGCTGCTTGCCCGTGTAGAACGGGTGGGACTCGGAGGAGATTTCGACGTCGATAACCGGGTAGGTGTTTCCGTCTTCCCACTCGATGGTCTTCTTGGAAGACACGGTGGACTTGGTCAGGAACTTGACGCCGGAAGCCAGGTCGTTGAAAACAACAGCTTCGTACTTCGGGTGTGTATCAGACTTCATAATGGGACCTTTGTTCGCACAACTGGATTTTGCCAGCTGCCAGGTATGAATGGGATGGCGGCCGCTGCAGAAACCGCAGGACAGCCAGCTGTTAATAATAGCGGATCAACGTGAACCCTGCGAACCGCGCGGCCGCAGCTCCCAGAAAGCCACAGCCGAGGCGGCAGCGACGTTGAGAGAGTCCACACCGGCGCGCATGGGGATCTTGACCGCTAGGTCGACGGCGGTGAGCGTTTCTGCGCTCATGCCGGCGCCTTCGGTGCCGAGCACCAAGGCTAGGCGGTCTGGATTGCGGGCGGCGACGAGGTCGACGTCGACCGCGTCCTGCGTCAGTTCCAACGCGGCCACGGTGAAGCCGTGCTCCTTGAGGATCGCAAGGTCCTGAGGCCAGGACTCCAGCCTCGCCCACGGAACCTGGAAGACGGTGCCCATGCTCACCCGGACGCTGCGCCGGTACAACGGATCACCGCAGCGGGGTGAAATCAGGACGGCATCGATGTCCAGGGCCGCGGCGGAGCGAAAAATAGCGCCAACGTTGGTGTGGTCCACGATGTCCTCGAGGACGGCGACCCGGCGTGCGTCCGCCAGGAGTTCGCGAAGGGGTACGGGCTCTGGCCGCTGCATTGCGGCCATTGCCCCGCGGTGCAGGTGGAAGCCGGTGATTTCTTCGAGAAGCGCGGCGCTGCCAATGAACGCAGGCACGTCCGGGTGGGCGCTCAGGACGTCCTGCAGGTCAGCCAGCCATTTCTTCGCCAGGAAAAAGGACCTCGGCCGGTGGCCCGCGGCCAGCGCACGGCGCAGGACCCGGGAGGATTCGGCGATGTACATGCCTTCAGCCGGTTCGCGGAGCTTGCGCAGATGCACGTCTGTCAGCTGCGTGTAGTCGGAAACGCGGGGATCCCCGGCCGATTCAAGATAGTGGATTGTCACCGGAAGATTATTTCAGCAGATTGGCGATCATAAAGCCCAGCGCCACCAGGCCAAGAGAGAAGATCACTCCGCGAAGGACCGGCGGGGACAGCCTGCGGCCAATCTTCGAACCGATGACGCCGCCAATGAGGGAGCTGAGAGCGATGATGGCCACCACCGCCCAGTTGATGCGGCCGAAGGCGAACAACAGATATGACGCAGCCGCCACGATGTTCACACCCAGGACCAGGATGTTCTTCATGGCATTGGCGTTCTGGATGGTCCCCGTCATGAAGACGCCCAGGATGCCCACCAGCAGGATGCCCTGGGCTGCCACGAAGTAGCCGCCGTACACGCCGGCCAGGTACACCAGCACGATCAACAACAGGCCGTGCCCCTTGTCCTTGAGGGCGTGCTCGGGGTTTTCCTCCCGGGCCCGCACCCACTGTTGGAGCCGGGGCTGGAAGACCACCATCAGCAGCGCCAGCACAATCAGGACCGGAGCGGCGTAGTAGAAGACTTTTTCCGGCAGGTTCAGCAGCAGCCAGGCGCCGCTGATGCCGCCGAGCAGCGAGGCAGGCAGAAGCCTGAGGAGCTGTTGGCCCCGGCCCTTGAGTTCCTTCCGGTATCCCCACGCACCGGCGGCGTTGCCTGCCACCAGCCCCATGGCATTACTGATGGAAGCTGTTACCGGGGCGATGCCGAGGGCGATGAGGACGGGAAACGTGACCAGGGTGCCGGAGCCTACGACGGCATTGATGGTGCCGGCCCACAGGCCGGCAAAAAACACAAGGATGCTGCTGAGAAGCTCCACCGCGACGGGACCGCGTTAGCGGCGTGCGGCGGCGGTGTACCTGCCCGCGCTGGAAGTCACATCGAGCGCAAGGCCGAACGTCTCGCTGAGGTTCCCCGCGGTCAGCACCTCGGCGAGGGGGCCGGCCGCAACCACATTGGCCTCCCGAAGCAGCATGGCATGGGTGAAGCCCGGCGGAACTTCTTCAAGGTGGTGGGTGACCAGGACAATGGCCGGCGCCGTCTCGTCGCGGGCAAGCTCGCTGAGGCGGTGCACCAGGTCTTCGCGTCCGCCCAGATCCAGGCCGGCGCCCGGCTCGTCCAGCAGGAGGAGTTCGGGATCCGTCATCAGGGCACGGGCAATCTGGACGCGTTTACGCTCCCCCTCGGACAGGGACGCGAACTTACGGTTTAGCAGTGGCCCCATGCCCCAGTCATTGAGCAGCCTGAAGGCGCGGCGCTCGTCGGCCCGCTCATAGCCCTCACGCCAACGGCCCGTCACACCATAAGCGGCCGTGACCACAACGTTCAGGACGGTCTCAGCCTCGGGGATGTGGTTGGCCAGGGCCGCGGAGGACAGCCCGATACGGGGACGGAGTTCAAACACATCCACCGCGCCGAGCAGTTCGTCCAGGATGCTGGCTCTGCCGCTGGAGGGGTGCAGCCGGGCAGCGGCGATCTGCAGGAGCGTGGTCTTGCCGGCGCCGTTGGGGCCAAGAATGACCCAACGCTCACCTTCCCTGACCTGCCAGTCCACCTTGTTCAGGAGCTTCTTTGCCCCACGGACAACGCTGACGGCGGCCAATTCAAGAACTTCACTCATAGGAGTAGACACTAGGACAAAACGGGGGCCGACTGATAACTGATACCCCCACCGCGGCGGACGCCCGGACCGCCGCACTGCCACTGATTCCATGTCACGCCACGAATTCGGGCGCCCGCTCCGCGCTGGCTATTATTGCAGCCATGACTCCGAACGTGACTGCGGTCAGCTACGGCCCGAAACTGACTGACTCCGAGCTCGGGCGCCTGCGCACCCTTTTGGCTGGCAACGGCGCCACAGTCGGGTCGGAAGCGCGGGGCGGAGACAGCAGGTTCGAGGTCCACACTATGGGGCTGGCCCTGGCCGACGGCACAACCGCCGGTATCGCCGCCCTCCGCCGGGCGGTAGCAGACGCGGCCCAGGACGGGCTGGACACCGCTATCGTTCCAGCGGGGCTGCGCGAGGCTCAGCGGAAGTTCCTGATCATGGACGTGGACTCAACGCTGATCCAGCAGGAAGTTATCGAGCTCCTGGCGGCATACGCCGGCAAACGAGAGGAAGTTGCTGCGGTCACCGAAGCCGCCATGCGGGGGGAACTGGATTTCGCGCAGAGCCTCCACGCGCGGGTGGCGGTACTCGCAGGCCTGCCGGCCGCCGTCGTCGAATCCGTCCGGGCCGAAGTGATGCTCAGCGAGGGTGCTGCCGAACTGGTGGCAGCGTTCAAGGCTGCAGGCCACGTGGTGGCGGTGGTCTCCGGCGGATTCAACCAGATCCTGCGTCCGATCGCCGAGGACCTGGGCCTGGACTACTGGATCGCCAACGAGCTTGAAATCGTCGACGGCGCCCTCACCGGCAAGGTGCTCGGTGCTGTGATCGACCGGGCCGCGAAGGAAAAGTACCTGCGCGCTTGGGCTGCCGCCGAGGGAATTGCGATGGAACACACCATCGCGGTGGGCGACGGCGCCAACGATCTCGATATGCTCGGTGCCGCCGGGATCGGGGTGGCGTTCAACGCCAAACCGGCGGTGCGGGCCGTGGCGGATTCCGCCATCAACATGCCCTACCTCGACGCAGTGAGGCACATCGCCGGCGTCTGATTCCTTTAAAGCGAGACGGGCCCAAGCCCGACGCCTTCCCTGACCGGGCTTGCGGGGTAAGGGTGCGGGCGCCCGGGCAGTTCGCGGCAGTGTTCGCCAAGGAACACTGCCGCGACATGCCATCTGGCGGGGGCCTGAGTTAGTTGGCGCCCTTGCCGAAGTAGTCGGCGCCGCCGGCGTACTCCGTGTGGCCGGATTCGACGTCCGCGGTGGCCATGCCTGCCACCACCGCAGCGAACTCCTCCACGGAGTAGAGCTTGCCGGCCTCGGCGCGGCGGGCTTCGATGGCTCCGGGGCTGGAGCGGTCCAGCAGGGTGGCGGTTACGGTGCCCTCGATCATGTCACCCGAAACGACCACCAGCGAGATGCCCTTTTCCGCCAGGTTGGGCAGGAGTTCACGCAGCGCGTCCTCGCCGGCACGCTTGCTGCGGGCGACGGGCTCGTAGTCCGGCATGGTGGGCACAGTGTTGATGAAGTGGGCCTGGTGGCTGGTCACGAAGACCACGCGCGAGCCTTCCTTCATCAGCGGCACGGCAGCGTTGAGCATGTTGACCTGGGCGTCGCGGTTGAGCTTCAGCGCGTAGTCGTCCTCCATGCCGGATTCCATGCCGCCGGACGCGTTAAGCACCAGCACGTCCAGTGAACCGAAGTTCTCCATTGCCGCACTGGCCAGCGCCTGCACGCCTTCCAGGGTGGTCAGGTCAGCCCCGACCGCCGTGGCGCGGCCGCCGGCAGCCTCAATTCCCGCGACCACTTTGTTGGCGCGCGGCGCCTTCTGGCGGTAGTTGACCACCACGGCGGCGCCCTCGCCGGCCAGGATCTTGGCCACTTCGGCACCGATCCCCCGCGAGGATCCGGTCACGATGGCAGTCTTGTTGTCCAGCAGTCCCACACGGGCTCCTTTGTTTGATATGTCTAAATCGCTTGGGGTCTGCAGTCCATCATGCCAGCGCGGGCCCCGCGTCCGCTTGTGCGACCCCCACAAATAAGAGGAGTCCGGCTAGTTTGGCGCAGGCCTGCTAGTGGCCCATGCCCAGGCCGCCGTCCACCGGGATGACAGCACCGGAAATGTAGGCTGCCTCGTCGCTGGCAATCCACCGGACCACGTTCGCTACTTCCGAGGCCTCGGCAAAACGGCCGGCCGGGATACCGGCAAGGTAGTCCTTCTGGGTTGCTTCGGGAAGCTCGGCTGTCATATCAGTGTTGATGAAGCCAGGCGCCACAACGTTGGCCGTGATTCCGCGGGAACCCAATTCCCGGGTCAGGGAGCGGGCCACACCCACCAAGCCGGCCTTTGACGCGGAGTAGTTGATCTGCCCCGGGGCGCCGTACAGCCCGGACACTGAGGAGATCAGGACTACGCGGCCCTTCCGCAGGCGGATCATGCCCCTGGACGCACGCTTGATGACGCGGAATGCGCCGGTCAGATTGGTATCGATCACGGAGGTGAAGTCGTCCTCGCTCATGCGCAGCAGGAGTGTGTCTTTGGTAATCCCGGCGTTCGCCACCAGGACTTCCACCGGACCGTGGGCTGCCTCGACCTCGGTAAAGGCCGCATCGACTGATGCTTCGTCTGTGACGTCAGCCTTCACGCCAAGGATCCCGGCCGGCAGCTGAGACTCGCTCCGGTACGTTACGGCCACCTTGTCGCCATTGGCCAGGAACGCCTCGGCGATGGCAAGGCCAATGCCACGGTTGCCTCCGGTGATCAGGACGCTGCGGGCGGTGGCGGCTGCTTCAGACATAAGACGCTCCGGAATTCTGCGGCAGGAGGCACCGCGGTAGAGACGGGTGGGGGATTTTTACTGCCTCCGATCTTAGCCTCCGTTTGGGTGCGTCTGCCGTTGGTGGGAGAATAGGGGCAAGCCTTTGGAGCGTGATCAATCAGCCGTGACCCGTAAAAACAATGCTGGACATTCCGTGCCCGGCGACCCCCAGCGGTTCTCCGGCGATACCGGTGTCCACAGCATTACTGACGCCGGAACAGCCCACTCCGAGGACATGCACCGGCGCATGATGAAATACGCGCTGGCCATGGGTATCCGCATGGTCTGCCTCATCCTCATCTTTGTGGTGGACGGCTGGTTCAAGCTGGTGATGGTTGCCGGCGCGGTATTCCTCCCCTGGATAGCCGTGGTCATAGCCAACGGCAGCGACAAAGCGGAGGTCCACAGCGACTCGCTCCTCGACTACGCGCCGCTTGCCGAGCTGGAAGGCACTGCCTGGCAGCCGGAGCAGAACGACGCCAACCCGTCCGCAGTGCTGCAGGGCGAACTGGTAGATGGCGAACTGACGGATGACGACGACGATCCCACGCACGGACAGGAACGGCGGGCTTCATGAACATTTTCGACCTGGCCGCAGGCACCCCCGGCCCCTCGCCGGCCACAGCTGCCCCCTGCTCCCGGAAGGCCTGCCGCTCCGAGGCGTCATGGCAGCTGTTGTGGAACAACCCCAAGATCCATACGCCGGAGCGCCGAAAAATCTGGCTGGCCTGCGCGGAGCACCGTGAGTGGCTGGAGGACTACCTGCAGACCCGCGGGCTCTGGAAGGAAACCGTTGTCCTGCCTTCGGGGCACGAATCAGGCCAGACGCCGGTGGGGCAGGACGGCTGAATGTACCGCTTCCTCTTTTCCAGCAAATGGCTGGGTTACCTGCTGCTGGCCGCCATTTTCGCCGCCGCCTGTGTGTTCCTGGGCCGGTGGCAGATGGACCGCCGCGCCGACACCCTTGCCGAGATCAACCGCGTCCTTACCAACTATTCCGCCACTCCCATCTCCTTCGACCAGGCCAGGGAAGAATTCTCGGGGCTGGACCCCGCCAAGGAATGGACGCAGGTGGAGCTCAAAGGCACCTACGACGTTGATGGCCAGCGGATTGTCCGGAACCGTCCGCTGAACGGGCAGCCGGGGTACGAGGTGGTTGTTCCGTTTAAGCTCGTGTCCGGCGAGGCGGTGGTGGTGGACCGGGGATGGCTGCCGATCGGCAACAAGAATCCGGGGAGTCCTGACTCCATCCCGGCGCCGCCGTCCGGTTCCGTGACAGCCATCGTCAGGCTTAGGCATGGCGAGCCCCAACTGGACCGCGGCGCGCCCGACGGCCAGCTCGCCTCCATCGACCTGCCCACGTATGCAGACCAGTTGGGGTACCCGGTCCTTACCGGGGCCTACGGCCAACTGGCCTCCGAATCCCCTGCCCCGGCCGACGCGCCGTTCCCATTCCCGAAGCCGGCCACGGAGGAGGGCACGCACCTCTCCTATTCGCTGCAGTGGTTCGCGTTCGGTGTCCTCATGTTTGTGGGCTTCGGCTATGCCGCCCGGCAGCAGGCCCGCAACGCCGCTATCGACGCCGAAGGCGAGAATAACAGTGAAGCCGGGCCGCGGGACTCAGGCAGCCCCGTGCACTCCGCCGCCGCGGCAGCCCGCCGGCGTGCCCCGGTTGCCCGCAAACGCAAGCGGGCCACCTCCGAAGAAGAGGAAGACGCCCTCCTGGATGCGCAAGGGTACTGAAGCTTGCCCTGCCCCGTCGGTTCCGTTAACTTTGCTGCGTGCTGGATGGTATTGGATGACTAAGAAGGGCGCCGCATGATCGAGATCCTGAACCCCGCCGAAGTGGCCCGGGCCAAAGCGGCCGGCGCACTGGTCGCTGACATCCTGCAGTCGCTGAAGAGCCGCAGCACGGTGGGCACGAACCTTCTGGACATTGACCTGTGGGCAAAGGCCATGATCGTCGAGGCGGGCGCGCTTTCCTGTTATGTCGATTACGCGCCGTCCTTTGGGCGCGGGCCATTCGGACACTACATCTGCACGGGCGTCAACGACGCCGTGCTCCATGGACTGCCACGCAACTACTCGCTTGCCGACGGCGACTTGCTGACCCTCGACCTCGCCGTCTCCAGGCAGGGAATCGCCGCAGACTCTGCCATCAGCTTCATCGTGGGTGATTCAAAGCCGCCGGAGAGCGTCGCGATGATCAGCGCGACCGAGCGCGCCTTGAGCGCAGGGATAGCTGCTGCCGGACCCGGGGCCCGCATCGGCGATATCTCCCATGCCATCGGCTTGGTCCTCACCGAGGCGGGCTACCCGATCAATACCCAGTTCGGCGGTCATGGCATCGGATCGACGATGCACCAGGACCCGCACGTTCCAAACACCGGACGGCCGGGCCGCGGCTACCAACTGCGTCCCGGGCTGCTGCTCGCACTGGAGCCGTGGGTCATGGCCGACACCGCCGAGCTCGTCACAGACGCGGACGGGTGGACGCTCCGAAGTGCAACAGGCTGCCGGACAGCACACAGTGAGCACACCATCGCCATCACCAACGACGGAGCCGAAATCCTCACTTTGCCCGGCGTTATGGCCTAAGCGAGGGTAATGAGGTCCAGGTAGTCTTCGTTCCAGTGGTCTTCGACGCCGTCAGGCAGCAGGACAACGCGCTCAGGATTGAGGGCTTCCACTGCACCTTCGTCGTGGCTGACCAGGACGACGGCGCCGCTGTAGTTGCGCAGGGCACCGAGGATTTCGGCGCGGCTGGCTGGGTCCAGGTTGTTGGTGGGCTCGTCGAGGAGGAGCACGTTGGCGCTGGACGCCACGATGGTGGCCAAGGCCAGGCGGGTCTTCTCGCCGCCGGAGAGGACGCCGGCGGGCTTGTCGACGTCGTCGCCGGAGAACAGGAACGAACCGAGGATGCCGCGGACCTCGGCGTCCTTCATGTCCGGGGCGGAGGAGCGCATGTTCTCCAGCACGGTCCGGCTCACGTCCAGGGTGTCGTGTTCCTGGGCGTAATAGCCAATCTTGAGACCGTGGCCGGGAACAACTTCTCCGGTGTCCGGTTTGTCCACGCCGGCCAGCATCCGTAGGAGGGTGGTCTTGCCGGCGCCGTTGAGGCCCAGGATGACCACCTTGGAGCCGCGGTCGATCGCGAGGTCAACGTCGGTGAAGATTTCAAGCGAACCATAGGACTTGCTGAGGCCCTCGGCCGTGAGCGGGGTCCTGCCGCAGGGCGACGGGTCCGGGAACCGCAGGGCGGCCACGCGGTCGTTCTCGCGGACCGCTTCCAGTCCGCTGAGCAGGCGCTCGGCCCGCTTGGCCATGTTCTGCGCGGCAACAGCCTTGGTGGCCTTGGCACGCATCTTGTTGGCCTGGTCGAAGAGGACCTGGGCCTTCTTTTCGGCGTTGGCGCGTTCACGCTTGCGGGCGCGCTCGTCCGTTTCGCGCTGCGTCAGGTAGCGCTTCCAGTCCATGTTGTAGAAGTCGATCTGGGCGCGGTTGGCGTCCAGCAGGAAGACTTTGTTAACGGTGGCCTCTAGCAGTTCCGTGTCGTGGCTGATCACGATCAGGCCGCCCTGGTGGTTCTTGAGGAATTCGCGCAGCCACGCGATGGAGTCGGCATCAAGGTGGTTGGTGGGCTCATCGAGCAGCATCGTCTCGGCGTCGGAGTAAAGGATCCGGGCCAGTTCTACGCGGCGGCGCTGGCCACCGGAGAGGGTCTTCAGCGGCTGGTTGAGGATACGGTCCGGCAGGGCCAAGTTGGAACAGATCGCCGCAGCCTCGGCCTCCGCCGCGTAGCCACCGGCGGCCAGGAACTCGGACTCCAGCCGGTCGTAGCGGTTCATGGCCTTGCGCTGGATGTCCGCGTCGTCGCTGGCCATCTCATCGTGCGCCTTCCGGAGCTTTCCGACAGCGACGTCAAGGCCCCTGGCTGCCAGGATGCGGTCGCGGGCGAGCTGTTCCATGTCCGGAGTGCGGGGATCCTGCGGGAGGTAGCCGATCTCGCCGGTGCGGGTGACCTTGCCCGCTGCCGGCAGGCCTTCGCCGGCGAGGACCCGCGTCAGGGTCGTCTTGCCTGCACCGTTGCGGCCCACGAGGCCGATCTTGTCGCCCTTGTCAATGCGGAAGCTCACCTGGTCCATGAGGAGCCGGGCGCCGGCGCGCAGTTCAAGATCCTGGACAGTAATCACAGCAGGTAAGGCCTTTCACAACAGGGAAGCGCCGCAGCTCAACGGATGGTGTCTGGTAGCAGCCGGGCAGAATGGCCGGACAGAACGGCCTTTCCAAGTCTACCGGCCACAACTACACACCGTAACCGCGGCCCTCACGGCCGCCCTTTGTGCCGAGCCGTCAGCCAGCAGCCGTCCGCTTAGTACATCCCCTACAAAATAGGGCCCGACGGCGGCCGGTAACGTCAGGATCATCCCCATGCTTTGTTTGGACAACACCCGATAGGACTCCCCATGAGCCAGACTGACACTGCCGCCACCGGCCCCGTTTCATCCCCCGCCCGCAGCCGCTGGAACGCTACCGACCTCGGCCTGATCGCCGTGTTTGCCGCCCTGGTTGCCGCCTCCGCGCTGGTCCCCGGCATCGCCGCGAACGTGTTTGGCGTGCCTATTACTTTCCAGACCCTCGCGGTGATGCTCACCGGACTGATGCTGGGTCCCACACGGGGATTCGCCGCTGTCGGCCTTTACACGCTGCTGGGACTGGCAGGACTGCCAATCTTCAGCCAGGGCCGCAGTGGCCTGGGTATCCTGGCCGGGCCGTCTGCCGGCTACATCATCGCTTTCCCCCTCGCCGCGGCACTGGTGGGCTGGCTGGCCACGGTGGTTATCCGGCGCACATCACGGGCCCGGGCGCTGTGGTTTTTCCTGGCAGCTACAGTCACCAGCATCTCCCTGGTGCATACGCTGGGCGTCCTGGGTATGGCGGTGAACACTAAGGCCACACTGGGCGAGGCTTTCCTGGCCGACCTGGTCTTCTACCCCGGCGACATCATTAAGAACACCCTCGCCGCCGTAATCGCCGTTGCCCTGCACCGGGCTTTCCCCGACCTCCTGGTGCGCCGGGTCGCGCGGATCAACGCCTAACACAGCCATGGCAACCATTTCCTTCCGGCACGCCTCAGTCGCTGTGACCGTCGACAGCCGCCCGGAACCCAAAACCCTGCTGGCCGACGTCACGCTGGAGCTTACTGAACGGCGCATCGGTGTGATCGGTGCCAACGGGTCCGGCAAATCAACCCTGTTGCGGCTGCTCAACGGCCTGGTCCTGCCAACGTCGGGCACGGTGACGGTGGACGGTGCCGACACCGTCCGGGCGGTCCGGGCTGTCCGCAGACAGGTGGGGTTCGTCTTCACGGATCCGCTGTCCCAGCTGGTCATGCCCACGGGGCGGGAGGATGTTGAACTGTCGCTCCGGCGGTCCGTCCGCAACGGGACGGAACGCCGGAGCCTCGCAGAGGCCGCCCTGGACCGGTTCGGGCTCCTGGGCCTCGCGGACCAGAGCATCTACGAGCTCTCCGGCGGCGAACGCCAGCTCATGGCGCTGGCTGCTGTATTGGCCGTGAATCCGACGGTTTTGGTACTGGATGAACCGTCCACCCTGCTGGACCTGCGGAACCGTGAGCTCCTGCGCCGCACTCTGTCCGGCCTCGAACAGCAGATCATCATGTCCACCCACGATCTCGAACTCTCCCTGGAAATGGACCGTGTACTGGTGGTTGAGGCCGGGCGTGTGGTGTTCGATGGTGGCCCGGCGGCTGCGGTGAGTACTTACCGGGCGTTGTGCGCTTCCGGGCTGGCCGCGACGTGAGGGGGCACGGCTTCCTGCTGGCCAACTACGTACCGGGCAATTCAGTCATCCACCGCGCGCCGCTATCCCTGAAATTCCTTCTGGTGGTGGGCTGCAGTCTGGCATCGTTCCTGATCGTGGACTGGCTCGTGTCCGCCGCCGTGCTCGCGGTGATGTGCGGGCTGTACCTGCTGACCGGGGCTGGCCCGCGCCGGCTCTTGGCTGCAATCCGCCCGCTGCTGGCTGTCCTGTTGGTGATCGGCCTGTTTCAGTGGTGGCAGCTTGGCGGACCAACGGCGGCCCGGATTGTCCTGAACATCCTGGTGTGCGTGGTGGCTGCCTCCCTGTTAACGGCCACCACCCCCATGCAGCGGTTGCTGGATGGTGTGGTGTCGCTTGCCATGCCGTTCCGCCGTTTCGGTGCCGATCCCGAGCGTTTCGCCCTGACCATCGGCGTGATGCTGCGGAGCATCCCGTACATCGCCGGGACATTCGCGGACGTCCGGGATTCTGCCCGGGCACGCGGGCTGGAACGGAATCCGCGGGCGCTGGTGCTGCCCGTTTTTATCACCACTGTGGCCTTTGCGCGCCAAACCGGCGAGGCGCTGGCGGCCCGCGGACTCGGTGACGCCGACGAGTGAAGGCCTGACCGGCAGCAGGTGCTGGCGGGCCTTAGCTGCTGATAACTTCGTAGCGCAGCAGCGCGGCGGTCCCCATGCCCCCGGCGATGCTGATCATGGCCAGAGCCAGGGCGCCGTGCTTCCTGGCGCGCCGTGCCTGGGCCAGCAGCCGGGTCACCAACACTGCTCCCGAGGCTCCGTACGCGTGGCCCAGCGCCAACGCCCCGCCGTCGAGGTTCACCCGCTCCGGATCGATGTGCAGCTGGTCCAGGCAGGCGAGGGTCTGTGACGCGAAGGCTTCGTTGAATTCCACCAGGTCCACGCCGCCGGCCGGGATTCCGCTGGCCGCCAGCATCCGCTCGGCGGCAACCGCCGCGCCGATGCCCAGCAACTCCGGGTCCACCCCTGCCGTCTCCGTGGCCAGCACCACCAGGCCGTCGGCCGCACCGAGCTCGCGGGCGCGTGCCAGGGAAGTGATCAGGACGGCGGAGGCGGCGTCCGCGTCGAAGCATGAGTTCCCGGCGGTGACAGTCCCGCCGTCCACAAAGGCAGCCGGGAAACGGGCCAGCACTGACGCGTTGAGTCCCCGCCGCGGTCCGTCATCCGCGCTGACCGTTCCGGTGGAGGTCTCCAGCGCGGTGATCTCGCCAGTAAAGTGGCCCGCCACGGCCGCGGCCAGGGCGCGCTGGTGGCTGCGCAGCGACAGGGCATCCTGCCGCTGCCGGTTGATTGCGAAGCGGGCGGCCACATTCTCGGCAGCCACCCCCATGTCCGGGTCGCCATAACTGTGTGGCACAAACTGGGCCCGGGCAAAAAAGTCGGCCTCGCCGTCGTCGTTCAGGTACGCCCGCAGCGGAGCGGTGCTGATGCTTTCCACCCCCCCGGCGAGATAGACCTGGTTCCCCCCGGCCGCCACCATCCTGGCGGCGATGACGATCGCGTCCAGGCCCGAGCCGCACTGCCGGTCCACGGTCAGGCCGGGAACGCTGACTGGAAGCCCCGCCTCCAGCAGGGCCAGCCTGGCCACGTTGCCGCCGCCGCCCACGGCATTTCCGATCACCACGTCGGACACTGCTTCCGGGGACACCTGGCTGTCGCTGAGCAGTTGCTGCAGGACGGGCGCCAGGAGTTGGTGCGCCCGCAGGCCTTTGAGTGGCCCGTTGGCGCGGCAGACCGCGGTGCGCCGCGCCGCGACGATCACCGGTTGCCGGTCGGCAGGCAGGAGCATCGGGCCCACGGTTGCAGAGTTCACGGTTTCAGCGGCCAACGTTTAGAGTCCAAGGCGACGAACGCGCTGGTCATCCCCGTTGATCCAGTCAAGGAGCATGTTCCGGCTGACCTTGCCGCGGTCCGTGGTGGGCAGTTCGGTCAGGGAAAAGTACTGCACGGGGCGTTTGTCGCGCGCCAAGATGTTTTCGAGGCCGGCCCTCAGCTGCGTTGCGCTGATTCCGCCTTGGGCCGGAACCACGCCCGCCACCACGCGCTGGCCCCGGATATCGTCCGGCATCCCGGCTGCCACAGCCGCCGCAACACCGGGAACGGACGCCAGCGCCAGCTCCACCTCGTGCGGATAGACGTTCTTCCCCGAGGTGAGGATCATGTCCGCACGACGGCCCAGGATGTGCAGCTCGCCGCCGTCAAGATACCCCTGGTCCCCCACGGTGAACCAGCCGTCGAATGACCGCAGGGCCTGGCCGTCATCGCCCCAAAGGTAGCCGTTACTCACTATGCCGCTGCGCACGCAGATGTTCCCCGGGGCCCCGTCCGGCAGCGTGGAACCGACGTCGTCGAGGATCCTGACTTCAACCCCCGGGAATGCACGGCCGATTCCGGTGCCGCCGGCGTCAAGCTCCCCGGCGGGCAGCCCGGCACCGGAGACAAAACTCAGTTCGGACGCGCCGTAGTACTCATAGATCGTTGCGTTTGGCGCCCACCTGCGGGCGGCTTTGAGCGTCCTGGCATCAAGTTTTGAACCCGCGCAGATGATGGAACCCACGCCGGAAGCGTCCACACCACCGGTGAGCCCGCGCTCGCTCAGCAGCCGCAGCATGGTGGGCACCAGAACCAGCCGGGTGACGCCGTCGTGCGTAATTGCGGCGTGGGCGCCACCGACGTCGAAGCTCTCCAGCGTCTGGAACTGCGAGCCGGCGTAAAGGCACTCCGCCAGAGCGTAGAGGTTAAGGCTGGCTGCCAGGGGGCCGGGCGCCAGCGTCACGTCGTCCTGCCGGAGGCCAAAGAATGCAATGGACGCCTCGAAGGACTTCCGCCACGACTGCCTCGAACGGGTGAACGCCTTGGGCACGGAGGTGGTGCCGGAGGTGAGGCCGATCAGGAAGGTCGATTCCGGCGGGCCGTCAGCCAAAGCATCCGATGCCGCTATCCCGCCCGGCTGTACTGCGCCGTCCAGCCGCTCCCTGAGTTCCTGCAGCAGTTTCTCCGGCCATGCAGGGTCCAGGACGGCGCATTGCCGCTCCCCGGCCACGGCCGCGGCGAACCGGACAGCAAACTCGACGGAGTTGGGCTCGGCCAGGACCGTAACCGCTGCCGCAGCGGGAACAGCGGCCGTGGCGGCGTCGCGAAGCTCGGCCCAGCCCACCCGCCGCCCCGCAACCACGACGGCAGTGTCATGGGGGCGTTCGTCAGCCCAGCGCTGGATTTTGTCGAGAAAAGGCATCTTCCCAACTTTACCGGCCGGGCGCCGTTCGGCAGCGCCGGCAAGAGCTATTGTGACTGCATGAGCTTCAATGACAACGTCCAACTGGATCCCTCCCAGGTGCAGGACCGTCGCGGCATGGGCCGCGGCGCCAAAGTGGGCGGCGGTATCGGGGGCGGGCTTATCCTGCTCATTGCGGCCCTGTTCGGCATTAACCCTGCCCTTTTGGACGGTCTCACCGGCGGGGCCGGCACGCCCGACCAAAACCATGGCACGGCACCGGCCTGCCAAACGGGTGCAGACGCCGACGCCCGCCTGGACTGCAGGATCACCGGCACGGTCAACAGCCTTAACGCGTTCTGGCCGGCCTACCTGCAGGACTACGGCGTGCAGTACCCGCAACCTAAGACCGTCATCTTCGATTCCGGCGTCAATACCGCTTGCGGCACCGCCTCCAGCGCCGTAGGCCCGTTCTATTGCCCCAATGACACCACGGCCTACTTCGATCCCGGTTTCTTCCAGGACCTGGTGGTCAGGTTCGGCTCGTCCGGCGGTCCCCTGGCCCAGGAATATGTGGTGGCCCACGAATTCGGGCACCACATCCAGAGAGTGCTGGGATACCTGGACCGCGGCCAGCAAGACCCGCAGGGACCGGAATCAGGCGCAGTCCGCGTGGAGCTCCAGGCCGACTGCTACGCCGGTCTTTGGGTCCGGCATGCAGCAACCCAGGCAGGTCCGGATGGGCAACCGTTCCTGGAACCGCTCACCCAGCAGGACCTGAACGACGCTCTCTCTGCCGCTTCCGCGGTAGGCGATGACCGGATCCAGGAAGCGGCCACCGGCCGCGTCTCACCCGAGGCCTGGACGCACGGTTCCAGCGAGCAAAGGCAGAAGTGGTTCTATACGGGCTACCAGAGCGGCGACATCAACCAGTGCGACACCTTCTCGGCTGCCAACCTCTGACTTAGGGTGGGTGGGGAGTACGACGACGGCCGGTCACCTTCGCGAAAAAGGTGACCGGCCGTCGTCGTACTCCTCAGCAGGGGCCTCCGCCGCCGCAGGCCGCATGGCCGAGCGGAGCGAGGTTAGGGAGGTGGTGGGGACGGACTCAGATGTTGAAGCCGAGGGCCCGCATCTGGTCCTTGCCGTCGTCGGTGATGCGTTCCGGACCCCACGGCGGCATCCAGACCCAGTTCAGGCGCCAGTCATCCACAACGCCGTCCAGGGCTTTCCCTACCTGCTCCTCGATCACGTCGGTGAGCGGGCAGGCGGCGGTGGTGAGGGTCATGTCGATCAGCAGCGCGCCGTCGTCGTCGGAGTACTTCAGGCCGTACAGCAGCCCGAGGTCCACGATGTTCACACCGAGTTCCGGGTCGATGACGTCCTTGAGAGCCTCTTCGACATCTTCGAGACCCGTCTGGGCCGCATTGATTTCGGTCATGGCAAGTCCTAACTAGGCCTTTGCTGCAGCGATGGTGGCTGCGCCGACGCCCGTGGCGTAGCGGTCGTAGCCTTCTTCTTCGAGGCGGTCGGCCAGTTCCGGGCCGCCCTCTTCGACAACCTGGCCGTCAACGAATACGTGGACGAAGTCAGGCTTAATGTAACGCAGGATGCGGGTGTAGTGCGTGATGAGCAGCGTGCCCATGTTGCCCGCTTCGTGTGCACGGTTGACGCCTTCGGAGACAACCTTGAGGGCGTCAACGTCGAGGCCGGAGTCGGTCTCGTCAAGGATCGCGAACTTCGGCTTGAAGAGCTCCAGCTGGAGGATCTCCACGCGCTTCTTCTCGCCGCCGGAGAAGCCTTCGTTGACGTTGCGCTGGGCGAAGTCGGCGTCGATGCGCAACTGGGCCATGGCGTCCTTGACTTCCTTGGTCCAGGTGCGCAGCTTGGGTGCTTCGCCGTCAATGGCGGTTTTTGCGGTGCGCAGGAAGTTGGTCATGCTGACACCGGGGACCTCCACGGGGTACTGCATGGCCAGGAAAACGCCGGCGCGGGCGCGCTGGTCGACGCTCATCGCGAGGACGTCTTCGCCGTCGAGGGTGATGGTGCCGCTCGTGACGTTGTAGCGCGGGTGGCCGGCGATGGTGGACGCCAAGGTGGACTTGCCGGAACCGTTGGGGCCCATGATGGCGTGGGTCTGGCCGGTCTTGATGGTCAGGCTGACGCCCTTTAGGATCTCCTTGGTGCCCTGCTCCGTGTCAATGCTGACGTGCAGGTCCTTGATCTCAAGAGTAGACATAAATCTTGTTCTCCTCTGCACCGGGCCCTTCGGCGGCGGTGCGGTTTTTGTCTGGAAGTTTGGTTCTGTTGCGTGGTATTGCCGCTGGCGGCTGATCTGTCCGGCTGATGCTGCTAGCTGAAGTTCGGGGCTGCCGCTCCGTTGAGGACGTTGGTGAAGTCCACGTAGACCTCATCTCCGTGGATCTCGACGGCGAACACCGGGACGGGATCGTAGGCGGGCAGCTGGAGCGGCTCACCGCTGCGCAGGTCGAACTGGGAGCCGTGGCCCCAGCATTCGATCATGCACCCCTCCACTTCGCCCTCGGACAAGGAAATGTCTGCGTGCGAGCAGGTGTCCCCGATGGCGTGGATTTCTCCCATGGAATCCTTGACGATGGCGACAGGGAAGTCGTCGATCAGGATCCGCAGCGCCTGCTTGAGCTGGATTTCATCCGTCTTACAGACAAGTTCGCCCTTTGGCTGGTCAGTCATCAGTCTGTCCGCGCCCTCTAGTTGTTCGTCACAGCGAGTTCGCGCTCAACAGCCTCGGTCAGCCGCTCTTCGAGGGCCGGCACCTTGATCTGCTGGATGATCTCGTGCAGGAAGCCACGGACCACCAGGCGGCGGGCAACATCCTCGGGGATGCCGCGGGCCATCAGGTAGAACAGGTGCTGGTCGTCCAGCCGGCCGGTGGCACTGGCGTGGCCGGCACCCTTGATCAGGCCGGTTTCGATTTCCAGGTTCGGAACCGAGTCGGCGCGGGCGCCGTCCGTGAGCAACAGGTTGCGGTTGGCTTCGTAGCTGTCGGTGCCCTCGGCTTCCTTGCGGATCAGCACGTCACCCACCCACACAGCGTGGGCATTGCGCCCCTGCAACGCGCCCTTGTACAGCACGTTGGAGGTGCAGTTGGCCACTGCGTGGTCAACGAACAGACGTTGCTCAAGGTGCTGGCCGGCGTCGGCAAAGTACAGGCCGAACATTTCCGCTTCGCCGCCGGGAGCCGTGAACCGTGCCGAGGGCGTGACGCGGACCAGGTCGCCGCCAAGGCTGACAACCACATGCTTGAGCTTGGCGTCGCGGCCGATCTTTGCCTGCTGCGAGGAGGCGTGCACGGCGTCGTCGTTCCATTCTTGGAGCGACACCACGGTCAGGTCGGCGCCGTCTTCTACAACGATTTCGATGTTCTCGGACACCACGGCCGAGCCCTTGTGGGCCAGGACCACAATGGACTTGGAGAACTTCTGGGCCACGATCACCAGGTGCTGGGCCGCTGCTGCCGTGCTGGTGCCTTCGACCAGGACGGTGATCTCGGTGTCGGCTTCAAATTCGGCCGGGATGGTGAGGACCGTGGCTTCCGCGAAGTTCTCCCAGGCGTTGGCGGACACGCGGTCCTCCGGGATGCCTGCTGAGCCGATACGCTTGTCGTCCCGGCCTACGGTCTCCACCGTGACCCGGTCAGGGCCGGTGACCGTGACAGTTGGAGCGGCACCTGCCAGAACCTCGCTGTGCAGCCCGCGAAGGCGCTTGAGCGGGGTGAACCGCCAGTCCTCTTCGAGCCCGGTCAACGGTTTGAAGTCCGCCAGGTTGTAGGACGTCAGCCGGCCGGCGCGTGAGCTGTCCGGGATACCGACGCCGCCGCCGTGGGAGTGGCGTTTGACCGCTTCGCCGGCCAGTGGGGCCTTGGACGTGGCCGCATTGATCGGAGAAAGGCTTTCGCCTTCCTCCGTGAAACCGTTAATAAACGGCTGGGCCGAGGGCGCGCCGATGCGGGCCTTTTCAGTAGTGATTTCAGTCATCGTTATCCGACGGACCCTTCCATCTGCAGTTCAATCAGGCGGTTTAGCTCAAGTGCGTACTCCATCGGGAGTTCGCGGGCGATGGGCTCGATGAAGCCACGGACGATCATCGCCATGGCCTCGTCTTCGCGCATGCCGCGGGACATCAGGTAGAAGAGCTGCTCTTCGCTGACCCGGGAAACAGTTGCTTCATGGCCCATCACCACGTCATCCTCACGGATGTCGATGTACGGGTAGGTGTCCGAACGGCTGATGGTGTCAACCAGCAGCGCGTCGCAACGGACCGTGTTGGCCGAGTGCTTGGCACCTTCACGGACCTGGACCAGGCCGCGGTAGGCAGCACGCCCGCCGCCGCGGGCCACGGACTTGGAAATGATGGAGCTCTTGGTGTTCGGCGCGATGTGCACCATCTTCGAGCCGGTGTCCTGGTGCTGGCCGGCGCCGGCGAAGGCGATGGACAGGGTCTCGCCCTTGGCGTGCTCGCCCACGAGGTAGACAGCCGGGTACTTCATGGTGACCTTGGAGCCGATGTTGCCGTCAACCCATTCCATGGTGGCGCCCTCTTCGCAGATGGCACGCTTGGTCACCAGGTTGTACACGTTGGTGGACCAGTTCTGGATGGTGGTGTAGCGGACGCGGGCGCCCTTCTTGACGATGATTTCCACCACGGCGGAGTGCAGCGAGTCCGAGGTGTAGATCGGCGCCGTGCATCCTTCGATGTAGTGGACGTAGGAGTCCTCGTCGGCGATGATCAGGGTCCGCTCGAACTGGCCCATGTTCTCCGTGTTGATCCGGAAGTAGGCCTGCAGCGGGATGTCCACGTGGACGCCCTTGGGGACGTACACAAAGGAACCACCGGACCAGACGGCCGTGTTCAGCGAGGCGAACTTGTTGTCGCCCACGGGAATGATGGTGCCGAAGTACTCCTGGAAGATCTCCGGGTGTTCGCGCAGCGCGGTGTCGGTGTCCAGGAAGATGACGCCCTGGGCTTCGAGGTCCTCGCGGATCTGGTGGTACACCACCTCGGACTCGTACTGGGCGGCAACACCGGAGACAAGGCGGCTGCGCTCAGCTTCCGGGATGCCCAGCTTCTCGTAGGTGTTCCGGATGTCCTCGGGGAGGTCTTCCCAGGTGGCGGCCTGCTTCTCGGTGGACCGCACGAAGTACTTGATGTTGTCGAAGTCGATGCCGGAGAGGTCTGCACCCCACGTGGGCATGGGCTTGCGGTCGAAGTACTTCAGGCCCTTGAGCCGAAGGTCGAGCATCCACTCCGGCTCGTTCTTCTTGGCCGAAATGTCACGGACGACCTCGTCATTGATGCCACGGCGGGCGTTGGCGCCGACGTCGTTCTTGTCGGACCAGCCGTACTCGTACGTGCCGATGCCGTGGAGCTCGGGATTCTTTTCCAGAATCTCCGAGATCACAGTGTCTTCGGCTACCGCTTTCTCTGATAGTTGGTCCGTCATCACGGCCTTTCTTGCTGCTGGTTGGTTACTTCATCCAGGCTGGCGGGGGCTGCATGCGGGACCTGAGGTCCCCCGGCAGCCAGCCGGCCTGTGGGAATGTGGGTTGTGCAGACGTGCCCACCGCGCGCCAGCGTGGACAGGCGGCGCACGTCCACGCCTACCAGCCGGGAGAAGACGTCGGTCTCCACGTCGCAGAAAACAGGAAAGTGGGCAGCGAGCTGCTGGATGGGGCAGTGTCCCTGGCAGAGCTGGACGCTGGACAGTGCCGCCGGCAGGGGGGCCTTTGCCTCGATCGAAGCGGCCGAAGAGACAAACCCGTCCCGGCTCAGGGCCTCGGACAGCGCACGCGCCCGGGCAGTGATGTCCGTGCCGGCCTGTTCGATCTCAGGTGCGTAGCGGCGTTCCATATCGGCGAAACGCTCGACGGCGAACGCGCGGACCGCCTCGTCGCCCGCCAGCTCCTGGAGCTGCTTGAGCGCCAGGGTGGCGATGTCGAGGTAATCGTTGCCAAGCGTGGACTGGCCCTGCGAGCTCAGGACGTACCGGCGGGCCGGGCGTCCCGCGCCAGCACCGGCCCTGGCGATGCGCTTGACCTCAATGACACCGCTGCGGTCAAGGTGGTCCAGGTGCCTCCGGACGGCGGCAGGCGTAAACCCCAGCAGGTCGCCGAGTTCCGCCGCGCTGATGGGGCCATGCTCCAGAACGGCACCCAGAACACGGTCCCGGGTACGCTCGTCAGGATCCGCCGCCGGCACAGCGGCAACGTGGCCGCGGTCTGGGGTGGTACGCGGCGCTCCGTGCCCGGCAAAGGGCACAGCAGTAGCGTTCGTCATGGAATACACAACACAATCATGTCGTAATTTAGTCCCCCGTGCCAGTAAGGTGAGGCTGACCTGCGGCGGCCTCCGAAGCACGGGACGAAGTACTACATCCCGTAGAATGCTGGGGTGCGATCCCCCGAATCCCCGGTTCTGTCCATCAGCGGGTTAATTAAGGATGTTGGTCCGCTGGCCAGCCTGGATGGAAAGATGCTCCGGGTGGTGAGCGGTGTCTCCCTCATCGCCGAACGCGGCCAGGTGACCGCCCTCCTCGGGGCCAATGGCGCCGGGAAAACCACCACCATCGAGTGTGCCCAGGGCCTGCAAACACGCAGTGGGGGAACCATCTCGCTGCTGGGGCAGGATCCCGGCCGATCGGGGGCTGACCTGCGCTCCCGCGTTGGCGTGATGCTTCAGGATGGCGGGCTCCCGCCGTCGGCCAGGCCTATTCCGCTCCTGCGCCACATCGCAGGGATGTACGCACGGCCCCGGTCCGTGGACGATCTCGTCCAGCGGCTCGGCATCGGTGCCTTCGCCAGGACGTCGGTGCGGCGGCTTTCCGGGGGCCAGAAGCAGCGGCTGGCCCTGGCCGCGGCCCTCATTGGCAATCCGGAGGTCCTCTTCCTGGACGAACCCAGCGCAGGACTTGACCCGCAGTCGCGGCAGCTGGTGTTTGAGCTCATCGCTGAGCTGCGGGACGGTGGCATGGGAATCATCCTGACCACGCACCTCATGGATGACGCGCAGCGGCTGGCCGACTACGTCTACATTATCGATGCCGGGCGCAACGTCGCCGAGGGTACCGTGGCACAGCTCCTGCAGCGCGACCCCGCCGTCGAATCGGGCGAACATATCCGGACTCTCTTCTTCGAAACTGAGGCGGGGCTCAACCTCGACGGCGTGTTTCCCGCCGCCATCTCGGTCCGCGAGACACGGGCCGGCAGCTACGTGGCCACCGGTCCGCTTACGCCGCGGGACCTGGCTGCACTCGCCTCGTGGTGGGCCGCCCACGGTGTCATGCCCACCTCACTCAGCCTCGAAGCGCGCAGCCTCGAAGACGTCTTCCTGGATATTTCGGGAAAGGAGATCCGATGACAGCCCCGTCAAACGCCGCCCTACGCCAGGCTCCGGCCACCCTCCTCCGCCGCATCCTGCTGCAGGGCAAGTACGAAGCGGTCGCCATGCTCAGGAACGGCGAGCAACTGATCCTTGCTGTGGTGCTGCCGCTGCTCGCCCTGGTAGGCCTGACTGTCACACCGCTGCTGGACGGACTCGGCGGGAGCCGAATAAATATCGCGGTTCCCGGCATCCTTGCGCTGTGCGCCCTGTCCACGGCGTTCACCGGCCAGGGCATAGCCACCGGGTTCGACCGCCGTTACGGAGTCCTTCGCTTCCTGTCCACCACGCCGCTTGGCCGCCCGGGGCTTATTGCCGGCAAGGTCCTGGCCGTGCTGACTGTGCTCGCGCTGCAGGTGGTGGTGGTGACAGTGGTGGCACTGTTTCTTGGCTGGGGTCCGCCGGCCGCCGGCTGGCTGCCCGGCCTCGCCTTGCTGGTTCTGGGCGCTGCGGCGTTCACGGCGCTCGGGCTGCTGGTCGCCGGCACCGTCCGGCCTGAGGCCACCCTGGCCATCACCAACCTGTTGTGGATTCTGCTTGGTGCTTTGGGCGGCATCGTTATTCCCCCTGACCGGCTGCCTGCCGTCGTGCAGTCGGTTGTGCACTACCTGCCCTCCGGCGCGCTGGGCGAGGCCTTGCGCCAGGCCTTCTTGGTCGGCACTGTTAATTTCGGTGCCGCCCTTATCCTGCTGATCTGGACAATCCTTGCCGGAGCAGCAGCCATCCGTTGGTTCAAGTGGAATTGAGATACCCGTGAGCACGGCTTCACGCCTCCCCCAGTTTGCAGGCCGCCTGGCGTCGCGGCTGCCCCGTACCGTTGATGCCCGCGTGCGGCGCCTTGCTGTTGCGTCGCTCGTTGGCCAGATCCTGCTGGTGGTCACCGGCGGCGCAGTCAGGCTGACCGCGTCCGGCCTGGGCTGCCCCACATGGCCGCGGTGCACGGACACGTCCCTGGTCAACACCGCGGAGATGGGGATCCACGGGTTCATTGAGTTCGGCAACCGGCTCCTGACTTTCGCCCTCGCCGCGGTTGCAGTCCTCATGCTGGTGTACTTGTGGAACCTACGCAAGGAACGCCGGGACCTGTTCCTGCTGGCGCTGGGCCTGTTGGCCAGCATCCCGGCACAGGCAGTGATCGGCGGCATCACCGTGCTGACCAACCTTAATCCGTGGGTGGTGGGACTGCACTTCCTGGTGTCCATGGCTTTGGTGGTCATTGCAACGCTGCTCGTTAACCGGGCCTACGGCCGGACCGGACGTTTTGCCACCAACGCGCTCCCCGCCTTGCCGGGCGTACTGCGTCCGGTGACCTCCGCCGTCGCGATTTTCTCCGCAGTGGCCGTCATCCTCGGCGTAGTGGTGACCGGCGCGGGTCCCCATGCCGGTGATGCCGATGCACCGCGCAACGGCCTGGACTGGGACCTCTTCTCCCATATCCATGCTGTGCCGGCATACCTGGTCACGGCAGGAACCCTGTTCGCGCTGGTACTGGTGTTTGCTCGACCCATACCGGGCCCTTACCGGACAGCAACGCTCCTGGTAATGGCCGTCACGCTCCTGCAGGCTGTCATCGGATTCACGCAGTACTACAATGGGATCCCTTCCCTGCTGGTCGGCGCCCACATGCTTGGCGCGGCACTGTTGATGAGCACCGCAACGAACGCCGCCGACGTCGCCCATTCCAGCCCGACCAAGTAGCCCGCAGCGCGCCCCAAGCGCGCCAAGCGCGCCAAGTCAGAGTGCCACGGTTCCGAGGGACCGTGGCACTTCCCCCTTAAAACGCTCTCACACTCAATGCAGGACATCGACGGCCCCTCTCTCACTCCCTGCAGGTTTTGGCCAAACGCCCTCTCACTCCCGCAGACAAAAGGACAGACCCTCCCTCACCTGAGGTGAGGGAGGGTCTGTCAATTTCCTGCACTAAGTGCGGGAGGGTTGGAAGATGCATGCATTAAGTGAGAGAGCGTCCCGGTGGGAGGGGGGGCGTCCGGTCGGTTAGCCGATGATGGCGGAGCCGATGAACGGATCCACGGCCAAGGCGATGAACAGCAGTGTCAGGTAGCTGATGGAGCCGTGGAAGACTTTCATGGCCCTCTTGTCCGAGATGTCTTCGCGCTGCGCCCGGCTGTACAGGGCATGCGACACGTAGAGGAACCACGCCCCGGCAAGGACAGCCGTCACCGTGTAGACCCAACCTGCACCGCCGGCCGGAATCATCAGCAGCGAGCAGGCCACCATGGCCCACGCATAGAGGACCACCTGGACGGAAACCACCTTGGCGCCGGCAATCGCGCCGAGCATTGGCACGTTGGCGTTGCGGTAATCCTCGCCGTAGCGCATGGACAGCGGCCAGTAGTGCGGCGGCGTCCAGAGGAAAATCACCATGAACAGGATGATGGCCGGCCACTCGACGGTGTTGGTCACGGCGGCCCAGCCGATCACCACGGGGAAGCAGCCCGCAGCCCCGCCCCACACAATGTTTTGGGCAGTGCGGCGCTTGAGGATGATCGTGTAGATGATCACGTAGAAGAAGATTGCGGCGAACCCGAGCCACGCGGCCAGCGGATTGGCGCCGAACCAGAGAATCACGATGGCCGCCACGCCAAGGAGCCAGGAGAAAATCAGCGCCTCACGCGGGGTCACCTCACCGGTGACCAGCGGCCGGTTCTCAGTGCGGTGCATCAGTTTGTCGATGTCGCGGTCAAAGTAGCAGTTGAATGCCCCTGCGCTGCCGGCGGCAAAGGCGCCCCCCACCAGGGTGGCGAGGATCAGCCCGATCGACGGAAAACCCCGTTCGGCGTAAATCATGGTGGGCAACGTGCTGACGAGCAACAGCTCAATGACGCGCGGTTTGGTGAGGGCCAAATACGCCTTGGCCTTACGGGCCAGCATGGCTCCCCCCCGTGCGCGGGAAGCATTAAGCGGCGTATCGGTTGTGCTCACGGTGGCAGTCACCCGTTCTGGTTGGCAGTTCTGTCTGACGGTGCAGCTGGATCATGTGGCCGTTTGCCCGGGCGGCCCGCCAATAGTGATCAGAAGAAGGTCCCGGCAATGTCTGGAGTCCGCCGCAACCCCCGAGGGTCACGGCTACCCGGCGTCGGCCTCCAAATATCATACCGTGCGCTTTTGTAACAGATGCCCCGGCATTAGGCCCAGATGATTGCTCGCAGGACGATTCGAGCAGATTAACTCAACCGCACGGAACACTCATTCACATAACGCGAAATTGCGTCCAAAAGGTGAGATTTTCGCCGATCCGACGTTGGAACCGAGCTAAGCTGTCACCAGATCAGCACGTAGAGGGCACGCAGTGGAAAACGCCTTCCAGGCGGCCTGCGTCTGAGCGATAGATCAAACGTTTCGATGGTGAACGGCTGGTACGCACCGCAGCGGGCACCTCAGCGTGTCCCGCACCGGATCCGGTGTACCACCCACCATCAGCACAGAGAGGGGCCCGGTTTTCGTGCCACATTTGGAAGAGCAAGAACTGTCATGGACCGATTTGGACCAGCGCGCGGTGAATACAGCCCGTGTCCTGGCTGCGGATGCTGTGGAGAAGGTCGGCAACGGCCACCCTGGCACGGCCATGAGCCTTGCCCCGGCCGCGTACCTTCTTTTCCAGAAGCTGATGCGCCATGACCCCCGCGATCCGGACTGGCTGGGACGTGACCGTTTCATCCTGTCACCCGGCCACTCCTCGCTGACCCTGTACATCCAGCTGTTCCTGTCCGGCTACGGGCTGGAACTGAAGGACCTTGAGGCGCTCCGCACCTGGGATTCCCTCACGCCGGGACACCCGGAGTACAAGCACACCGCCGGCGTTGAGATCACCACCGGCCCGCTGGGCCAGGGGCTCGCTTCCTCGGTCGGGTTCGCTTACTCCCAGCGCCGGATGCGCGGCCTCTTCGACGCCGACGCTGCCGAGGGCTCCAGCCCCTTTGACCACACGATCTGGGTCATTGCTTCCGACGGCGACATGCAGGAGGGCGTCACGTCCGAGGCTTCCTCGCTGGCCGGGCACCAGGAACTGGGCAACCTCGTAGTGATCTACGACGAGAACCACATCTCCATCGAGGACGACACAGACATCTCCTTCACCGAGGATGTCCTCAAGCGCTACGAGGCGTACGGCTGGCACACCCAGCGCGTTGACTGGACTAAGACCGGCGAATACGTCGAAGACGTCCAGGAGCTCTACTCCGCCCTGCTCGCCGCGAAGGCCGAGACCTCCAAGCCGTCCATCATCTCGCTGCGCACTATCATCGGGTACCCGGCGCCGAAGAAGCAGAACACCGGCAAGATCCACGGATCCGCCCTCGGCGCTGACGAAGTCGCAGGCCTCAAGGAGGTCCTGGGCTTCGACCCGGCCAAGTCCTTCGAGGTGGACCAGGAGGTCCTGGCCCACGCCCGCTCCGTGGTTGACCGCGGCGCTGCCGCCCGCAAGGAGTGGGAAGAGTCCTTCAACTCCTGGCAGGCAGCCAACCCCGAAGGCGCAGCACTCCTGCAGCGCATCGAGGCCCGCGAACTGCCCGCCGGCCTCGACGCCGCCCTCCCGGTCTTCGAAGCGGGCAAGGACGTCTCCACCCGCGCGGCTTCCGGTAAAGTGCTCAACGCACTCGGACCGGTTATGCCGGAACTCTGGGGCGGCTCGGCTGACCTTGCCGAGTCCAACAACACCACGATCGAAGGCTCGCCGTCGTTCGTGCCCGCGTCCAAGCAGACCAATGCCTGGTCCGGCAACCCGTACGGCCGCGTCCTGCACTTCGGCATCCGCGAGCACGCCGCGGCCGCGATCGTGAACGGCATTTCGCTGCACGGCAATACGCGCGCATTCTCCGGAACCTTCCTGATCTTCAGCGACTACCAGCGCCCGGCCATCCGCCTCTCAGCCCTGATGGGTGTCCCGTCCATCTACGTCTGGTCGCATGACTCCATCGGCCTGGGCGAGGACGGCCCCACCCACCAGCCGGTGGAACAGCTCTCCACCCTGCGCGCCATCGTGGGCCTCGACGTAGTCCGCCCCGGCGACGCAAACGAGGTAGGCATCGCGTGGAAGACCATGCTGGAGAACCACGAAAACCCGGCCGGTATCGTCCTGACCCGCCAGAACATCCCCACCTATGCCCGTGGTGAAGGCGCGGCCGACGGCGACACGTTCGGTTCCGTTGCCGGCGTCGCCAACGGCGGCTACGTCCTCGCCGAAGCTTCCAAGGACGGCGCGACCGTTCCGGCGGACGTGATCCTGATCGGCACAGGGTCCGAGGTCCAGTTGGCCGTCCAGGCCCGCGAAGCCCTCCAGGCCGAGGGCATTGCCGCCCGCGTGGTCTCCATGCCGTGCGTTGAGTGGTTCAACAAGCAGGACGCGGCCTACCGCGATTCCGTGCTTCCCGCCGCCGTCAAGGCCCGCGTCTCGGTCGAAGCCGGCCTGGCACTGGGCTGGAAGGAATTCGTCGGCGACGCCGGCCGCTCCATCAGCCTCGAACACTACGGCGCTTCCGCCGACTACAAGCGCCTTTTCAAGGAGTTCGGCATCACCGCGGAGGCTGTTGCCGCCGCTGCCAAGGACTCCCTCGCCGGCCTGCAGGCCTAACCCAAATTTTAGGAGATAACACCATGACTACCCCCACACAGCAGCTCTCCGACGCCGGAGTATCCATCTGGCTCGATGACCTCTCCCGCAGCCGCCTCGAGACCGGCACGCTCCGCAAGCTGATCGAGGAGAAGAACGTTGTTGGTGTCACCACCAACCCGTCCATCTTCCATGCCGCCATCACCGCCGGCACGGACTACGACGCCACCATCGCGGCACAGGCAGCCGCCGGCGCCAGCGTCGAGGAGACAATCTTCGAAATCACCACCACCGACGTCGCTGACGCCTGCGACCTGTTCGTCCCCGTGGCAGCAGTGTCCAAGGGCGTTGACGGCCGCGTGTCCATTGAAGTTGACCCGCGCCTCGCCTGGGACACGGCCGGCACCATCGCCGAAGCCAAGCACCTGTACAAGAAGGTCAACAAGGACAACGTCCACATCAAGATCCCGGCAACCCTCGAGGGCCTCGAAGCGATCACCGCTACCCTCGCCGAAGGCATCAGCGTCAACGTGACCCTGATCTTCTCGCTGGAGCGCTACCGCGCCGTTATCAACGCTTTCCAGTCGGGCCTCGAGCAGGCCAAGGAAAACGGGCACGACCTCGCCAAGATCCACTCGGTCGCCTCGTTCTTCGTCTCCCGCGTGGACTCCGAAATCGACAAGCGCCTCGACGCCCTCGGCACCGATGAAGCCAAGGCCCTCAAGGGCAGGGCCGGCGTGGCCAACGCCCGCCTGGCCTACCAGGTCTACGAAGAGCTCTTCGCCACCGAGCGCTGGGCGGTCCTGGCCGAAGCGGGCGCACTCCCCCAGCGTCCGCTCTGGGCCTCCACCGGCGTCAAGGACCCGGCCTACCCGGACACCCTCTACGTCACCGAGCTCGTCGCCCCGGGGGTAGTCAACACCATGCCGGAGAAGACCCTCGACGCCACGTTTGACCACGGCGTCGTTACCGGTGACACGATCTCGGGCACCTACGCCGAGGCCAACGCGGTGCTTGACGCACTGGACGACCTGGGCATCTCCTACAACGAGGTTGTAGCCCTCCTCGAATCCGAAGGCCTCGACAAGTTCGTGGCCAGCTGGAAGGAACTGCTGGCCGACGTCGAAGGCGCCCTCGCCTCTGCACGGAAGGCTTCCTAACCCACTATGAGCACTCTCAGCTACGACGCCACCGGTGCCGCGCAGCAGGCACTCGAGCAGCACCTGCCCACCCTCGTTGCGGATCGCATCGCCACCCGGATCTTCGCCAAGGACCACACCCTGTGGGGTCCCGACGCCGAGGCCGAGTCTGCTGTCCGCCTCGGCTGGGTCGAGGCGGCCACCGTCTCGCAGGCCCTCGTGGGCGGCATCCTGGAGCTCCGTGATGCCCTGAAGGCGGACGGCGTGACCCGCATCGTGCTTTGCGGCATGGGCGGATCCTCGCTGGCTCCCGAGGTCATCACCGGCACCGCTGGCGTCGAGCTGACCGTACTGGACAGCACGGACCCCGACCAGGTCCGTGCTGCCCTCGCCGACCGGCTGGCCGAGACCGCGATTGTGGTTTCTTCCAAGTCCGGATCCACCTTGGAGACCGACTCCCAGCGCCGGATCTTCGAGCACGCCTTCACCGAAGCCGGCATCGATGCGAAGAGCCGCATCATCATCGTCACCGATCCCGGCTCCCCGCTGGACAAGGCATCCCGCGAGGCCGGCTACCGCGCCGTCTTCAATGCGGACCCGAATGTCGGCGGCCGGTACTCGGCCCTCACCGCCTTCGGCCTGGTTCCTTCTGGCCTGGCCGGCGTCGACATCCAGGCCTTCCTGGATGAGGCCGAGGAAGCCGCCGAGATCCTTAATGACGACGCCCCGGAAAACATCGGCCTGGCCCTCGGGACGGCCCTGGGCGGAACCAATCCGCTGCGGAACAAGATTGTCATTGCCGAGGACGGCTCCGGCATTGTGGGCTTCGCCGACTGGGCCGAACAGCTCATCGCCGAATCCACCGGAAAGCTCGGCACCGGCGTCCTGCCGGTAGTAGCCGGACCCGCCTCGCCCGAGGTCACCTCCGGTGCCGGCGACGTCCTGGTGGTGCGGCTGGTAGCCGCCGACGCCGACGTCGAGCTCGGTGAAAATGAGGTGGCCATCGCTGGCGGCCTCGCCACCCAGATGATGGTGTGGGAGTTCGCCACGGCCGTAGCGGGGCGCCTGCTGGGGATCAACCCGTTCGACCAGCCTGACGTGGAAGCGGCGAAGGTGGCCGCCCGCGGCCTGCTGGATGCACAGCCCGAACCCACGCGGGCTGCCTTTGCAGATGGTGCCATCGAGGTCCGCGGTGGTGACTGGCTCCGTGGTGCCGCCACTGCGGAGGAGGCCGTTGGCGCCCTGCTGGGAACGCTCGACGACGACAGCTACCTCAGTGTCCAGGCCTACTTTGACCGGCTGGCCTTCGCAGACCTGGAAGGCATCCGCGACCAGCTCGCCGGTGCCAGCGGCCGCCCGGTCACGTTCGGCTGGGGCCCGCGCTTCCTGCACTCGACCGGGCAGTTCCACAAGGGTGGCCCCGCCATCGGCGTTTTCCTGCAGGTTACCGCCGCTCCCGCCGAAGACCTGGCCATCCCGGACCGTCCCTTCACGTTCGGGGAACTGATTTCCGCCCAGGCAGCAGGCGACGCCCAGGTCCTGGCCGGTCATGGCCGCCCGGTCCTGCGCCTGCACCTCACAGACCGCGCCGCCGGCGTCGAACAGCTGCAGGGCATCATTGCAGCGCTTGGCGCCCGGTCAGCATCCCTCTCCGACAGCTAAGGCTCAACCGCAACCATGCCAGAAACTGAAAACGGCAGGAATTCCACGACGCGTTCCGGTAGGTCGGGGCGTAACCCGCTCAGGGATCCGCGGGACCGTCGGTTGTCCCGGATCGCCGGTCCGTCGTCGTTGGTGCTTTTCGGGGTGACTGGGGATCTTGCCCGTAAGAAGCTCATGCCGGCCGTGTATGACCTCGCGAACCGGGGTCT